>DATFON010000093.1:0-4308 GCA_035265465.1 Solirubrobacterales bacterium | reverse complement strand
ATCGACTCAGGGCCTGGAGGGGCTGACGATCGGCCGGTTGGCGGCCGACCTGGGGATGAGCAAGAGCGGCCTCTTCGGCCACTTCGGCTCCAAGGAGGAGCTGCAGCTCGCCTCGGTCGAAGTGGCCTCGACACGGTTCGTAAGGGAGGTCATCGAGCCGACGCTGGCGCAGGCGGAGGGCGCACCAAGGCTCCGCGCGCTGGGGGCGAGCTATCTGGATTATCTGGAGCGCGGTGTGTTCGCGGGCGGATGCTTCTTCGCCGCGGCCTCGATCGAGTTCGACGACCGCCCGGGCCCGGTTGGGGACCGTGTCCGCGACGCCGTGGCCGCGTGGATGGACTATCTGGAGAGCCAGGCTCGCGCCGCCGGCGCCGACGACCCGAAGCTCCTGGCGTTCGAGTTCCACGCCCTGGCGCAGGGGGCGAACTCGGCCTTCAGGCTCTTCGGCGACCCGGGCGCGTTCGCGCGGGCTCGCAAGGCGATCGACTCGGTCGTCGAGACGCAGCTAGGGGCGCGCGGCCGGACCCGGCCGGGCCGTCAGGCCTCCAGGCGCGCGAAGTAGGCGAGCCGCGAGCCGACTCGACGCTCGAGCCGCAGCCTGGCGGTCTCGGCTCGCCGGCGCAGTGACGCCACTGTGACCATGTGCGGATCGCCGAAGAGCTCCCCGACGATCAAGCGACCCCCGGGCCGCATAA
Source organism: Solirubrobacterales bacterium (assembly GCA_035265465.1). Lineage (GTDB taxonomy): Bacteria > Actinomycetota > Thermoleophilia > Solirubrobacterales > 70-9 > AC-56. Next base: position 3,613 of record DATFON010000093.1, on the reverse strand, counting down.
CCCGCGTGATCTCGCGCAGCGCGGCGTCCTGATCGGGGATCTCGCCAAGGACCGTCACGAGGACCGCCGCGTCGAAGGCGTCGTCCTCGTAGGGGAGCTCCTGCGCGTCGCCCTGGGTTGCAGTGACATTCCACAGCCCGCGCTCGCGGGCGCGGCGGATCGTGTGGTCGAGCATCTCCTGCTGGAGATCGAAGATCTCCACGGCGCCCTCCGCCCCAACCCACTCAGCCAGGTCGAGCGTGTAGTAGCCGGTCCCGGGCCCGATCTCCAGAATCCGCTCCCCTGAACCCGGCTCGAGGATCTCCCGGAGCCGCTGGCGGGTGATCCCGGGATGCGGCGCCTGCACCCAGAAGCGCTGGCCGTAGGGACACGCCGAGGGATTCTTCCGCCACCAGAGCGCGACGCCGGCAACGGCCACAGCCGCCACCGCGAGGATGCTGCGCTTAGTCACCGAGCCAATGGGCCCCGAGGGCGGCGGAAGCGGAGCTGAGCACGCCCTCGGTCATTTATTCGAGAAGCCGATCGTGTGCGCCGCGGCGGCGGTGCGGAGGAAGACCACCTGAGTCGTGTCGAGGGACACCGGGCCGTCCTCGGCGTCGAGGTCGTGCCAGCCCTGGCGGCGCTCGACCGCCGCCCGCAGGTCCTTCAGCGTGTCCATGGTCACACGCGCGGACATGACCTGCCCGCCCGCGAAGCCCACCTCGATCCTCTTCATCTCATCGGCCATCTCTTCTCCTATTCGTGATCGCCGGCGGGCTCCACCAACTCGGTGAGGACCCCGCCGGTGGACTTGGGATGGAGGAACGCGACCCGGCTCCCGCGGATGCCGATCCGCGCCTCGGCGTCGATCAGCTCGACCCCAGCCTCCTTCAGCGCCTCGAGGGTCGCGTCGATGTCCGCGACGCGGTAGGCAACGTGGTGAAGGCCCTCGCCGCGCTTCGTGATGAACTTCCCGACCACCGTTTCGGGCCCGAGCGGGGACAGCAACTCCACGTGCCCGTCGCCCACGTCAAGCAGCACGGCCTCCACGCCCTGCTCCCGGACGGTCTCGCGATGCACGACCGGCATGCCGAACGTCCCCTCGTACAGCGCGATCGCGCGGTCGAGATCCGACACCGCCACGCCGACGTGATCGATCAGCTCGAACATCGCGCGTGAGTCTATGGACCTCGCGGCGCGAGCTAGCGCTGCTTGGGCTCGGGCGGCTTCGACGCCAGGGCCGCCGCTCGATCCCCGGCGGGAGGCCGGTCGGGCTCGGGCGCGGCGCCATCGGGGCTGGGCGCGGACTGGACCCGGTCGCGGTCCATGATCTCGCGGATCTCGTCGTGCTCGATCACCTCGTTTTCGAGCAGGCGCTCCGCGATCCCGTCCAGCAGGTCGCGATGGTCGACGAGGAGCCGGTAGGCGCCGCGGTACGCCTCCTCGGAGATCTCCGAGACTTCCTCGTCGCGCGTCTGCCGCAGTGCCTCCGAGACGTTGTAGTCGTCGGCCGGCACCTGGTGCGAGCGGATGGACGTGCCCATTCCGTACTCGTAGACCATGCCGCGCGCGATGTCGGTCACCCGCTTGAGGTCGTCGGACGCCCCGGTCGTGATGCGCCCGAATGTGATCTGCTCCGACACGCGGCCCGCCAGCAGGACCTTCATGTAGTCGATCAGCTCCTCGCGGGACTTGAGGTAGCGGTCCTCCTGCGGCAGGTTCAGCGTGTAGCCGAGCGCCTTGCCGCGCGGGACGATCGAGACCTTCTGGACCTTGTCCACGCTCGGCAGGAGCTCGGACACCAGGGCGTGGCCGGCCTCGTGCCAGGCGACGACCCGCTTCTCGTGGTCGGTGATGACCTTGCGCGACTGGAGCCCCGCGACCACGCGCTCGAACGCGTTGTCGAAGTCCGCCTGGGCGACGAAGTCGCGGCTGTTGCGGCCGGCCAGGATCGCCGCCTCGTTGCACAGGTTGGCCAGGTCGGCTCCCGTCAGCCCGGCGGTGTGTTGCGCGACCCGTTCCAGGTTGACGTCCTGAGCAAGCGGCTTCGAGCGCGTGTGCACGTTCAGGATCCGCTCACGGCCCCGCATGTCGGGCGGCGGCACGAAGACCTGGCGGTCGAAGCGCCCGGGGCGCAACAGCGCCTTGTCCAGCTTCTCCAGCATGTTCGACGCGGCCATGACGATCACGTTGTCGCGCGAGTCGAACCCGTCCATCTCGACCAACAGCTGGTTGAGGGTCTGGTCGCGCTCGCCCGATATGTCCGAGCCTCGGTGTGCCCCGACGGCGTCGAGCTCGTCGATGAAGATGATCGCGGGCGCGTGCTCGCGCGCCTGCTTGAACAGCCGGCGGATGCGCGCGGCGCCCAGCCCGGCGAACATCTCCACGAATGAGGAGGCAGACTGCCCGAAGAAGTTGGCGCCCGACTCGTGGGCCACGGCCTTGGCGAGCAGAGTCTTGCCGGTGCCCGGCGGTCCGTGCAGCAGAATGCCCTTCGGCACCGTGGCGCCAAGCGCCTTGAACTGCTTCGGCCTGCGCAGGAACTCAACCACCTCGCGGAGCTCGTCCTTCGTCTCCTCGACCCCGGCGATGTCGTCCCAGGTGATCGAGCTGGCCGACCTGGGCGTGATCTGCTGCGGCTTGGTGCGCGGCATCAGCCTGAGGGTCCGCCCCACCAGGTAGACGAGGACGCCCATGAACCCCAACATCCCCACGGTGCTGATCGTGTACAGGTCCCAATTGAGGTCGAGGCCTAGAAAATTCGCAGGCGTGATCACGATGTCCTAGAAAGTATCGGCAGCCTCACGCCGTGGCTGAACGGCCGCTGTCGCCAGCCTCGGCGCGCAGGACCTCCCGCAGGGCGGCCGATCCGACCTCGAGTTGCTCCTCGGTTGGCTCGCGAGTGGAGAGAACGCGCTGGATCGCGTGCCCGGCGGCGTGAATCCCGCGCCCGACCGCCGAGTCCGGCGATCGCTCCGCGTATGCGAAGAGCTCAACGGCACCGGAGACACTGGCCAATCCGGCCAGAGCGCGCGCCGCGGGACCCGGATTGTCCACGAGCCGCTCGACGATGAGCTGTCCCGCCACCGAGAGGACGAGGAGGGGCAGGACGAGGTTCGAGCCACAGCGCTCGTGTTCCTTCGGCGCGTCCGCGGGGTCGAAGCTCCCGCGCTCATACGCTCCGATCGCCTTGTGCTCCACGCCGTGGTAGGCGGCCAGATCCTGGTCGCGCAGCGCCGTCGCCGCGGGCAGCACGCCGAGGGTGGCGATGATGGCCTCCCGGGCGACGGTTGTGGGCCCCAGCCGGCGGATGGCGCTGCTCAGGGCAGCCGTCGCGAGCCCGATCGCCAGCACCCGCGAATCCTCGATGGGCAGGCGAGCCGCCGGCAGCTTGCGGCGGGCGATCGGGACGACGGCGAAGGCCTCGGCCAGACGCAGGGGCCCGCGCAGCAACGGAACCGATCCAAGCGGCCCGCGGGCGAATGTCGGCTTGGGGCCGGACGCGATCTCGATCCCGCCGTCGGCCGCACGCGCGGCCGCGGCCCAAGCCGTCGGGCCGTGGATCAGGAGGCCGTTGCGAAGTGCCATCCCGCCGAGGCGAAGGCGCGGCTCCGGCGAGGCCCCGTTGCCGGGA
>DATFON010000092.1:0-3325 GCA_035265465.1 Solirubrobacterales bacterium | reverse complement strand
AGCGAGCGGGACTCCTCGGTGTCGTAGAGCATGCCCGCGCAGCGGTGCGAGACGGCTTGGTACGCGCCGATCGGCCGGTCGAACTGCTGGCGCTCCTTGGCGTAGTCGACGGCGAGCTCCATCGCCCGCTGGGCGATCCCGGTGAGCTCGGCGGCGAGCGCCACGACGGAGCGGTCGGCGGCGGCCTCGACATCGCCGGGTAGCGCTTCCCCTCCGGAGGCCGATACCCGCGCGTAGGAGCGCGTGGCGTCGATCAGCTCGACCGGCTCGATCTCGGCCTCCGAAGCCTCGACCACGACCGCGTTGTCGCCGTCGTTCAGCACCAGGACCGCGGCACGCTCGGCGTCGGGAACGAGGTCGTTGCTGCGCGGTTCGAACGCCGCCGCCCCCCGGCCCTCGCCGGACGCGATCCCGCCGAGCCAGCGCTCGCGCTGCTGGTCGCTGCCGGCGTGCTCGATGAAGAGGCCCGCGGAGGCATTCGAGAGAAACGGCGAGGCGGCGCAGGCGTACCCGAGCTCCTCGCACAGGATCGTCAGCTCCACCATCGCCAGCCCCTGGCCGTCGTGATCCTCGGCGATCGCGATCCCGGGCCAGCCCAGCTCGCAGAGCTCCTTCCACAGCGCGTCGTCGTACGATCGCGACTCCGCCGCCTCCCGGACCTTCGACAGCGGCGACCGCTTGGCCAGCATCTCGCGGGCCGTCTCCTTGATCGCCTGCTGCTCGTCGTTGAAGCCGAAGTCCATTGGCGGCGCAGTTTAAGCGCTAGCGTGCGGACGGATGGCCGAGGAACCGATTCGCGTCTGCCTCATGATCGAGGGACAGGAGGATGTCGGCTGGGATCACTGGCGGGCCCTCGCGGAGACGTGCGAGCGCGGGGGGTTCGACACCCTGTTTCGCTCCGACCACTACATCTCCGTCGATGACCGCCGCGAACGCGGCGCGTTGGATGCCTGGGGGACGATCTGCGGGCTGGCTGCGACCACGTCCCGCATCGGGCTCGGGACCCTCGTTTCGCCGGTCACGTTCCGCCACCCGTCAGTTCTCGCGAAGCTCGCCGTCACGGCGGACCACATCTCCGGGGGCGGCCGCATCGAGGTGGGGTTGGGGGCCGGATGGTGGGAGGTCGAACATCGCCTCTACGGCTTTCCCTTCCCCCCGACCGGCACGCGGATGGAGATGCTCGCGGAGCAGCTGGAGATCGTTCGCCGTGAATGGGACGACGAGCGCTTCTCGTTCGCGGGCGGTCACTACCGAATCGAGGAGCTCGAGGCACTGCCGAAGCCGATCCGCAGGCCGAGGCTCGTTCTCGGTGGCCGCGCCGGCCCGCGCAGCGCCGAGCTCGCGGCTCGGTGGGCGGACGAGTACAACACGGCCTTCGCGACGCCAGACGAATGCCGGAGCCGAAGGCTGGCGATCATGGAGGCCGCCGAGAGCGTCGGTCGCGATCCGGCGGGGATGAGCTTTTCGCTGATGACGGGATGCCTCGTCGGTGCCGACGCGGGCGAGCTTCGCGAGCGGGCCCGCAGGCTGGCCGCGTGGCGGGGCGATCCCGACGCGGACCCCGACGAGTTCCTGGCGTCCCTACCGGCCTCCTGGGTGGCGGGAACGGTCGATCACGTGGTCGAGGGGTTGCGCGAGCTTCGGGCCGCCGGGGTCGATCGCGTGATGCTTCAGGACCTGCTGTTCGAGGACCTTGACATGGTCGATTTGATCGGCCGCGAGGTCATTCCCGCACTCGCCTGATCCGCCGCGGGCAAGCGGCGCTACCGCAGTCGGGGGAGGCCCAGGACTCGCTCGGCGACGATGTTCTTCATCACGTCGGTCGTGCCGCCCTCGATCGAGTTGGCGCGGGAGCGAAGCAGGCGGTAGGACCATTCCGCGCCCGGCCGGAGCGCCTCGGGGCCGAGGACGTCGGCCGCCAGGTCGGTGAGCTTTTGGTTCAGCATCGCCCACTCCCACTTGGCGATCGAGCCCTCGGGTCCGGGGATGCCCACCTTCATCTGCTGAGTCAGTGCGCGCAGCGACCCGAGCCGCAGCGCCTCGACCCCGATCTTGAGCTCGGCGATTCGCTGGCGGATCACCGGGTCATCGCCCAGGCCGCGCTCGTTGACGACGGCGATCAGCTCGTCGAGGTCGCGCCGCACGGAGATCGCCGAGGCGGCTCCGAGTCCGGCCCGCTCGTGCATCAGCGTGGTGATGGCGACCATCCAGCCGTTTCCCTCCCCGCCGATGAGGTTCTCGTCGTCCACGTGGGCGCCCTCGAAGAAGATCTCGTTGAACTCCGCCTCGCCCGTGATCTGGCGGAGCGGCCGCACCTCCACCCCGTCCTGCTCCATGTCGCAGATGAAGTAGGTGAGGCCCTTGTGCTTGGGGACGTCGGTGTCCGTACGCGCCAGGAGCATGCACCACTTGGCCTCGTGGGCATAGGTCGTCCAGACCTTCTGGCCGCTGACCCGCCAGCCGCCGTTGTCGCGCACGGCCTTGGTCTTCAGCGACGCGAGGTCCGATCCCGACTCGGGCTCGGAGAATCCCTGACACCAGATCTCGGCGGCCGAGAGGATCGGCTCGAGGAACCGCTCCTTTTGATCCTCGCTGCCGTGGGCGATGACGACCGGGCCGCCCATGACGAGCCCCAGTACGTTTGCCGGGGACGGTGCCTTGGAGCGCGCCATCTCCTCGCTGAAGATCGCCTGCTCGATCAGCGTGGCGCCGCGGCCGCCGTACTCCTTCGGCCACGAGATGCCCGCCCATCCGGCCTCGTGCATCTTGAGCTGCCACGCACGTCTGAACTCGAACTTGGCCTCCTCGCCGTCCGGCTCATCCCCCGGATGGTTCTCCTGAAGCCAGGCGCGAACCTCGTCGCGGAAAGCCTCCTCCTCCGCATTCAGCGTCAGGTCCATCGCGCGCGGACTCTATCGGTCAGTCGACCACGTAGAGCATCACCAGGGCCACGCCGATCCAGGAGACCCCCGCGAAGATCATCCCGGGGTCCTCGGTGAGGATCGCTGCCGTCGAGCGTGTGTCCTGGCGGTCGTAGATCAGGTAGAGGTAGCGGAAGATCCCGTACAGCACCGACGGGCCGGTGGCCAGCATCTTGCTGCCGATCAGCGGGCTGTTCACCGCGTAGATGGCGTAGCTGATGATCGCCCCGGCCGTGACCATCGCGACCACCTGGTCCAGGAATGGCAGCGAGTAGTGCTCGAGGACGGGCCGAGTCGTCGCCGGCCTCGCGCCGGAAGAGGCGGCGGGCATCGCATCCATCTCGTCCATCGCCTCCTGACGGCGCTTCGTGAATCCCAGGAACAGCGCCAGCATCGCCGTGCAA
>DATFON010000091.1:0-8776 GCA_035265465.1 Solirubrobacterales bacterium | reverse complement strand
TGGAGACCGGTGGGCGGCGGAACCGCCGGCGAGGAGCGAGCGCTAGCGATCCTGCTCGCCGGCGCGTTCGGAACCCAGGCGACGACGGGGGCGTCCGGCTGGGCCGGCGGGCGATTCGCGGTGTGGCGCCCGCGCGACCCGGAGGAGGGATGCGAGAGCGGGTGCGGCGACGGCAACGTCGGGGTGATCGCCTTCCGCTGGCAGCACCACGACGACGCGGAGCAGTTCGCGGTGGGCGTCCCGGCTTACATGACCCTGGGGCTGCTGGCGGAGAACCTCAGCCCCGGGCGGTCGTGGAAGGTCGGGGACGGCTATGTGGCCCTCGGCTCGGCCACTGACGCTTCGGCGCTCGCGTTCGCGCCCGCAGAGGATCTGGCGAGAGCGCTCTCGCGCCGGGCGGCCGGCGTCGCCGGAGGCATATGATGTGCGGCGCGTGCACGAGCGGATGGAGCCGTGCGCGGGGGTAGCTAGAGGATGCGGCTGAATCGGCTGAGTTCCACAGAGAGCAGGTGACGGTTGGAGGCTCACGACTTTCCGGAGTCGTCCGAGTTCCGTGGAAGGCCTGGCGCCGTCGGAGGATCGGCGGAGCTCACCGAGATCGATCCGACCAAGATCGCGGCCCGCTCGCCCTGGCAGCTGTTCTGGCGGCGGTTCAAGGAAGACAAGCTCGCGATGGCCTCGCTCGTCTTCCTCACGATTCTCGTCCTGGTTGCGATCTTGGCTCCGGTCATCGTCGACGTGGTGGGGGCGCCCGGCCCCGACGTCGACGACCCGAACGCGCTCGACCCGACGTTCGCGACCGCGAGCGGGCCATCGAGCGCCCACCTCTTCGGGGTCGACGGCCTCGGGCGGGACGTCTTCAGCCGGGTTATCTATGGCGCACGGGTCTCGCTGATCGTCGCGTTCGTCGCGACCTTCCTGGCGACGATCATGGGCGTGATCGCCGGTCTTCTCGCCGGCTACTTCCGCGGCTGGACCGACACGATCGTGTCGCGGCTCGTGGACGTCCTCCTGGCGATCCCCTACCTGATGCTCGCGATCGGGCTGGCCGCGGCGTGCACGTTCAGCACCGGCGAGGAAGGCACGAGCTCGGGCTGTCTCGGCGGATTGATCAAGCCGGGGCTTGGCGTGGTGATCTTCGTGATCGCGGTGACGAGCTGGACGTATATCGCGCGCATCGTGCGCGGTCAGACGCTCTCCCTGCGGGAGAAGGAGTTCATCGAGGCCGCCCGGGCCTCCGGAGCTGGCCATACACGGATCATTTTCCGAGAGCTCCTGCCCAACCTGACGGCGCCGATCATCGTCTATGCCTCGATCCTGATCCCTCAGGTGATCCTGTACGAGGCGGCTCTGTCGTTCCTCGGCGTCGGAGTGGTCGACCAGCCGAGCTGGGGCCAGATGATCGCGGACGCCACTCCCAACTTCAGCACCTACTGGTGGTACATGCTGTTCCCCGGTATCGCGCTGCTGATGACGGTGCTCGCCTTCAACCTGGTGGGCGACGCCATGCAGGACGCGCTAAACCCGAAGGCCAAGAAGACTTGATCGAGTAGGAAATGCACGACCTCATCCCAACCGAAAGGATCGGAAGATGCGATTGACCATGTTCAGGCTGCTGCTACCGGCCGTCTTGCTGGTGGCACTCGTCGGCGTGCTGTCGTCATGTGGCGGCGGTGACGACGAGGGTGGCGGCGAGGAGAGCGCCGGAGTTCCGTCGGACTTCAAGGCTCCGACCGCGGCGCCCGACAACGCCAAGGAGGGCGGGACGCTGACCGTCCTCAACGAGAGCGACATCGACTACATGGACCCCGGTGCCGCCTATTACCAGGTCACGTACATGGTCACGCTCGCGACTCAGCGCACGCTGATGGGATGGCCTCCGGACGCGACCCAGCCCGTGCCTGACCTCGCCGCGGACCAGCCGCAGGTCACCGACGGCGGCAAGACGATCACCTTCACGATCAGGGACGGGATCAAGTACAGCCCGCCGGTCGATCGCGACGTGACGTCCGCCGACGTCAAGTACGCGATCGAGCGGTCGCTGCTTCCGGGCGTCCCGAACGGCTATACAGCCGCGTACCTCGGCGACCTCGAGGGGTTCAAGGAGGCCGAACAGCAGGTCGCGAAGGACAAGACCACCGCGCCTGACATCAGCGGGATCGAGACCCCTGACGACAAGACGCTCGTCCTTCACCTGACGCGCTCCTCGTCGATTCCGGTGATCCAGGCGCTTTCCCTGCCGGTCAGCGCTCCGGTGCCGGAGGAGTACGCCAAGGAGTTCGATGCTGAGACCCCGTCGACCTACGGCGAGCACGTCACGTTCACCGGCCCGTACATGGTCAAGAACGACTCCTCCGGGGAGCTGACCGGATACACCCCGGGCAAGGAGATCGAGATCGTGCGGAACCCGAACTGGGACGGAGATGCGACCGGAGATTTCCGCCCCGCGTACGTGGACCAGATCAACATCCAGGAAGGATTCAGCGACCCGACGTCGGCCGCGCAGAAGATCCTCGACGGCGACTCCCAGATCAATGGGGACTTCCCGCCGTCGAAGACGATCGTCCAAAAGGTCGCGACGGGCCAGGAGTTCTCGAAGGATCAGCTCGTGGCAGTGCCGTCAGGTGGTCTGCGTTACATCGCGCTGAACACGCAGAAGCCGCCGTTCGACGACATCAACGTGCGGAAGGCCGTGATCGCCAGCTCCGACCGCGAGGCGCTGCGGAACACCCGCGGCGGCGAGCTGTTCGGACCCGTGGCGACGCACTTCATCCCGCCGCTGATCCCGGGATTCGAGGAAGCCGGGGGTCTTCAAGGCCCCGATCTCGACTTCCTCGCCAATCCGAATGGAGACCCGAAGGTCGCCGAGAAGTACATGAAGGCGGCCGGCTTCAAGAGCGGCGAGTGCGAGGGCTCCGACTGCGACATCACCATGGTCGGCGACGATGCGCCACCGGGCCTCGATACGGCCACCCAGTTCAAGGGCCAGCTGGAGGATCTCGGGTTCGACGTGACCTTCCAGCCAGTTGCTCACGACATCATGTACACGAAGTTCTGCTCCGTTCCGGCACAGGAGCCACAGGTGTGCCCGAACGTCGGATGGGTCAAGGACTTCAACGATCCGCAGTCAATCCTCCAGGTGCCGTTCAGCGGGGACAGCATCAACCCGTCGAACAACTCCAACTGGCCGCAGCTGGACGATCCGAAGATCAACAAGGCCATCGATCAGGCCGTGACGATCACGGACGAGCAGCAGCGCGCCGAGACCTGGGGCAAGATCGACCAGGACATCACGGCTCTGGCTCCGGCGGTGCCGTGGGTGTGGGACAACGACGTCCTGGTCAGGTCGGCTGACGTCGCGGGCGTCGCCAACCTGTTCAACGGCGAGTGGGATCTGTCCTACACGTCGGTCGGCGGATAGTAGGGGGAGGATTGACCAGGAAGGTCACCTGAGCGCAAACGGAGAGGCCCCGCCGCCCGGACGGGCGGCGGGGCCTTCGTCCCTTGGCTGAACGACGATGCTTCGCTACATAGTCCGCCGGGTGCTCTGGGGCGTCGCGCTGCTCTTCCTGGTCAGCGCGGTCATCTTCCTGATCTTCTACGTCTTCCCGAGCGCCGATCCAGCGAAGCTGCGCGCCGGGCGGCAGGCCAATCCCCAGTTGATCGAGCAGATCCGGGATCAGCTCGGGCTCAGCGATCCATACCTGGAGCAGTTCGCGCGCTACATGACCCAGGTATTCACCCCATTCGATTGGTTCGGAGCGGCGGCGCATGGCGGCACCGGTCCGCTCAACTTCGGCAGGAGCTTCCAATCCAACACGCCGGTCAGCGAAATCATCTACGAGCGCCTTCCGGCGACGGCGCTGCTGGTCGCCGGCGCCGTCGTCTTCTGGTTGCTGATGGGCCTGCCGGTCGGGATCATCTCGGCGGTCAAACGTCGATCGGCACTCGATCGCACGACCATGGTCACCTCGCTTGCCCTGATCTCGGCGCCGGTCTTCTGGCTTGGGCTCGTGGCCCTCTATCTCTTCGCCAGCGACGTCGGGCTCATCCACGTGTTCCCCGGAATCGGCAGCTACCTGGACGCCGACAGCTTCTGGGCGAAGTGCTGGTCTCTGTTCTTACCCTGGCTCGTGCTCGCCGCGGCGACCGCCGCAATCTACGCGCGGTACTTACGCTCGAGCTTGATCGACGTCATGTCCGAGGACTACATCCGCACGGCGCGGGCGAAGGGCGTTTCCGAGGGCAATGTGATCATGCGCCACGGGGTGCGCAGCGCGATCACCCCGATCGTCACGCTGCTCGGCCTCGATGTCGGCCTGCTGCTCGCCGGCAACGCGATCCTCACCGAATCGGTCTTCAACATTCCCGGCGTCGGCAGGGAGATCGTGGTGGCGATCAATCGCTCTGACCTTCCATTGATCCAGGGGATCGTCCTGTTCGGAGCGTTCTTCATCGTGACCTTCAACCTGATCGTCGACATCGCCTACGCCTATCTGGATCCAAGGGTGCGCTACCGATGAGCCTGCTCGAGGTTCAGGACCTGAAGGTCCACTTCCACACCGAGGACGGGGTGGTCAAGGCCGTCGACGGCGCCTCGTTCTCCGTCGAGGAGGGCCAGACGCTCGGGATCGTGGGGGAGTCGGGCTGCGGCAAGAGCGTCGCGAACATGACGATCCTAGGCCTCACTCGTTCCCCCGTCACCTCGATCGAGGGGCGGATCCTGCTGGAGGGCCGCGATCTCAACGAGGCCTCGGCGGACGAGCTGCAATCCATTCGCGGCCAGGACATCGCGATGATCTTCCAGGACCCGCTGACTTCGCTGCACCCGTTCTACAAGATCGGCAAGCAGCTGACGGAGGCGATCCACGCCCACCAGGACATGTCGAAGCAGGCGGCGAGGGACCGCGCGGCCGAGCTGCTCGGCTTGGTGGGAATTCCCGACGCCAAGAATCGCCTCAACGACTATCCACACGAGTTCTCGGGCGGCATGCGCCAGCGGGTGATGATCGCGATGGCGCTCGTCAACGACCCGCGGATCCTGATCGCCGACGAGCCGACGACGGCGCTGGACGTGACGATCCAGGCGCAGATCCTTCGCCTCATCCAGCGCCTTCAGGATCAGCTGGGCATGGCGGTGATCCTGATCACCCATGATCTGGGCGTCGTCGCGGACGTCGCCGATTACATCAACGTGATGTACGCCGGTCGCATCGTCGAAGCGGGGACACTGGACGAGATCTTCTACGACCCGCAGCACCCGTACACCTGGGGGCTCCTCGGCTCGCTGGCCCGGCCCGACCGCCCCCGCGCGCACCGCCTATCGCAGATCCAAGGCCAGCCCCCCTCCCTGCTCGCCCCGCCCCAGGGCTGCCATTTCCGGCCTCGCTGCCCGCATGAGTTCGATCGCTGCAAGCAGACACCGGGGCTGGACCCGCGAAGCGGGACGCGGGAGCATCTCGACCGCTGCTGGCTGCCGCCCGAGCGCAAGCGGACGCTGCGAGTGATCCAGGGCGACCAGATCGGGCTCGAGGTGCCGGCCGCGTGACGGCGACCGTTGCTCCCGACGCCGCGGATCGCGCGAGCGTGGAGGCGGAGACCGGCCTCCTGGAGATTCGCGACCTCGTCAAGCACTTCCCGATCAAGTCCGGGGTGCTCATCGACCGCGAGATCGGCCGCGTCCGCGCCGTGGACGGCGTCAGCTTGACCGTGAAGGAGGGCGAGACGCTGGGGCTCGTTGGGGAGTCGGGGTCCGGCAAGTCGACGCTCTGCCGTACCGTGCTGCAGCTGATCCCGCCGACCTCGGGCTCGGTGCGATTTGATGGACAGGAGATCGTTGGCCGGCGCGGGCACACGATGCGGCCACTCCGGCGGGAGATGCAGATGATCTTCCAGGACCCATACGCGTCGCTCAACCCCCGCCAGCGCGTCGGGCAGATCATCGGCACGCCCCTCCGCATCCACGGGCTCGCATCGGGCGACACGCTCAAGCGCCAGGTCAACGAGCTCCTGGAGCGCGTGGGACTCGGCCCCGAGCACTACAACCGGTTCCCGCACGAGTTCTCGGGGGGCCAGCGGCAGCGGATCGGCATCGCCCGGGCGCTGGCGCTGCGGCCCAAGATGATCATCGCCGACGAGCCGGTGTCGGCGCTCGACGTCTCGATCCAGGCGCAGATCATCAACCTCCTCGAGGACCTGCAGGACGAGTTCAAGCTCACCTACGTCTTCGTCGCGCACGACCTCGGCGTGATCCGCCACGTCTCGGACCGGATCGCCGTCATGTACCTCGGCAAGATCGTCGAGCTGGGGCCCGCCGAGCGGGTGTACTCGAACCCCATTCACCCGTACACCCTGTCGCTCCTGTCTGCGCTTCCGATCCCCGACCCGCGGGCGAACGCGGCGCGCGAGCAGATCGTGCTGGAAGGCGACATTCCAAGCCCGGCGAATCCCCCCTCGGGCTGCCGGTTCCACACCCGCTGCCCCTACGCCACCGAGATCTGCTCGGAGGAGGAGCCCCAGCTCCTCCACTACGGCAACGGCCACTTTGCCGCCTGCCATCACCCGCTTCATCGCGAGCACCCGGAGGCCGTCAAAGAAGCGCTTCCGGGGCTGGAGCGAGAGCCCGCCTGACCCCTCGAGCCCGGCGCCAAGGAGGCCGTAGCGGCCGATGAGCCTCACCCTCCTGATCGTCCTGGTGTTCACCGCCACGGTGCTCCTCGCCCGGGGCAGGTACGTGGCGGCAATCGTCCTGGCCGTGCTGGCGCTCCCCGTGCTTCTGCTGGCGGTCCGGCGGATGCGGCGTGATTGAGCGCCGGCGCTCGGGCTCATATAGGCTGCAATCCACGGAAAGCCGCGGACGCGGCAGCACCGCGGCACCCGGGAGAGAGGACTGATGACAAGGCTGAAGACTCGGGATGGTTTCAGCGTCGATCGCGACGGCGACCGGCCCTACGAGGGAGGTAGTGGATGAGTCTCGTGCGACGGTTGGGAACTGCTGCGGCTCTTGCCGCCGCGCTGGCGGTAGCGGCCGTCGGTTGCGGGGGCGGCGGCGAAGAGGGCGGAACGATCATCCGCGGCACGACGGACCAACCGGTCTCGTACGACCCGGCAGGCGCGTACGACCTCCCCTCCTACGACGTCATCTACAACGTCTACCAGAACCTGCTCACGATCCCGCCCGGTGACAACAAGCCGGTGCCCGAGGCCGCGGAATCGTGCGACTTCACCAACCCGACGACCTATGAGTGCACGATGAAGGACGGCCTCAAGTTCTCGGACGGGGACGATCTGACCGCCGAGGACGTGAAGTTCTCCTTCGATCGCAACGTCGAGATTGCCGATCCGAACGGCGCTTCGTCGCTGCTGGCCAACATGAAGAGCGTCGACGCCCCCGACGACAAGACGGTCGTGTTCCACCTCAAGACGCCCGACGCCACCTGGCCGTTCGTCCTGACCGTGGCGTCGTTCGCGATCGTCGACTCCACCGACTTCCCGAAGGACAAGCTGCAGCCGAGCGACGAGGTCATTGGCTCCGGCCGTTACACGGTCGCCTCCTACAAGCCGGGCCAGCAGACCGTGCTCGAGAAGAACACCTCCTACACCGGCTCCGACCCGGCCGAGAACGACCGGGCGATCGTCCAGTACTACGACAAGCCCTCGGCGTTGAAGCTGGACGTCGAAAACGGCGAGGTGGACATCGCGTACCGCAGCCTGAGCCCGACCGACATCGAGTCGCTTCGCGACGCCGATGGCGTCAGCGTCGTCGAGGGCAACGGGACGGAGATCAGGTATCTGGTCTTCAACCTCAAGCTCCAGGAGGGCACCAGCGACGCCCAGAAGCTGGCCATCCGCCAGGCGGTGGCACAGACGGTCGACCGCGCAGCGATTGCCAAGAACGTCTACGACGGCACCGTGGATCCGCTGTACTCGATGGTCCCGCAGGGCCTGCAGTTCGCGACCAAGGCGTTCGCCGACAAGTACGGCGAAACACCGGACGTCAATGCCGCGAAGAAGACCCTGGCGGACGCCGGCGTGAAGACGCCGGTCCCGCTCGAGATCTGGTGGACGCCAAGCCACTACGGTCCTGCATCCGGCGACGAGTACGCCGAGATCAAGACACAGCTCGACGACAGCGGGTTGTTCACGGTCACGCTCAAGTCGACGGAGTGGACCCAGTACTCCGAGGCCGCGTTCACGAACAAGTACCCGCAATACCAGCTCGGGTGGTTCCCGGACTACCCGGACGCGAACGACTACACGGCGCCGTTCTATGCCAAGGACAGCTTCCTCAACATCTCCTACGACAACCCGGAGATGAACAGGCTCCTCGAGCAGGAGGCGGCGACCAGCAACGAGTCCAAGCGGGCAGCGTTGTTCAAGAAGATCCAGGACATCGGCGCCGAGGACGTGCCGACGGTCCCGATCTGGCAGGGCAAGCAGGTAGCCGCTGTCCGCGACGGGGTCAACGGGGTCGACGACACATTCGACCCATCGTTCATCTTCCGGTACTGGCTGATCACGAAGGACTAGCCGCGAATCGGGTAGAGGTGATGCCGCGGCGCCCACCGGCGCCGCGGCAACGTCGCGTGGAGGGAAGGGTGCCGATCAGGAGCTACTCGTAAATGAGCAGACACGGGAGCCTTCGGACCTACGTCCTGACCCGCCTGGCGCTGGCGATCCCGACGGTCCTCATCCTGCTGACGATGGTCTTCCTGCTGATGCGGGTCGCGCCGGGAAATCCCATCCAGGCCGCGCTCGGAGGCCACGTCTCCCAGGA
>DATFON010000090.1:0-10123 GCA_035265465.1 Solirubrobacterales bacterium | reverse complement strand
GCTCCGAGACCTCGGCGCCCTTGGCGACCTCGCGCACGTGGTCGTCGTCGTCCTCGGCGCCGACCTCCCACTGATACCAGGACAGCTCCCAGGCGACGGTGACGATCGCCAACTGGCGACGGGGATCCGGCCGCGCGCCAGCTCGTGGCTCGCCGAGCGATCTGATGAGGCCGGCGACCTTGCGGCGCTCCTCGCTTGAATTGAACCGCTCGACGGCGCGCCGCATCAGCGCCTCCGGGCCCCGCTTCGCCGGGCTCTTGCGAGCCGGCTTGGGGCGCTCAGCCGCGGGCTTGGCGCTCCGCTTCGCGGGTCGGGAGCGCGGTTGACGTCGCGTCGGCGGCTTCGCCGGCTGGCGCCGCGTGGCCGGCTGCGGCTCTTCGGCGGGGTCGGGAGCCGCGGGCGCCACCTCGGAAGCCGCCTCGGACTCGGCGTCTGCTTCCGTCGCCGGTGCCGATGCATCCGCGGCCGTGGCGGGCTCCGGCGTCTCGGGGGGCTCGGCCCACGCACGCTCGAAGTCCGCCTGTCCGGCTTCGTGTTCCCCGGTGTATTCGCGCTCGGTGGCCGGCTCGCGGCGGGAACGGGCCGCGGACCGTGCACGAGATGCGGCTCGGCCGAACCGCTGCCTGAGTGCCTGGCCGCGTGATCGCCTGGGCTGCTCATCCTCGAGCGTGTGCGCCATCGAGACCGGAGTCCAGCCCGACGACTCGGCTCGCGAGCGGCACAGGACGCAAACGCGGATCCGCTGGCGCTGTGGCGTCAGGTACTCGTGGATCTGCTCGCCCTTGAGGATTGTTCGCCCGCAGACATCGCAGGCCGGGAACGGGTCGTGCGTGTCAGCCACGAAGTCAACGTAGCAATGCCCTCGAAGGCGCGGGAGGAACTCAGCCGCGCGGAAGCGATTCGTTCAGGCCCGGACCTTGTCCTGGTCGGCCGCCTGGGCCTCCGCCACCACCTTCTGGGCGATGTGTCCGGGAACCTCCTCGTAGCGCTCGAAGTCCATCGTGTAGTCCCCCCTGCCGCCGGTCATCGCCCGCAGGTCCGTCGCGTAGTCCAGCACCTCCGCCATCGGGACCTCCGCCTTGATCTCGGTCAGCGCGCCCTTCGGCTCCACGCCCAGCGGCCGGCCGCGGCGGGAGTTGAGGTCGCCAACCACGTCGCCCACGTTCTCCTCCGGGACCGAGACCGTGATTCGCACGATTGGCTCCAGAAGGTACGGATCGGCCTCCGCGGCGGCCTGCTTGAAGGCCATCGAGCCCGCGATCTTGAAGGCCATCTCGGAGGAGTCCACCGAATGGTGCTGGCCGTCGTAGAGCCTGACGCGCAGATCCTTGACCGGGTACCCGGCCATGATCCCCTGCTGCATCGCCTCGGCGATCCCCTTTTCGACCGCGGGAATGAACCCACCCGGGATCACGCCCCCCTTGATCGCGTTCACGAACTCGAAGCCGGTCCCGGACTCCACCGGCTCGATCTCAATGTGGCAGTCGCCGAACTGGCCTCGGCCTCCGGTCTGCTTCTTGTAGCGCCCGTGCGCCTTGGCGGACTTGCGGATCGTCTCCAGATACGGGACCCGTGGCGGGTGGAGCTCGATCTCGGCGCCGTAGCGGCGCTTCATCCTGTCCGTGATGACCTCGACGTGAACCTGGGTGAGGCCGGCGATGATCTGCTCGCCGGTGTCGGGATCGCGGTGCACGTCCAGCGTCGGGTCCTCCTCCTCGAGGCGGCGCAGCGCGCTGGCGGCCTTCTCCTCGTCGCCCTTGGACTTCGGCTCGAAGGCAAATGCCATCACCGGCGCGGGCAGATCGAGCGGCGGGAAGGCAACGGAGGCGTCCTTCCCCGCCATGACGTCGCCGGCCTGGGTGTCGCGAAGCTTGGCGACGGCGCCAATGTCGCCGGGCCCGAGCTCGTCGACGGTGGAGGTCTCCTTGCCGCATGGCGCGGCAAGCTGTCCGATCCGCTCCTTCGCCTGGCGTGTCGCGTTGAAGGCCTGCGAGTCCGAGCGCAGGACCCCCGAGTACACGCGCAGCAGGTTGATGCGCCCGGTGTAGGGGTCGGCCGTGGTCTTGAACACGTATGCGACGGGGTCCCCGTCCTCCGTCGGCTCGACCTCGATCTCGTTTCCGTCACCGTCGAGTGCTCGGACGCCACCCCGCATCGCCGGCGAGGGGACATCCTCGACGAACGCCTCGAGCAGGCGGTTCGTGCCGAGGTTGTGCGTGGCGACGCCGCAGGTGACCGGAAACAGATGACCCTCGGAGACGCCCTTCTTCAGGGCCGTGACGATCTCCGCGTGTGAGACCTCCTCGCCCTCGAGGTAGCGCTCCATCAGCTCATCCGAGTTCTCGGCGACCTCGTCCATCAGATTCTCGCGGTACTCCTCGGCCTGCGATCGCAGGTCGTCGGGGATCTCTACCTCGGTCGAGTTCCCGCGCCCGTCGCCCTCATAGGTGAACGCCTTCATGTCGATCAGGTCGATGACTCCGTGGACCTCGTGCTCGGTTCCGATCGGGATCTCGGTGGCCACGACGTGCGGACCGAACGCCTCCTTGAGCGACTCGAGCGAGCGGAAGAAGTCGCCGCGCTCGCGGTCGAGCATGTTCACGAAGACCAGGCGGGCCAGTCCCTCTTCGTGGGCGCGCTGCCAGAGCCGCTCCGTATGGACCTCGACCCCCATGACTGCGTTGACCACGACGACCGCGGCGTCGACGACCCGCAGGGCGGCGAGCGTGTCGGCGACGAAGGACGGATCGCCGGGGGTGTCGATCAGGTTGATCTTGCGATCGGAGTAGTCGAACGACGCGATGCTGGCGCCGATGGACATCGAGCGCTCCTGCTCATCCGGCTCGAAGTCCGACACCGTGGAGCCCTCGTCCACGCGCCCCAGCCGATTGACGACCCCGGCCTCGAACAGAAGCGCCTCGCAGAGGCTGGTCTTTCCGCTCCCCCGGTGGCCGATCAGCGCGACGTTGCGGATCCGGTCGGCTGCCTTGTGGCCCACGGGCCGCAATATATGGGTTAACGATCCGTTACCAGCGTCAAGGCCTGCCGGGGAATCGCGATCTGAGCGCGAGCACGGCCTTGGTGTGAAGCTGTGAGACCCGCGACTCGGTGACGCCGAGAACCTCGCCGATCTCGCGCAGCGTCAGGTTCTCGTAGTAGTAGAGCGCCACCACCAGCCGCTCGCGCTCCGGGAGCGACTCGATCGCGTCCGCGAGGCGGTCCTTGAGCTCGGACGCCTGTGCCTCGCCCTCGGGGTCGACCGCGTTGGGGTCGTGGATGGTGTCGAGAACCGATATCTGCCCGCCCCCGCCCTCGGGGTCCGCGAACGTCCACAGGTCGTCGAGGGCCAGCACCGAGGAGTTCGCGATCTCGAGCAGTGAGTCGTTGAAGTCGTCGATGCCCATGTCGAGCTTCGCGGCCATCTCCTCCTCGGTGGGAGCCCGCTGAAGCTTGGCCTCGAGCTCGGCGTGCGCCTTCTCCACGTCGCGCGCCCGGGCGCGAACCGAACGCGGCACCCAATCCAGGGAGCGAAGCTCATCGATGATCGCGCCCTTCACGCGAGCCACGGCGAAGGTCTCGAACTTGATCTCGCGATCGAGGTCGAAGCGCTCGATCGCGCCGATCAGGCCGAGCAGCCCGTAGGAGATCAGGTCGACCTCCTCGACGTGCGACGGCAATCCGGATGCCATCCGGCCGGCGATGAACTTGACGAGCGGCGAGTAGGCGACGACGAGCCGCTCCCGAGCGCGCTCGTCCCCCTGCTCCTTGTAGCGCTGCCAGAGCTCTCGGAGTTCGACAGCTTTGACGTTTGTCTCCATCGTCCCCAGTGACAACCTATCCGTCGCGAGTCAGGCCCGTGGATGAGAGCGTGCGTACTGCCGGCGCAGCCGTCCCGGCTCGACTCGCGTGTACACCTGCGTCGTCGACACGCTGGAGTGCCCCAGGAGCTCCTGAATCGAGCGCAAATCCGCACCGCCCTCCAGCATGTGCGTTGCGAACGAGTGGCGCAGCATGTGCGGCGAGACATGCCCGGCCACGGCGGCCTCCCGCACCCACCGATCGAGGCGGCGGCGGATGTCGGAAGGCGACAGTCGCCGGCCCCGGCGCGACAGAAACAGCGCGGGCTCGGCTCGGTCGGCGGCAAGCGCCGGGCGGGCCTGGCTCAGGTAGCGCTCCAGCGCGCGCTGGGCCGGCTCGCCCATCGGCACGATTCGCGTCTTCGAGCCCTTACCGGTGACCCGCACGGTCTCCGATTCGAAGTCCACCGCCTCGGCGTCGACGTTGACGATCTCCTCGGCCCGCAGCCCGCATGCGTATGCGAGCTCGAGCATCGCACGGTCCCTCACCTCCAGCGGTCCCGAGGCCGGGATCCGGTCGAGCAGTCTCGCGATCTCGTCGGGCCCGAGCACCCGCGGAAGTCGCGAGGCCTTCTTCGGCATCGGCAGGAGCTCCGCTGGGTTCTGGCTCGCCTCGCCCGTTCGCGCCAGGTGGTCGTGCAGGCTCCGCACGGCGGCCAGCTTGCGCGCGACGCTGGCGCGTGCGAGACCGCGCTCGGACAGCGCGGCCGCGTAGGAACGGAGGTCGCGGTAGGCCAGCGAGCCGGGCTCCTTGCCGCGCCCCGTGGCCCACTCGGCCAGCTCGGTGAGATCGCCGCCATAGGCCCGCAGGGTGTGGCGCGAGGACCCGCGGCGCTCCAGCTCGCGCCGAAAGCCGAGCAGGGCGGCCTCCCAGGAAGGGCTGATCGCCGGCTCCGGGCTCTCGTCGCTCATGCCCGGAAGGTTCGGCGCCGCGTGCCGCTCGCCTCCCCGTGCAGCGCGGCTCCCGCCGCGGCGCCGACTCTAGTTGCCGATGTAGATCGGCGTGCCGAGCGGGACCTGGTCGTAGAGCTCGATCACGTCCGGAACCGACATCCGGATGCACCCGTGAGAGGCCGCGCTGCCCAACGAGCCGACGTCGCTGGTGCCGTGAATTCCGGCGCCGTCGAAGAAGCCCATCCAGCGGGCCTGCAGCGGGTTGTCGGGGCCCGGCGGGACCACCTCCCCGGCCAGGTCCCCGGCCCACGCGGCGTCAGGCACGTACCAGGTCGGATTCACCTGCTTGCTCTCGACGTTGTAGACACCGGTGGAGGTCTCGTATCCGGCCGCGCCCACGGCGATCGTGTAGGTCTTGGCCAGCTCCAGGTCCCTCCAGAGACGCAGCTGGAAGGCAGCCCGGTCGATGGTGATGTAGACCGGATACTCCTGGGCGAGCTCGTCGGTGGTCACATCCGGCTCGAGCTTCTGCACGGGTGCCTTGACCGTGCGGTTGTGCGGGCTCTCGATCGCGCCGCGCAGCTGGGTGCGAAGCCTGTCCGTCAACAGCGAGACGCCGTCCGAGCCCGGAACCGTGTTGAGGGAGCTCGGGGTCGGACTGATCGTGGCGTCCTGCGCCGGAGTGTTCACATCCGAGGCGACGTTGTCGACGAACTCGTCGATCGCCTTCGACGAATAGGTGATGTGGGGCGCGATCTCGCGATCGACCGAGCCGCCCGTGGTGTAGCGCCACACCCGTGTCGGGAAGCCGCCGGACTGGCTCGCCCGCAGGGCGGCGTCGATCATCCCGTCGATGTCGGCGCGAATCTGGAGCTTGTCCGGATTGAGGACATACTTGGTGCCGTTGTAGGTGGCCGTCACCGGCTTGTCGAGCGGCTTTACCAGCCTCGCGTGCACGCGATTGCGGGCCTGGCCCGCGGACATGCCACCGACGTCGATCCCGCCGATCTGGATGCCGTCGGCGATCTTGTCCGAGTTGACGCGGTCGATCGCGTAGGCGGCCACCGCCAACGCGCACAACACCCCCACAAGGGAGACGAGAAATATTTGAGCTCTACGCCCCACTCAAACTCACCCCAGCGGGGGAGTGTAGGGCGACCAAGGGTCAAATCCGACTCGCGGCAGGCGCCGCAACGCCGGTTGCGTGGCTCGGTGTCAGATCCCCGACGGCGCTAAACGGCGCTAAATCCCCATCGGATCGGAGTCGTCCGCCACCCCGCCGCGCTCCCCAGGGTGCTCGCGCCGCACGTTCGGACTCCAGCGCAGGAACTCCTCGACCTCGCGCTCGTAGGTGTACTCGTGCTCGGTGCCGCGCATCACCGGGGCCAGTCGAAGATGCTCGGAGAGCTTGATCACCGTCTCGCGGGTGGTGTATCCGTAGTCGAAGCCGGTCGCCTTGAACAGCCGGTTGTCGACCCCACGGCCGAAGCGAAGCTGGTTGACCACCTCGACCGGGATGCGGAAGCCCAAGCGCCGGAGCGACCCGGTCGCCAACCCCGTTCCCCAGGGCGGTAGGACGGGCAGCGGCATCTTGCCCACGAGGTCGATGACCTCCGACAGGGCCAGAACCCCGTCGGCGGCGACGTTGTAGACCCCGGGCGCGACGCGGAAGGCGGCGTGCTCAAGGGCGTGGACGACGTCGTACTCGTGCACGAATTGAAGGCGAGGGTCGAACCCGAGGACCATCGGCACCATCGGCAGCCGCAGCATCCGGGTAAAGGCCGTGTCCACGTCGGGGCCGAGCACGTTGGCGCAGCGGAGAATGGTCGTCGTGACGTGTGGGTTTCGTTGGGCGAACTCGCCGACCGCCTGCTCGGCCTCCAGGATGTCGCGCTCGAGGCCCGTGTGCGGCGGGTGCGGGCGCCCCATCTCCTCGGTGAAGAACGCGGGATCGTCCTGCTCGGCCCCGTAGTAGTGGGTGGAGCTCTTGAAGACGAACTTCCGCACCGGCGAATCGGAACCGGTGCACGCGGCCAGGATGTTCATCGTCCCGATCACGTTGTTCTCGTGAGCGAGCCGTGGCGCCGCCATCAGCGAGTTGACGACCAGGCGGGTGTCGATGACCGTGTCGATCTCGGCGGCGCGGACGATGCGCTCGAGCAGGGAGTGCTGGTTCGAGACCTTCACGTATTCGGTGCGCTCGAGCTCGCGCGTGGGCGCCTCGCTGTCGACGCCGATGATCGCGTCGATGTGCTCGAAGCTCTCGAGGGCCTGGGCCAGGCGGCCGCCCCAGTACGTGGACAGCCCGGTCACGAGGACCCGCCTCGTCGCGGTGTCCTCCGCCGCTGCCAGCGAGCTCAGCCCAGCCACACGGATTTCCTCATCGCGAGCATCTCGTGGAGGTTCTCCTGGATCTGTGCCCTGATCTCCTGGGCGAGTGTCTGGACCAGCGCCTTGTCCTCCGCGGCCTCCGCCCCGCCCAGCTCGACGGTGTCGATCGGCTCCAGGAACCGGATCTTGAACTTGGCGGGCAGGTACCCGAGCATCCCGAACGGACCAAGCCAGGGGAACGTCGGGGTGATCGGGAAGTAGATGAGCCCGGTCAGCTTGCGCAGCACGTCCACGTGGCCGAAGATCGGCGCCGACTCCTCCGCGCCGACGACGCAGGTGGGGACGATCTGGGCCTCGGCGCGCATCGCAGCCTCCACGAAGCCCCCACGGCCGAAGCGCCGCAGGCGGTATCGGTCGCGGTAGAGCTTCTCCGTTCCCTTGCGGCCCTCGGGAAAGACCAGCACCAGCTGGCGCTCGTCGTAGAGCAGCCGGTGGACGTTCGCCGGGTGCGCGGCGACGCCGCCCACCTTGGGAATCAGCATCGAGAACCCGGGATAGCCCTTGAAGAAGTGCTCCACTGTCAGATAGAGGGGGCGCGGGTTCGGGTGCTCCTCGCGAATCGCCTTGGCGATCATGGCCGCGTCCGGAGGCAGTGCGCCGGCGTGGTTGGACACGACGAGGGCGCCGCTTTCCGACGGGACGTTGTCGATCCCCTCGACCTCCGTCCGGAACCAGTATCGGTAGAAGAACTCGATCAGGGTCCGGTCCATGAAGCCCTCGACCCGCTCGGAGCGGCCCCAGTCGTTGAGACGCCGCTCGTGCTCGATCGCGGGCAGGAGATCCCGCATGATCTCGGCGGGCCGGCGCTCCGGGAGCTGCTCCTCGGATCCCTCCTCGCCGGCTCTCTCGGCCGGGACAACCGGCCCGGCCAGGGATGTCCTTTGCTCGTCAGCCACCAGGCGCCGCATTCTGGCAGCCCAGCGCCCCGCGCCCCCCGGCCAATCCCTGACGGCGGCTTTCGCCGCCTTACGTCTCCACTAACGGCACCAGCCAGTTTCGGGGCTAAAGCCCCTCACCAACAAAACTGCTGCTGCGGCGACCAAGTCGCCGCCCTTCTCATATGTTTTCCCTGCATGCGCTCCAAGGACCAGGTGCGACGCGCCGTGTGGCGGGCTATGGACCGCGAGGGCGTGTCGCGTTTTCCCGGCGCCGAGGGCCGGGTCCCGAACTTCGCGGGCGCCAAGCTGGCCGCCGAGAAGCTCTCTCAGCATCGCCTGTGGAAGCGCGCGCAGGTCATCAAGACCAACCCGGACTCGCCGCAGACGCACGCCAGGCGCCTGGCCCTCGAGCAGGGCAAGAAGCTCGTCATGGCAGTCCCCCGGCTACGCGACCAGCACCCGTTCCGCCTCCTCGACCCCAAGCGGCTGACGAAGGCCCAGGTTCGTGAAGCCGCCACCATCAAGGGCGCCCTTCGTCACGGCAGGGTCGTGGCCCTCGAGGAGATCCCCGAGATCGACTTCGTCCTCTGCGGCTCAGTCGCCGTCAACCTCAGCGGGGCGCGGGTCGGCAAGGGCGGCGGCTTCTCGGACCTGGAGTACGGGCTCCTCATCGAGGAGGGCAAGATCGACACTCACACGTTCGTGGCGACGACGGTCCACCCGATCCAGATCCTGCGCGAGCACCTGATGATGACCGACCACGACCTGCCCGTCGACCTGATCGTCACCCCGCGCGCCGCGATCGACGTCGAGCGCGTGTACGACCGTCCGCGAGGCGTCCTTTGGGACCACCTGCAGCCCCCGCAGATCCACGAGATCCCGGTTCTCGAGCGGATGGGGTACGCATAATGGCTTATCCAAGCGCTTTTCGGGTTTCGTTCGCCACTTGTTCGCCAGTCAGTTCGCCAGTCAGACACTCGCCAGCCCGGCGGGCCGCCTCCTCTGCCCGCTTCCTTTGGGCCGTCAGGTAGGCGTCAAGCATCCCCGCGGCCTCGTCCTCTGAGCCCGGCATCAGGTGGCCGTAACGGTCCAGGGTGATCGCCACCGTGGCGTGGCCCATGAACGTCGATAGGGCCTTCGCGTTGACGCCGGCGGCGATCATCAGGCTTGCGAAGCTATGCCGGCACTCGTGCAGGGTGATCCGTTCGAGTCCCGCTTTCTTCCACGCCTTGTCGGCGCGATCCTGTAGGGACTTCGCGTCGAACGGCACGTCGGCGGTTCGCCCGAACGCGAGCCCGCCACCGCGGCGCATCCGGTTCTCCGTCAAGTGGTCGCGCAAGACGACTGCGACCGGCACCTTGCGCCGGCCCGCCTGAGACTTCAACTCGATCATTCCCTCGCGATCGTCCCGGCCCTGCTCGACGCGAATCACGCCAGCCGCCAGGTCGATGTTGTCGTCGGGAAGAGCCTGGAGCTCGCCGCGGCGAAGCCCGGCATACATCGCCGTCGCCCATATCGCTCGATCCCGGTCAGGAACGGCGGCGACGAGTTCAGCCGCCTCCTCGGGTGAGGCGAAGCGCTCACGCCGTCCACGAACCGCTGGCAGCTCCAGTCCGTCGCAGGGATTCACCGCCAACTCGCCCCGCGCCAGCGCTCGCCGGAACACAGCTCGCAGTGGAAGCAGGGTGCAGCGAATCGCGGACGCGCTCAGCGAACCGCCGAGGAGCTCATCGGCGAAGCCCTGGAGGTCGGGACGTCGGATGTCCGCGACTCGGTTAGGTCCGAACTCGGGCAGCACGCGGAGCCTCATAGCCCGCTCGTAGGAGCGAAGCGCCGAGGGCTTGTAAGGATCGCCCGAGCGGTTTCGGACCGTGCCCGCCTTCGCGCCCTCATACCAGTTCTCCCACGCCTCGCGCACCATCGTGGAGGATCGAAGGGCATCGCCAGTCGACCGGGGGCGCGGATGGTCAGTTACAAACGATGTGCGTGCACTGGCGCGGGTCCCCGTTGCCCCTCGCCCTGTTGCCGCCGCCGTCGATCACGCCGCGCACGGCCTCGATGCCGAGGTCACCGTTTCGCCTCGCCTCGTTGCGGGTTACCTTC
>DATFON010000089.1:0-10739 GCA_035265465.1 Solirubrobacterales bacterium | reverse complement strand
TCGGGGACCGTGCGCTACGACGGGCGCGATGTTCGCGAGCGCGATCCGCTCGAGCTGCGGCGCGAGGTCTGCCTGGTGCCGCAGCTGCCCGCTCTGCTCGAGGGCACGGTCGAGGACAACATCCGCTTCGCGGCCGACCTCGCCGGGCGCGAGCCGGACGTTCCACGGTTGCTCGATCTCGCCGGCCTGAACTCCTCGTTCGCCGACCGGCCGGCGAGCAAGCTCTCGGTGGGCGAGCAGCAGAGGGTCATGCTCGCCCGTTCCCTTGCGCTCGAGCCCAGGGTGCTGCTGCTCGACGAGCCCACGTCGGCGCTCGACGAGGGGGCTCGCGGGGCGGTCGAGGCGACCCTGCTGCACCTCCGCGAACGCGTCAACGTCTCCACGGTCCTGGTGACCCACGACCTCGCCCAGGCGCGTCGGATGGCCGAGTGGGTCGTGCGGCTGGACGAGGGCCAGGTCGTGGGGGAGGGGCACGTGAGAGAGCAGCTCGCGGTCACATGAGCAGCTCGATTCACGTCACCCTGGGCGAGGTCGCGGCGACGCTGGTGCTCGTGGCGGTGGCGGTCGCCGTGTCCTTCTGGCGACGGGCCGATCTCGAAGCGGACATCGGGATCGCGGTTGTCCGCTCGGCGATCCAGCTGACGGCCATCGGCTACGTCATCAAGTTCATCTTCGACCAGGACAGCCTGTGGTTCGTCTTGGCCCTGATCACCGTGATGGTCGTGTTCGGCGCCTTCACCGCGCAACGTCGAGCCAAGCGCGTGCCCAATGCCTTCTGGCCACTCCTGGTCGCGCTTGCGATCGCCGGCGCGACAACGCTGGGACTCGTCGTGGCGCTCGGGATCTTCAAGGCACAGCCCCGATACCTCGTCCCGGTGGGAGGGATGGTCGTTGGAAACGCGATGACGGCGGCGGCGGTGACCCTCAATCGGCTCGGGGACGACATGACCGCTCACGCCCGGGAGGTGGAGGCGACGCTGGCGCTGGGTGCGACCTCGACGCAGGCGGCCGCGCCCATCGTCCAGCGCAGCCTGCGCTCGGGGATGATCGCCCTCATCGACTCGACGAAGACGACGGGCCTCATCTTCTTCCCCGGGACCATGGTGGGGATGCTGCTCGCCGGGGCCAGCCCGACCGACGCCGTCCGGCTGCAGCTGATCCTGCTGTGGACCCTGTTGGGGAGCGTCGCCCTTGCGGGGCTGATCGCGGTGACCCTCGCGTACCGGAACTTCTTCACGCCGGCACACCAGCTCCGCGAGCAGCCCGAGCCGTAGCCGGGGCGCCGCTGGGTCAGCTGCCTCGTAGGCGCTTCTCGAGTGCCGTCTTCGCGTTGAACGCCGCCGCCATCGCGCTTTCGGCAGCCGAATCCCGGGCAGGCATCACGCCCACCTGGCGGGCGAACTCCATCCCGTTCGTGTAGGCGTAGTTGGAGACGATGTTGCCGTCCTCGACGGTGAGCAGATCGAGCCCCTCCAGCTCGACCGGACGTCCGTTCGGCGTGAAGCCCTGGAACTTCCGATCGCCGTCGAAGGTGCCCGAGGCGCGCCAGTGCACCGCGACTTGGTCGCCCTCGGTGACCATCGAGCGGACCTCGAGTCGAAACTCCGGAATGGCGGCGAAGAGCTCCGCGAAGTAGTCCCGAATCCCATCCGGGGCGACCATGTCGGCGAAGCCGTACAGGCGATCCAGGCTGCCCGGCTTCCACGTCGCGACCGCACGATCGAGATCCTGTGCCGCCAGGGCGTCGAAGTACTCGGTCACCACGGCGCGAGCGGTCTCGGTCTCGGGAGCCATCGTGACTCAGGGTATTCGGTACCGCCCTAGGTTTCGACCTCCCCCCTGATGGGAACTCGGCGGGCGACCCTCGATGACGCCAGCATCTCCGCAACACGCGCAGGCCGCCCCGGGCATCCAGTCGTCCAACGGGGCGGGCGACCCCACCGAGCCGCGCTCACGGCTTGTCCCCTACGGGCTCCTGGCCGGCGCGTACGCCGCCACCGTGGGGGCGTTCCTGTGGCGCTTCCGCGGTCGGCTCCCGGAGGGGATCTCCGGGCGCGACCTGGCGTTGATCGGGGTGGCGAGCCACAAGACGAGCCGGACGATCGCGAAGGACAAGGTGACCGCGCCGCTTCGGGCCCCGTTCACCGAGCACGAGGGCGAGGGTGGTCCGGGCGAGCTCGAGGAGAGTCCCCGCGGGATTGGGCTGCAGCACACGGTCGGCGAGCTGATCGTCTGCCCCTTCTGCCTGGATCAGTGGGTGGCCACCGGGTACGTGGCCGGGCTCGTCGTCGCGCCGAGGGCGACGCGGTTCGTCGCGGCAGTCATGGCCACGGTGGCGATCTCGGACTTCCTGCAGATCGCCTACAAGGTGGGCGAAGAGAAGCTCTGAGCACCGGGGGGCGGTGCGGTCTGGCTCTATAGTCCGCGCCCGCCATGGCGCCCACGGAACGGATCTTCAGCGGCATCCAGCCAACGGGGCAAAAGCACCTGGGCAACTACATCGGAGCGATCCGCCAGTACGTCGAGGGCCAGGATCGGGGCGAGGGCATCTACTGCATCGTCGACCTGCACGCGATCACGGTTCCTCACGATCCATCCGATCTTCGTGAGCGCCTCTACGACACTACCGCGATCCTGATCGCGGCCGGGCTCGACCCCGATCGCTGCATCCTCTTTCGCCAGTCCGATGTGAAGGAGCACACGGAGCTGTGCTGGCTGCTCGCGGCGGTGACCGCCTGGGGAGACCTGAACCGGATGCATCAGTTCAAGGAGAAGTCCGAGCAGCAGCGCGAGCTGGTCTCGGCCGGGCTGTTCTTCTATCCCGTGCTGATGGCCGCCGATGTCCTCGCCTACCGCGCGACCGAGGTCCCCGTGGGCGACGACCAGCGCCAGCACATCGAGGTCATGCGTGACATCGCGGAGCGGTTCAACGCGCGGTTCGGCGATGTCCTCCAGGTGCCGGCGGGTCGCTATCCCGAGGTCGGCGCCCGGATCATGAACCTCCAGGAGCCCGCCTCCCGGATGTCCACGACCTATGGCTCCGAGCAGGGGACCGTCTACATCCTGGACGAAGCTGACGCCGTGCGAAAGAAGGTGCGGAGCGCCGTCACCGATTCGGGGACCGAGGTGCGCCGCGCGCCGGACAAGGCCGGGATCACAAACCTGATCGACATCCTGTCCGTGATTCGCGAGGTCGATCCGGAGCGGATCGAAAGCGATTTCGAGGGGTCCGGTTACGGGGACTTCAAGGGCGCGGTCGCCGAGGCGGTGGTCTCCTACCTGACGCCGGTTCGGGAGCGCTACGCCGAGCTTCGCCGAGATGAGGGCGCGATCGAGGCCACGCTCGCCGCGGGCGCCGAGAAGGCCTGCGCGATCGCTTCGGACACGCTCGCGGACGTCCGCGAGGCGATGGGGATCGGCCCGCCCCGTCGCTGAGCCGTAGGATCGGGCGCGGACCGTGACCGAGACCCGATACGCGCAGAGCGGCGATCTGAGCGTCGCATATCGGGTGATCGGCGATGGTCCATTGGACCTGATGCTCGCGCCGGGGTTCGTCTCGCATGTGGAGGCGCTCTGGGAGTGGCCCGAGGCCGCGCGAGCGTTCAAGCGGCTCGCGTCGTTCTCGCGCCTGATCGTGTTCGACAAGCGCGAGCAGGGTCTCTCCGACAGGGTCGGCCGTCCGCCGACGATCGAGGAGATGGTCGACGACATGGTCGCGGTGCTCGACGAGGTTGGTTCCGAGCGGACCGCCGTCTTCGGGATCTCGGAGGGTGGAGCGATGGCGCTGATGTTCGCGGCCAGCCACCCGGAGCGGTGCACGCACCTGGTGGTCTGGAGCGGATTCGCGAGAGTGACCCGGGCTCCGGACTATCCCGACGGGGTGACGCCCGAGGCTCTTCGCGGCATGGGCGACCGCATCCGGCGAGAGTGGGGTGGGCCGGTCGCTCTTGAGCTGTGGGCACCGTCGCAGGTGGGCGATGCCGAGACGGAGCGCCAGTGGGCGCATTTGCTGCGGACCGGGACGAGCCCGAAGAGTGCCGCGGCATTGATCGAGCTGTACACGGATCTCGACGTGCGCCACGCACTGCCCCTCGTGAGCGCACCGACACTGATCCTGCACCGAGCCGAGGACCGGGTTGTGCGGCCCGAGCTGGGCGGGTACCTCGCGGAGCACATCGATGGGGCTCGGCACGTGGTGGTGCCCGGCGCCGACCACCTGCTGTGGACCCAGGGTGCCGACGCGATCCTGGACGAGATCGAGGAGTTCGTCACCGGCACTCGCCAGGTGCGTCCGCCGGAGCGCGTGCTCGCCACCGTCTTGTTCACGGACATCGTCGATTCGACTGGCCACTTGGCCCGCCTCGGTGATCAGCAATGGCGCGCGGTTCTCGATCGCCACGACGAAGCTGTCAGCCGCGCCGTGGAGCGGTTTCAGGGCCGCGTCGTCCAGACGACCGGCGACGGGGTTCTCGCCACGTTCGACGGCCCCGCCCGCGCAATCCACTGCGCCTCGAGCATCAAGGATGAGGTCGATGCGCTGGGAATCGAGGTGCGAGCCGGTCTTCACGCCGGCGAGTGCGAGATTCGCAACGGGAACGTCGGCGGCATGGCCGTTCACATCGGAGCGCGCGTGGCGGCGCGGGCGGGAGCGGGCGAGGTGCTCGTCTCCAGCACCGTCAAGGACCTGGTCGTGGGATCCGGGATCGAGTTCGAGGATCGTGGCCAGGCGGAGCTGAAGGGCGTGCCCGGAGAATGGCGTCTCTACGCGGTCACGGCGATGGAGTCGCCGGGGGCGGCGCTACGGTTCTCGCCGTGAGGCCCGCCGAGCTCGATCTCGACCTCGACGTCTTCGCAGGGCCGTTCGACCTTTTGATGGCGGTCGTGCTCCGTGAGGAGATCTCGCTCGCGGAGGTCTCCCTCGGCGAGATCGTCCTGGCCTACCTGGAGCACCTCGAGAGCTCCGGCGAGCTCGATCTGGATTCGGCGACCGAGTTCCTCGTCCTGATCGCCTCGCTGCTGGAGCTGAAATCGCGCCTGTTGCTCCCCGCTGGGGAGGAGGAAAAGCTCGAGCTCGGCCCGGAGGAGGCCGCCGACGAGCTCCTCGCCCGGATGCTCGAGTACCGCCGCTACCGGGAGGCCGCCATCCATCTGTCCGGGCTGTTCGCCGACGGACGGCGTTACACCTACCGCGCTGCGCCGCTGCCGCCCGAGCTGCGGCGGGCGTCCCTCGACGCCGCGACCCAGGTCTACGAGCCGACCCGGCTCGCCGAGGCCCTGGGGGATCTGCTTCGCATCCCACCGGAGCCGGACACGAGCCACATCCGGCCGACCGTCTCGCTCGAGCGCCGGCTCGACGTGCTTCGCGAGCTGCTGTCGCGCCGCGGGCGGTTCGACTTCGACGAGGTGTTCGCGGACGAGGACCGCCTGACGCAGGCGGTGACGCTCTTCGCTCTGCTCGAGATGCACAAGCGCGGCGAGGCGACCTGGAAGCAGAAAGACCTGTTCGGACCGATCGAGGTGGAGGTGCAATGACTGTTCTGGAGCGAACGGTGGAGGCCCTGCTGTTCCTGTCGCCGCAACCTGTGTCGACGGCCGAGCTGGCAGTGGCCTGTGACGCGAGCGAGGCAGAGATCGATCGCGCCGTGGATGCGTTGGAGGGCGCCCTGGCCGGGGAGACGCGAGGCGTCGTGCTGCGCCAGGTGGCCGGCGGCTACACGCTCGCCGCCGACCCGGTGGCCGAGGACGCGGCCCGCCGGCTCCTGTCGACGCCGCGCACGCCGCCGCTCACCCAGGCCCAGGCGGAGACGCTCGCGATCGTCTCCTACCTGCAGCCCGTCTCGCGCCCCGAGATCGCCCGCATCAGGGGCGTTTCGTCGGAGTCCGCGGTGGCGACCCTCACGGAGCGGGGATTGATCGAGGAATCCGGCCGCTCGCGCTTCGGCGCGATGGTCTATCGGACGACACCGCTGTTCGAGAAGCTCTTCGGCCTGTCCGGCCTGGACCAGCTCCCGGACCCATCCCGCTTCGACCCGACTCCCGAGGACGAGCGGGAGCTGCGCGAGCGGTTGCTGAAGGCCGGCGAGCAGCGGGCCTCGTAGCGGGCCCGCTCGTACCGATCAGGCTACGCCTGCGTATCCGACGTTCGCCAACGCGATGCTCAGGCCGATTACGACGAGGGTCAGAAGCGCCGCGATCCCAAGGCTGATCCGGAAGACCTCGCGCCGACCGGTTGCCGCCGCGACGATTGTTCGTTCCCGCGGCGACGACCGCGACCGGGATCAGGTAGATGGCACCAGCGAACATCCAGCTGCCGAGGCTGTCTGGGAGACCCGGGAAGTGCGTGAGCCGGCAGAATCCACTCGGCCTCGCCCCGGCGTCGTCGAGATAGAAGCTTCCATCGGTCGACCCGCACCCAGCGTGGCCCAGCACGGCCGCCAGTCCGCAGACCACGGCCACCTGTAGTGGCGCATCCGGCTGTGAGCCTATTGCCATTACCGGCGCTGGCGACTTCTTTGCGCATAGCGCCAACAACCCGCCAATCCCTAGGTTCTCTGCATGCGCCTCGCGAAGTACCTGGCCCATTGCGGCGTCGCCTCGCGACGCCGCGCCGACGAGCTGATCGCGGCCGGGCGGATCACTGTTGCGGGCGAGCTGGTGACCGATCCCGCGCGCGACGTCGATGAGTCGAGCGGCGTCGCAATCGGGGGCCGCCCCGTACGGCCCGAGCCCCGCGAGGTGTGGATGCTCAACAAGCCGGCGGGTGTCGTCTCGACGGCGCGGGAGCCCGGGCGCCGGCGCGCGGTGGTTGACCTGGTGGACTCGCCTCGGCGGCTTTATCCCGTCGGTCGGCTGGATGCCGATTCGACCGGGCTCATACTGCTGACGAACGACGGGGAGCTCGCGAACCGCCTGACCCATCCCCGCTACGAGATCGAGCGCACCTACAGGGTCCGGCTTCGCCACCCCGCGACCGAGTCGCAGCTTCGCCGCCTGCGCCGTGGCGTGGAGCTCGAGGATGGCCCGACGGCGCCGGCAAGGGTGCGCAGCACGTCGGCGCGCGTCGTGGAGCTGACCATCGCCGAGGGGCGCAACCGGCAGGTGCGCCGCATGGTGGAGGCGGTGCGCAACCAGGTCATCGCGCTCACCCGAATTCGGTTCGGTCCCCTCGCGCTCGGGTCGCTCCCCGAGGGCAAGTCCCGGCGGCTACGACCACCGGAGGTCAGGCGGCTCTGGAAGGATGCGGACCGATGAACGAGCGTCTTTATGCCGTCCGCGGGGCGATCAGGGCTTCCAGGAACGACGTCAACGCGATCCTGGACGCCACGGAGGAGCTCTTGCGGGAGCTGATTTCCCGCAACGAGCTCGAGCCCGAGCGGATGGTGAGCTGCCTGTTCACCGCGACCGACGACCTGAACGCCGAGTTTCCAGCGGTGGCGGCGCGCCGCCTCGGGCTCGACACGGTGCCGTTGCTGTGTACCCAGGAGCTCGATGTCCCCGGGGCGATGCGCGGCGTGATCAGGGTGATGCTGCACTACTACGCGCCGGACGACCACTCCCCGGCGCACACGTACCTGGGCGACGCGCAGAAGCTCCGCGCCGACCTGCACTCGGCCCAGTAGCGGTCAGCGGCTCAGCACGCGGTGAACGCCGCTCTGGCCGCAGACGTCGTACCCGAACCGCATCGCGAGATCAGTGGCGCGCTCGCTGATCGCCTGCACCCGTCGGTAACGTGCCCTGGTCTGGTCGAGATGTGCGCGACGCGCGTGGTAGACGATCGCACGCATCGCGGCGATCAGGGCGTCGACGGTGTCCAGATTCGCCGCCTGCGCGGCGGTCCCGGGGACGGCCCCCCCCAGCCGTCGTATCCGTGCGAGCTCACGGCTTCCGATCGCGACCTGGGTGCGAAAGAACGCGGCAGCCTCGTCGAGCTGCCGGGATCGCCGGGGTGGCAACGGAGGCACGGGCAGTCGTTCGGTCCGCCTGTCGGCGCGCGCGCAGAGCTCGTCTGCGCGGCGGATGAATTGCGCCTTGCGGATGGTCTTCTCGTCCTTGGCTCGCCCGATCCGCCCCCGCATCCGACCACCAAGGCGCAAGCGGCGCTGGCCGCGAGGAGCCGCGTGCCGACACCTAGCCGACCCATCTCACCCCGAAAGTAGCCCAAGGTCTCGGCTCACGGCACAATGGGAGTCGCCATGACGATCACCTTCGCGCAGAAGCTCAAGCGCATGCCGCACTACGAGGCCGGCCTTCACGAGGACGCCGCGCGCGAGGCGTTCGGCGCCGACGAAATCATCAAGCTCGCCTCGAACGAGTCGCCGTGGGGCCCGCACGCCGCCGTGATCGCCGCCATTGCCGCGGCGGCGCCGCACTTGAATCGCTACCCGGATCAGTACTCCAGGCGGCTACGTCGGCGGATCGCCGAACGGTTCGAGGTCGAGCCGGCTCAGGTCGCGATCGGCAACGGCTCGTGCGAGATCCTGTTGGCGGCGGCCGAGGCCCTCTGCGAGCCGGGTGCCGAGCTCGTCTTCGCGTGGCCGTCATTCTCGATCTACCCGCATTTCGCGGCGCTGACGGGCGCCCGCGAGGTTCGGGTGCCACTCACCGAGGGCTATGTCCACGACCTCGACGCGATGCTCACGGAGATCACGGCGGCGACGCAGCTCGTGTGCGTCAACAATCCGAACAACCCCACCGGCACGCACCTGCCGGCGGCTCGGATCGCCCACTTCCTGGAGCGCGTCCCCCGCCATGTCACCGTTGCGCTCGACGAGGCCTACATCGAGTTCCAGATCAACGACGATCCAGATGAGACGGTCGACCTGCTGAAGCGCTTTCCGAATCTCGTCCTGTTTCGAACGTTCAGCAAGGTGTACGGTCTCGCCGGGCTGCGCTGCGGCTACGCCCTGGGCTCGGCGAAGTTCCGCGCCGCGGTCGATGCCGTGCGCCAGCCGTTCAGCGTGAACGAGCTCGCCCAGGTCGCGGCCTCGGAGGCGATCCTGCACGGCGACGACGTCACCGGAAGGGTCGAGCGAACCATCGTCGAGCGGGTTTTCGTCGAGGAAGGCGCGCGGGACCTGGGGCTCGATCCGCCACCGTCGCAAGCCAACTTCTCGTGGATTCCACTCGGCGACCGCGACGAGGCCGAGGTGATCCAGCGGCTGGGCGAGCGGGGCATCGTCGTCCGCGGCGGTGCGAGCCTGGGCGGTCCGGGTCACATCCGGGTGACCTACGGGACGCACTCGGAGAACGAGCGTTTTCTCGACGCGCTCGGCGCAGCGATTGCATGAGGGGTTCCGGCCGCTGGACTATTCCGCCTGCACCTGCTAAACACTTGGAGCGATGAACCGCGCAAGCACGCTGGCTTCTCTCACCGCTCCACAGAGCGCGCCGGCGCGTGCATGGTTCTATTACTGGCGATTTAGCTAGGCGTCCGGCTCGGGCCGCTGCGGCCCCACCTAGCAGGAGATCTCCACCGGACGCCGCACCGGCTTTGCTATTCCCAAAGACTCTGAAAGGCTTACTAGAACCATGATGATCGTGATGAAAGAGGGGGCGAGCGAGGAGCAGATCCAGGCGGTCGTCGAGCGCGTCGAATCGGTCGGCTGCTCCGCTCACGTGTCCCCCGGTGAGCTCCTGACCGTAATCGGGGCGATCGGCGACCGCGACCGCGTCGCCGCGCTCGGGTTGGAGGGTGCTCCCGGAGTGGATCACCTGGTGCCGATCCTGAAGCCCTACAAGCTGGCCTCGGCCCAGTTCCGAAAGGGCGAGCGGACCGTGGTCGACATCGACGGCCGCAAGGTCGGCGGCGAGCACTTCGCGCTGATTGCCGGGCCGTGCACCGTGGAGAGCCGTACCCAGACGCTCGAGGTCGCCCGGACGGTCGCGGACAACGGCGCGACGATGCTGCGCGGCGGGGCGTACAAGCCGCGCACCTCGCCGTACTCGTTCCAGGGCCTGGGCGAGGCAGGGCTTCGCCTGCTGGCCGAGGCGAAGGCCGAGACCGGGCTGCCGATCGTGACCGAGCTGGTGGACGTGCGCGATCTCGAGCCCGTGCTCGAGGTGGCCGACGTGGTGCAGCTCGGCGCCCGCAACATGCAGAACTACACCCTGCTCACCGAGGTGGGCCGCTCCGGCAAGCCCGTGCTGCTGAAGCGCGGCCTGTCGGCCACGCTCGAGGAGCTCCTGATGGCGGCGGAGTACATCCTCAAGGAGGGCAACGAGCAGGTGATGCTCTGCGAGCGCGGGATCCGCACGTACGAGCCGAGCTACCGCTTCACACTCGACCTGATGGCCGTGCCGGTGCTGCGCGAGCTCACGCACCTGCCAATCGTGATCGACCCGAGCCACGCGGCCGGCAAGCGCTCGTTGGTGGAGCCGCTGTCGCTCGCGGCGGCCGCGGCGGGCGCCGACGGCATCATCGTGGAGGTCCACCCGAGCCCCGAGGAGGCCGTCTGCGACGGTCCGCAGGCGCTCTACGCGGACGACTTCGCCGCGTACCTGCGCAAGCTCGAGGCGGCGGCCGAGCTGGCCGGAAAGCAGTTCACGACCGTCGGATGACGGCACTGCGCACGCGGCTGAGCCGCGTGCTTGCCGAACGGTGGAATCCGTGCGCATAGCGGTCCTCGGCGTCGGGCTGATCGGCGGCTCGATCGGCCTGGCGGCGCGGGAGCACGTCGATGACGCCGAGGTCGTGGGCTTCGGCCGCGACCCCGAGCGGCTGCGTACCGCGGTCGAGCGCG
>DATFON010000088.1:0-8909 GCA_035265465.1 Solirubrobacterales bacterium | reverse complement strand
TCGGCAGCGAGCAGCTGGGCGCCGAGGCCAAGGAGCTCGGAGCTCCAATGGAGGTGATCCGAGAGGTCGCCGAGACGGGCTGGTTGCCCGTGCCGCTCTTCTGCGCGGGCGGCATCGCGACGCCCGCCGATGCCGCGCTCGTCATGCAGCTGGGCGCCGAGGGGACCTTCGTGGGCTCCGGAATCTTCAAGTCGGAGGACCCGGACCGTCGCGCCCGCGCGATCGTCGAGGCGACGACGCACTTCAACGATCCGGAACGCGTGGCGGCCGCGTCGATCGAGCTCGGCGAGCCGATGCGCGGCGACGACATCGCGCAGCTCGCCGCCGAGGGTGAGCTGCTGCAGCAGCGCGGAGCGTAGGAGCCCCTCCCGGTGTCCCCCTCCAGCGCGGTTCCCCCCGAGGCCGGGGTCGTGAGCCCGTTGCGGATTGGCGTGCTGGCCAGCCAGGGCGACTTCGCCGCCCACACGGAGATGCTGCGATCGCTTGGCGCCGAGCCCGTGGAGGTGAGGAACCCTGACGAGCTCGAGGAGCTTGACGGGCTCGTAATCCCCGGGGGCGAGAGCACGACGATCACCAAGGCCATCGAGCGCGACGGGCTCGAGCCCGCGATTCGAGCGCACGCCGAGGACGGGCGACCGATCCTCGGGACCTGCGCGGGGATGATCGTCTGCGATCGCGAGCACCTGGGCCTGGTGGATGCGACGGCCGAGCGGAATGCGTTTGGCCGCCAGATCGCGAGCTTCGAGGTGGAGCTTCAGATCGAGGGCCTCGGGCCGGATCCCGTCAGGGCCGTGTTCATCCGAGCACCGCGGATCGTCAGCCACGGCGATGACGTCGAAGTGCTCGCCAGCGTGGACGGCCATCCCATTGCCGTGCGCCAGGGCCAGATCGTGCTGTGCGCCTTTCATCCCGAGCTCACCGACGACTCGCGGATGCACGCGCTGCTCATGGCGCTGGCGACCGCCGCGCGCGAACGCCGAGCCGAGCGGGCAGCCAGCGGGGAGCGACAAGCGGATGCGTGATCCCAGGGTCGACAACCTCGCCCGGATTCTGGTCGGGTATTCGATCAAGCTGAAGGGAGGCGAGACGTGCGCGATCCGCGGTCCGAGCGCCGGCGAGCCCCTGATTGCCGCCGTCTACGAGGAGGCGCTGCGGGCGGGCGCCAATCCCACCGTGGCGCTGTCGTTCACGGGGCAGTCGGCGGCGTACTTCCGCGACGCCACCGATGCGCAGCTGGAGTGGGTCTCGCCGGTCGCCCGCTGGGAGGCGGAGGAATGCGATGCCAACATCGTCATCGGCGCCGAGACCAACACCCGCGAGCTCTCGCAGGTCCCGCCCGAGCGACAGGCCCGGCGCCGCGCCGCAACCCGGTCGCTGATGGAGACGACCATGAAGCGAAGCGCCGAGGGTTCGTTTCGCTGGGTCTACACGCTCTACCCGACCGCCGCCTACGCGTCGGACGCCGAGATGAGCCTGGCCGAGTTCGAGGACTTCTACTACGGCGCCTGCTTCGCGGATCAGGACGAGCCGGTCGAGGCCTGGCGCAGCGCGGCGGAGGAATGGAAGCGGCTCGCCGAGTGGATCGAGGGTCACGAGGAGGTTCACGTGACCGCCCCCGGCACCGACATCAGGCTCGGGATCGCCGGGCGCAAGTTCATCGCCGCCGACGGCGAGCACAACATGCCCGACGGCGAGTTCTTCACCGCCCCCGTCGAGGACTCCGTCGAAGGGGAGGTCTCCTTCCACCTACCGGCGATGGTGGGTGGACGCGAGGTCGTGGGCGCGCGGCTGCGATTCGAGTCCGGAAAGGTGGTCGATGCGACCGCCGAGCGGGGGGAGGACTATCTCGTGAGCCTCCTCGACACCGACGAGGGCTCCCGCAGACTGGGCGAGCTGGGGATCGGCACGAACTTCGGGATCGACCGCGGCACGCGCGATGTGCTGCTCGACGAGAAGATCGGCGGCACCGTGCACATGGCGGTCGGGGCCAGCTACCCGGAGTGCGGGGGCAAGAACGAGAGCGCCGTCCATACGGATCTCGTGTGCGACCTTCGCGGCGGCGGCAGCATCGACGTGGACGGCGAGCCGTTCCAGCGGGACGGCCGTTTCCTCGCCTGATATCCGGCGAGTAAGCGATCTAACAGAGCGCACCCCCGCAACTTCTGCCGCGTGGCGCTGTTCTATGCGGTACGACACCGTCAAAAGGCTTCATGCCAGGGGCTCGGTGTCGGGCGTACCAACGGGATGCCGAGGCCGTGGCGGCCGGGCACAGAGGCCCGGCCGCCGTGCCGCCTCTCGATGGTTCCCCCAGCGGACCCTGGACGCTCCGCTCCTAGTATGTGAGCCATGTCCGGTCACTCGAAGTGGGCCTCGATCAAGCACAAGAAGGCCGCCACCGACGCGCGGCGCGGCCAGCTGTTCACGAAGCTCGCGCGGGCGATCTCCGTGGCGGCGCGCGAGGGCGGGGGAGACCCCGACTCCAACTTCACACTGGCGGCCGCGATCCAGAAGGCGCGCGACTTCTCCATGCCCAAGGACAGCATCCAGCGGGCGATCGACCGTGGGACCGGCGCCGGCGCCGACGACGAGACGATCGACCGCGTCATCTACGAAGGCTACGGGCCCGCCGGCGTGGCCGTCCTCGTCGAGGCGCTCACGGACAATCGAAATCGCACGAGCGCCGACATTCGCCACGCCTTCGACAAGCACGGCGGCAGCCTGGGTGAGCCCGGATCCGTCGCGTGGGTGTTCGAGAAGCGGGGCGTCGTGATGGTCGATGCCGACCGCTACTCGGAGGACGACCTGATCCCGGCGATCGACGTCGGGGCCGAGGACGTGAGTAGGGAGGGGGGCTCGCTCAAGGTCGTCAGCGCCGCGGAGGATCTCGCGGCCGTTCGTCAGGCGCTCGAGGCCGCGGGGGTCGACATCGAGTCGGCCGAGCTCAGCATGGAGCCGAAGAACGTGGTCGAGGTCGCGGGCGGCGACGCGGGCGCGGTCATGCGCCTGATGGACGACCTGGACGAGCACGACGACGTGGAGGCGGTCCACGCGAACTTCGACATCCCGGCCGACGTCCTGGAGGAGATCGCCGCCTAACGGGAGGCATCCGGCCTCGGGGCCAGAATCAGTACGCATGATCTTGGTCATGGGGATCGACCCTGGCGTGGCGAGCACGGGCTTCGGCGTCGTGCGCGTCGCCGGTGCGCGCATGAGCGTCGTGGACGGGGGCGTCATCCAGGTTCCGCCCGGCGAGCCCACCGAGTCGCGCCTGGCCGAGATCCACGACGAGCTCGCGGAGCTGATCGCCTGGCACGAGCCGGCCGCGGTTGCCCTGGAGAACGTGTATTTCGGCAAGAACGTTCGCTCGGCAATCGCCGTCGGGCAGGCCCGAGGCGTGGCGCTCCTGGCGGCGGCCAAGCGCGACGTGCGGTGCTTCGACTACACGCCGCAGGCAGTGAAGATGGCGGTCTGCGGAAGCGGAGCGGCGACCAAGGATCAGGTCCAGCGGATGGTGGGAAGCCTCCTGAGCCTGCCGGAGCCGCCCGAGCCGGATCACACGGCCGATGCTCTCGCGGTCGCCATCTGCCACGCGGCACAAATGCGCCCGGAGCGGGCGCTCGCCGCTCAGGCAAGCGAGGCGGGGTCCGCGTGATCGCCTCGGTTCGCGGCGAGGTGATGGTTCGCCGGCCCGATTACGTCGTGCTCGAGGCCGGTGGCGTCGGTTACCGGCTCGCGGTCTCGGCGGAGACCTTGAAGGCCGTGCCCAGCCGCGGCAAGCAGGCAACGCTGCACGCTCATCTCGTGGCGCGCGAGGACTCCCTCTCCCTGTACGGGTTCGCGAGCGAGGAGGAGCGTGACCTGTTCCTGTACCTGACGTCGGTCTCCGGGATCGGCCCCAAGGTCGCGATCGCGATCCTGTCGGGCGGCGCACCTCGCGAGCTCCTGCGGGCGATCGCCGCCGGCGACGCCAAGCGCTTCCAGTCCGCGCCCGGGGTGGGCAAGCGCACGGCCGAGCGGCTGATCGTCGAGCTGCGCGAGAAGGTGGCGGGAGAGCTCACCGAGGGGATCCCCGCCGCCGGAGACTCATCGGGAGAGGCCGAACCGCGCTTGCTCGCGCGCGAGGGCCTGATGCATCTGGGCTACACGCTCACCGAGGCCGAGGCGCTCCTCGACGGTGCCGAGGGCTCGACCGTGGAAGAGATGATCAACGCAGCGCTTCGCGGCGCGGCTCAGGGATCGGGAGCCCGAACGTGAGCGTCGCGCGCGATCCCGGGATCGCCCAGGCCGCGGCGGCGCAGGCGAGCGAGAAGCTCGATGCCCCGGATGCGGAGCGCCTCGCCGATGCCGGCCTGGTCGGCGGCGAGGACGAGCTTGATTCCTCCCTGCGGCCGAAGCGGCTTTCGGACTTCGTCAACCAGGTGCAGGTCACCCAGCAGCTCGAGGTGTTCATCGAGGCGGCCAAGCGGCGGGGGGAGCCACTCGACCACGTCCTGCTGGCGGGACCGCCGGGTCTCGGCAAGACGTCGCTCGCCAACATCGTCGCCGCGGAGCTCGGTGTTTCGCTGGTGCAGACGGCAGGCCCGGCGCTGGAGCGCAAGGCCGACATCGCGTCCTTCCTGACGGCGCTCGAGCCCGGCTCGGTCTTCTTCATCGACGAGATCCATCGTCTGGGTCGTGCGATCGAGGAGACGCTGTATCCCGCGATGGAGGAGCGCCGCCTGCCCGTCGTGCTGGGACAGGGGGCGGGCGCGCGAACGGTGACGCTGGACCTTCCGGCGTTTACGCTCGTGGGCGCCACCACGCGCACCGGACTGCTCACGACGCCGCTTCGCGACCGGTTCGGCGTCTGCCACCGGCTGGAGCACTACGAGCCGCAGGACCTCGCTCTCATCGTGCGCCGTTCAGGGCAGATTCTCGGCGTCGACGTCGAGCCTGACGGCGAGCGTGAGATCGCCGAGCGGGCGCGCGGAACGCCTCGGGTCGCCAACCGGCTGCTCAAGCGCGTTCGTGACTTCGCGGAGGTCCGCGGCGCGGGGGTCGTCACGGGCGACGTGGCCCGGGAGGCACTGGGATTGCTGGAGGTCGACGCGGCGGGCCTCGACCGCCACGACCGCGCGATCCTCGACGCGATCGCGACCAAGTTCTCGGGCGGGCCGGTCGGCCTGTCCACGCTGGCTGCGGCTGTGGACGAGGAGCAGGACACGATTGAGGACGTCTACGAGCCGTATCTCCTACAGCAGGGCTTGATCAAGCGGACTCCGCGAGGCCGAGTGTTGACCGAGCGCGGCTTCGAGCACCTCGGCGTCCCGATGCCGGAGAGCGCCGCCGCCAGCCTGTTCTGAGCGAGCCAGGCACATCGCTACGCTTACGCGCGTGCCGTTCTTCATCTGTCCGAACTGCGGTAATCGCGAGCTGAGCACCGAGCGCACCGCAGGGTTGTCCGCCAGGCCCAAGGGCTGCTCCAAGTGTGGCTTCGGGTTCATCTTCGAGCTGCTCGATGACTACTACCCCGCGCCCGAGGCGGCCTTCTTCGTCTGCGACCAGGAGGGGCGGGTCCTCGACGTCGGCAGGGGCGGGTTCGAGCTGACCGGGCTCAAGGACGAGCAGGTGATCGGCCGCCCGGTGCAGGATGTCCTCGGGCTGGAGTGGATGGACCCTGGCGATGGCGGCGACAGCGCCGATACCAACGATGACGGCACGACGGACCCGATCGAGACGACCCTCGAATGGGGCGTTCGGTCACTGAACAAGCGAGTGCAGGTGAACGCCGAGGGAGACCTGCCCGCCGAGGCGGTGGCGGACCTCTTTCCTGCCTACGACGACGACGGCGGGCTGCTGCTGGTCCTCACGCCCCGGTAGTTTTGACCGGCCAGGCGCCGAGGGCGCTTGCCATGGCGAGGAGAGAAGGCATTTAGTTGACGTTCGAGGCTGATGGGTAGTCGCCGCCGAAACCTGTTCATCATCCTGCTGGTCTTCGCGCTTCTAGCTGCCTCGGCGTTGGTGATCGCGACCAAGCCGACGGTGCTCGGGCTGGACCTGAAGGGCGGCACGCAGCTCGTCTACGAGGCGCGTCCGACCCCACAGACCCCGGATGTGAACGCCGACGCGATCGAGCGGGCGATCAACATCATCCGAACGCGGACCGATAAGTTCGGTGTCGCGGAGCCTGAGATATCCCGGCTCGGCACCAGGGGAATCCAGGTTGGCCTTCCGAACGTGCAGAACGCCGAGCAGGCCATCGCGCAAGTCGGCAAGACGGCGCAACTCTACTTTTACGACCTGGAGGCCAACATCATCCCCCCGCACAAGCAGGGGGTGCCCCGGGATCCAGCAAGCCCCGGCACCTCTCAGCCGGTCCGGCCGGAGGTGTACACGCTCCGGGACCTGTGGAGCGCGGTCAAGTTTGCCGCCGAGCAAAAGCCTCGCGACGGCGGCACAACGACCGGACCGACCTACTACCTGTTCGACGCGAAGTCGCACGAACTGCTCGCGGGACCGGCGGAGAAGAAGCCCGACCTCCTGCTGCCGTTCCGGAACAGCAAGCGCCCCCAGGGCTCGGTGATCAAATCAGTCCCGCAGGGGGCCCTCGTCGCGGCGGCGCCGGCCGAGCCTTCGCTGACGCTCCCACAGTCGGACATCTCGAATTCGCGGCAGTACGTCCTGAGGGACCGGCCGGCGCTGACCGGCACCGAGATCACCAACCCGGAGCAGAACTTCGACCCGACCACGCAGCAGCCCAACGTGACCTTCGACTTCACGGGCGACGGGCAGTCGGCGTTCCAGAAGGTG
Source organism: Solirubrobacterales bacterium (assembly GCA_035265465.1). GTDB lineage: Bacteria > Actinomycetota > Thermoleophilia > Solirubrobacterales > 70-9 > AC-56. The sequence continues at coordinate 2,120 of DATFON010000088.1, read as the reverse complement.
ACGCAGACGATCGCCGAGCGGGGGCGCGCGTCGGCCCCTCTCGGCATCGCTCCCAACCAGGCCGCCGCGTTCTCGCAGCACTTCGCGATCGTCCTGGACAACCAGGTCTTCTCGAGTCCGATCATCGACTTCAACGAGAACCCGCAGGGCATCGACGGGCGCCAGGGAGCTCAGATCTCGGGCAACTTCACGATCAGCTCGGCGCAGGACCTGGCGACCATCCTCCAGACGGGCGCGCTGCCGGTGAAGCTCGTCCTGATCAGCCAGAGCACCGTGTCGGCGACGCTGGGACAGCAGGCGCTGGACCAGGGGATCAAGGCGGGCATCGTCGGCCTCGCCGTGGTCATCCTCTTCCTGATCCTGTACTACCGCGTGCTGGGCGTGGTCGCCGTGCTCGGGCTCGCCGTCTACGGGGTCTTCTTCTTCGCGCTCGTGAAGCTCATCCCGATCACTCTGACCCTGCCGGGGATCGCCGGCTTGATCCTGACTATCGGGGTGGCGGCCGACGCCAACATCGTCATCTTCGAGCGAATAAAGGAGGAGTCCAGAGCCGGGCGATCGCCGCTGTCGGCGATCGCGCAGGGATACAAGCGGGGAATTGCGACGATCATCGACGCGAACGTCATCACCCTGTTCACGGCGTTCATCCTGTTCGTGCTGGCGACGGCCGGCGTGAAGGGGTTCGCCTTCACGCTCGGCATCGGGACGCTGGTCTCGCTCTTCACGGCGGTCCTCTTCACCCAGGCGATCCTGAGCACGGTGGGGCGGTCGTCGCTCCTTCACTCGGCCAGAGCGCTGGGCGCGGGCAAGCAGCGCGTGCGCTGGCATTTCGACTTCAGCGCCGCGAGCCGCTGGTTCTTCTCGATGTCCGGCTGCATCCTCGCGATCGGCGCGATCGCGATGGCGACCAAGCAGCTCAACCTGGGAATCGACTTCACCTCGGGCGCCAAGGTCACGGCCAGCCTGGACAAGCCGGCCTCGGTCGACGCCGTGCGCGACGCGCTGGAGAAGGCCGGCGTGGACAACGCCTCGAGCGCCGAGATCCAGTCCATCGACAACCCCAAGCTGGGCAAGAACGTCATCGAGATCCAGGGCAAGATCCCGGTCAACCAGGTCAACACGACGGTCAAGAACACGCTCGAAAAGACGTTCGGCCTGCACAGCGGCGAGGAGGGATTCAACGGCACCACCGTCGGTCCGACCTTCGGCGCTCAGATTGCCAGGAGCGCGGTGATCGCGATCATCTTCTCGCTCCTCGTGATCGCGGCATACATGGCCATCCGCTTCGAGCCCAAGTACGCGATTCCCGTGATCATCGCCCTGTTCCACGACATCCTGATCACGGCGGGCGTCTACTCGTTGACCGGCCAGGAGGTGACGAGCGGGACCGTTGCCGCCTTCTTAACCATCCTCGGTTACTCCATGTACGACACCGTGATCGTCTTCGACCGCATCCGCGAGAACGTCCCGCGGATGCCGCGCGCGGCGTTCTCTCAGATCGCCAACAAGTCCATGAGCGAGGTGCTCACCCGGTCGCTGATCACAGGGATGTCGACGGTGTTCCTGGTGACCATGCTGCTCGTCTTCGGCGGTTCCACCCTGCAGGACTTCGCGTTCGCCATGATCGTCGGCGTCGCGTCCGGGGCCTATTCCTCGATCTTCATCGCGACGCCGGTGCTCACTCACTGGAAGGAGCGCGAGCCCGCGTACAAGGCCCGGCGCCAGCGGCTGATCGACGAGATGGGGTACCTGCCCACATTCCCGGAGGAGAACGTCGTGGCCAAGCTGGGCGACGGCGGCGAGCCGGTGCCCCCGGCGCCGGCGCCGGCGAGGACGGCACCTGTGCCCGTGGCGGTCGAGGAGGCCGAGCCCGTGGAGGTCGACGGCGGCGACGGTGCCAAGGCCCCAGCGGAACGCGAGCCCATGGGGACGGCTGCGCAAGGCGACCGGCCCAAGGAGCAGACCCAGCAGCAGCGCGCGCAGCGGCGCAAGCGCCAGCAGCGGCGACGGCGCAAGCACGGGAGGCATCGATGAGTGGAGGGGAGCGCTGATGGCCGCGGTCGTCTGGTTCACGGTCGCAATTGCGCTGTGGCACTTCACCGTGTTCATCCCAGACCGGT
>DATFON010000087.1:0-3226 GCA_035265465.1 Solirubrobacterales bacterium | reverse complement strand
TCGCCCTTCGCCTCCTCGCTTCTCTTCGACTACGTCGCCACATACATGTACGAGGGCGACACGCCCAACGCCGAGCGCCGGGCGGCGGCGCTGTCGCTGGATCGAGAGCTCCTGCGCGAGCTGCTCGGCCAGGAGGAGCTGCGCGAGCTGATCGACCCGGACGCCCTCGCCGAGGTCATCGACTCCCTCCAGCACCGGGTCGATGCCGCCCGTGCCAAGGATCGCGATGCCCTCCAGCAGATCCTGCGGCGACTCGGTGACCTGACCGCCGACGAATGCGAGGAGCGGGTGGTGGAGGGCTACTCGGCCGCCTCGATGCTCGACAAGCTGCAGCGCGAGCGGCGAGCGGCGCGCGTTCGCATCGGCGGCGAGGAGCGCTGGATCGCCGCCGAGGACGCCGCCTTGTATCGCGACGCGCTTGGCGTCCCGCCGCCGGCGGGCCTGCCCGACTCCTTCCTCGCGGCGGTCGAGGAGCCGATGGTGGCGCTGATGCGCCGCTACGCGCGCACCCATGGCCCGTTCACGACCGAGGAACCGGCGCGCCGCTACGGCGTCGATCCCTCCCCGGCCCTACGCGAGCTCGAGCGCGCCGGCGACCTCGTGCGGGGAGAGCTCCTCCCCGGCGGCACCGAACGCGAATGGTGCGACGCCGATGTCCTGCGCCGCCTGCGCCGGGCGAGCCTCGCCCACCTGCGCGCCGAGGCCGAGGCCGTCGAGCCGCGCGAGCTGGCTCGCTTTCTGCCGAGTTGGCAGAACGTGGACGCCTACCGCCCCGCGGGCGCCGGACCCGACCGGCTCCGCGAGGCGCTGGTGCCGCTGCAGGGCGTCGCGCTCACCCCCGAGGTCTGGGAGCGTGACGTGCTGCCGCGCCGGCTGGGCGCCTACAGCCCGGCGTGGCTCGACGAGCTGTGCACGGGCGGCGAGGTGGTCTGGGTGGGCGCCGGCGCCCTGGGCCGCAGCGGCGGCAAGGTCACCCTCTACTTCCGCGAGGACGTCAGGCTCGCCGGCCCGCCCCCGGCAAACGCCCGCATCGAGTCCCCGGAGGGAGAGGTGCACGACGCGATCCGCGAGCTCCTGGGCCGGCGGCCTTGCTTCTGGATCGACCTGGTCGACGAGCTGGACATCGCGCCCGAGGAGCTCCACAACGCGCTCTGGGATCTGGCCTGGTCCGGCGAGGTGACCAACGACGCATTCGCTCCCCTTCGCGCTCCACGGCTTCGCTCGGTGAAGGGCGCTCAGCGGCGTGGCAGGCGCTTCGCCTCGCGAAGGGCGGCGGCGTCCCACGCGGTGCAGGGACGGTGGTCGCTGACGGCGTTGCTGTTCGAGAACGCGCCTCCCAGCGGTCCCCACCTTCGGGCGCAGGCGGAGCTCATGCTGGAGCGCTACGGCATCGTCACCCGAGAGACCGTGCTGGCCGAGGGCGTTCCCGGCGGCTTTTCAACGGTCTACGGCGAGATGTCGAACCTCGAGATGCTCGGCACCGCGCGGCGCGGATACTTCGTGGAGGGCCTCGGCGGCGCGCAATTCGCGCTGCCGGGAGCGGTCGAGCGGCTTCGCTCCCTGTCCCACCCGGAGGGTCAGTACACGATTCTCGCCGCCACCGATCCCGCTAACCCCTACGGAGCCGGCATCCCGTGGCCACGGCGGGAATCGGGCCGCCGGCCGAGCCGCACGCCCGGCGCATACGTCCTGCTCAAGGACGGCGAGCCCCTCCTTTTCGTCGAGCGCGGCGGCCGCGGCATCCTGCGGCTGGGCGAGCTGGATGGCGCTGCGTTCGCCGAGGCGGTGGGCGAGGTCGCCGACGCGGCGCATGACGGGTTGCTGCCAAGGCTCGCGATCGAGCGGGTCGACGGCGAGCCGGTGATCGGCTCAGGCCTCGAGGAGACCCTGATCGCGGCGGGCTTCCACCGTCAACCGCGCCGCCTGGTCGCCTCGGCCTGAGGGCCGAGATCCGACTGAGGCCTTGCCGACAGTCCGAACAGGGCCACCATGCTGTGATGACGGGCGTACGATTCACGCATGACGCGCAGGGAAGCGGAAGTCGAATACAGACGTCTGGCCGCTGAGAGTCCCGATCGTCAAACGCATCGGTGGGTCCCCCAGGACGACGGTGATGGGAACTGGTCCGTCGTGAAAATCGGACTGCCTCCGTCGCCGGAGCCGGCCGGTACGGAGACGCGCGGAGACGAACGGCCCGTCACCGCCGACGATCCTCGGCCGGCGAGCTGGCAAAACGTTCCGCCGTGGGCCGCTGGCGGATAGATACGGAACCGGCACTCGATGCGTAGTCTTCTCCTATGACCCGCCCGGAGGCGGAAGCCGAGTGCAAGCGCCTTGCGGCCGAAAGTCCCGACCGCAAAACGCATCGATGGGTCCCGCGCGACGACGGCCACGGGAATTGGTCCGTGGCGAAAGTCGCCCTGCCCCCGGCGCAAGGGTTGACGGCCGAGATCCGCGGTTGATCGGCTTCGAGTGACTAGCTAGACCGGCGCCGCGCCGTCTAGCCCTCGAAGCCTTGTCGACAGTCCGAGCACGGGCACAATGCCCGCTGCCCGGGACGGGGCAGGGATTCCCGCCAGGGCTTGACTTCAACCTCACTTGAACGCATACCTTGCGGTTCGACCAGTCGCACGAGGTGAGGAGATCTCATGAGCCAAGACGTCCGACCGTGGATTCCCGAGGGAATGCACACCGTCACCCCACACATCGTGGTCGGCGACGCGTCAGATGCGGCGCGGTGGTACTCGCAGGCGTTCGGTGCCGAGGAGCGCAATCGGATCACCCTTCCCGGTGGGAAGGTCATGACCCTCGAGGTGTGGCTTGTCGATTCGGCCGTGATGGTCGCCAGCGAGTTTCCCGAGATGGGGATCGTCTCGCCGCTGACCCTTGGTGGCACGGCCACCGTGCTCCAGATCTATACCGACGATGTCGACACCCTCTGGAAACGGGCACTCGACGCCGGCGCCGAGATCCGCCATCCGCTCAGCGACATGTTCTGGGGGGACCGCCACGGCCAGATCACCGACCCGTACGGTCATCGATGGAATCTCGCCCAGCACGTGCGCGATGTCCCGCCGGAGGAGATCGCCCGGGCGGCGGCAGAGGCGTTCGGGGGTTGATCGCCACGCGGCAGCGCCATCTAGCCTCAAGGGAGTGGCCGAGGGCGACACGATCCACCGCACCGCTCGGGCGCTCCAGGAGGCGCTCGGTGGCAGGCCGATCGTGG
>DATFON010000086.1:0-6329 GCA_035265465.1 Solirubrobacterales bacterium | reverse complement strand
TTGTCGCGCTCGAAGGCCTGACGGTGGGCGTGGTGCTCGTAGCTCTGAAGCTCGACGACGAGCCCCGCCCGCGGCCAGTAGGCGTCCACGAGATAGCCCTCGACCAGGACATTGAGCTGCGGCAGCGGGAGCCCGGCTTCGCGGACCAGTTTGAGGAACATGGACTCGAGTGTTGATTTGGAATCCACCGCGGGCTCCGGGTCGTAATCGAGCAGGGCAAGTAGGGCACCGACGCCGCGGCGCCCGTTCGAGCGGTCAAGTAGCTCGTTGACGGCCCTGATGTCGAGCACCCGGAGCCGCTCCGCCGCCTCGTATGCCCGTCGGAGCTCGGTATCGGAAACGACCTCGGCGAGGTCCAAGAGCGTCCTGGCGACGGAGGTGAGGGGAATCCCGTCGATCTCGGCGCGGTCGTCGGGATGCATGTCGCTGGCGGCATGGATCGTGAGCCGCGACCGCGAACGCCGTTTTGCCCCGAGCACCGAGACATCGATGGCGGAGCGGGCCGTATCTCTCAGATTCCAAAGAGCGGCGGCATCGCGATGGCTCAACAGGGCTCCTTCACCGCAGGCAAGTACGGCAGCCATCCAGTAGCCCTTGCGACCGACTTGACCCACCGCGTATATCCCGCGGTGAATGCGACGAAGCCGCCCGTCCGCAACGCGTCGCTTGATTGCCGTGGGGTCGAACCCCAAGGCGATGAGCTGCCACCGAGCAACGACACCGTGCTGGCGTCCGGCAAGCCGGGCGATGATGGTGTCGAGTACGCTCATCGACCTGCCGGCCCCCGGTCACGCGGAGGGGGTATCCGAGCTTTGGTTCGAATATGGACCCAAAAGTCGGTCACCCCCCATCGTGGCCGGGAAATGCGCCCCCGGGGCGCGGGGAGTGAAACGAAACGGTCGCGCGGCTGTAACGGCCGCCCTACGTGCCCGGATACGTGGGAGGGGACGGGCGGCTGGGGCAGGGACGGCGCCGCTCGCGGAAGCGCAGGCGGCTGGGGCGGGGAACTGGGCGGCTGGGCGGGGAAACGGCCCGCTTGCGGGCGCAGACCCGGCACGCGCCGGGGCCACGGGTTACTTCAAGAAGCCCTCGTAGTTGCGCATCATGAGCTGCGCCTCGATTTGCTTCACGGTGTCGAGGGCCACGCCGACGACGATCAGGATCGAGGTGCCGCCGAAGTAGAAGTTCGCCGATGTCTGGTTGATCAGGATCGTCGGTAGCGCCGCCACGGCACCCAGATAGAGGGCCCCGGGGAAGGTGAGCCTGGACAGGATCCGGTCCAGGTATTCGGCGGTAGGTCGTCCGGGTCTTACGCCCGGGATGAAGCCTCCGTACTTCTTCAGGTTGTCCGCCTGGTCCACCGGGTTGAAGGTGACCGCGGTGTAGAAGTACGTGAAGATCACGATGAAGAACACCTCGCCGGCCACGTAGGCCCAGCTGTTCGGGCTGAAGAAGTTCGCGAAGTCGAGCGCGACCGGGGTGTTCAGAAGCTGTCCGATCGTCGGCGGGAACGCCATGATCGACGCGGCGAAGATGACCGGGATCACGCCCGCCATGTTCACGCGCAGCGGCAGGTAGGTCTGGCCGCCGGTGGTCATCCGCCGGCCCACGACGCGCTTGGCGTACTGGACCGGGATCCGGCGCTGGCCCTCCTGGACGTACACGATTCCGACGATCACGGCCAGTGCGACGAACGGCATCATCACCACGAAGACCTGGTCGGAGTTGGTCCACCACGCCTGGATGCCGGCCGGCAGCGACGCGACGATCGAGGCGAAGATCATCAGCGAGATCCCGTTGCCGATGCCGCGCTGGGTGATGAGCTCGCCCAGCCACATGAGAAGCGTGCAGCCCGCGGTGAGCGCGATCACGATCATCATCAACTTCGGGAACGTCAGGTTGCCGACCACGCTCGTGCCGCCGGCTGAGAACGACTGGAACAGGTACACGTAGCCCAGCGACTGGGCGAAGGCCAAGGCCACCGTCAGGTAGCGCGTGTACTGGGTGATCTTCTGCTGCCCGACCTCACCCTCCTTCTGCAACCGCTCGAGGGAGGGCACCACGACGGTCATCAGCTGCAGGATGATCGAGGCCGTGATGTAGGGCATGATCCCCAGCGCGAACAGCGACAGTCGCGAGAGGCTTCCGCCGCTGAAAAGGTTCAGGAAAGGAAGGATCCCGCTGCCGGAGAAGTTGGATTCGAGATCCTTGACGGCGTTGATGTCGATCCCCGGCGCGGGGATGTAGGCGCCCAGCCGGTAGAGCAGAAGCATCGCCGCCGTGAAGGCCAGCTTCACCCGGATCTCTGGGACGCGGAAGGAGTTGGCGAGCGTCTGGAGCATTAACTAATCCGCCGACTGCTCCGATTCGCGTCCGCTGCCCGCGGGCTTCGGCGCTTCGGTGATGATCTCGGCGGTTCCGCCGGCCTTCTCGATCTTCTCTCGCGCGGCGCCGCTGAACGCATGGGCACGGACCGTGAGCTTCTTCGTCAGATCACCCCGCGCCAGCACCTTGACCGGATGGCGGCGCTTCGCCAGGCCGGCGGCCCGAAGCGTCTCGGGATCGACCTCGGCGCCGGCGTCGAAGCGCTGCTCGAGGTCGGCGACGTTGACCGGCTGCGTATGCGTGCGGAACTGCTCGAACGGCATCGACATCTTCTTATGCGGTCCCCGGAGCTTGCGGGTGCGCATGTGGATCGGGTTCTGGCCGCCCTCATAGCCCGGCTTTCGCTTGTTGCCGGACCGGGCCCCGGCCCCCTTCTCGCCGCGCCCCGAGGTCTTTCCGAGCCCGGAGCCCGCCCCGCGACCGACGCGCTTTCGCGCGTGCCGCGAGCCCGCCTTCGGCCGCACGGAATGAAGTCCGATGTTCTCCGGAGTGAGCCGCGCCATCAGGAACCAGCCTCTGCGCGCTGCTTGCCGCGTGCTGCGTGCTCGCCGTCCACCTCCACGAGGTGATCGACAACGGTCAGCATGCCGCGAAGCTCGGGGGTGTCGGCCCGCTGCACGCTGCGCCCGATCCGCCCCAGACGCAGCGACCGAAGCGTCGCGCGCTGCTTGGGGTTCGTGCCGTTGGTGGAGCGGATCTGCTTGATGACGAGGTCAGCCACCGTCAGAGCCCTCCTTCGGTGCCTCCTCAGAGGGCTTCTCCGGCTCCGCAACCGGCTCGGCGACCACGGCCACGGGCTCGGGGGCGGCTTCGCCGTCGGCCTGCGTGGCGGTTTGCGGCTTCTTCTGGATCCCGAGCACCTCGTTGACGCTCAGTCCGCGAAGCTTCGCGACCTGCTCGGGACGGCGCAGGCTGGTCAGCCCCTGCATGGTCGCCTTCACGAGGTTGATCGGATTCTGAGTGCCGATGCTCTTGGTCAGGACGTCGCGGATCCCGGCGAGCTCGAGCACAGCCCGTACGCCGCCACCGGCGATCACGCCGGTTCCGGGGCTGGCCGGCCGCAGGACCACATGGCCGGCGCCGAAACGGCCGATGATGCGATGCGGGATCGTCTGGCCGTACATCGGGACCCGAACCAGGCTCTTGCGGGCGTTCTCGACGGCTTTTTGAATCGCCAGCGGAACTTCGCGCGCCTTCCCGTAGCCGATCCCGACCACGGAGTTCTCGTCGCCGACCGCGACCAGCGCGGTGAACGAGAAACGGCGACCGCCCTTGACCACCTTGGCGACGCGGTTGATCTCGATCACCCGCTCCTGCAGGTCGAGCCCCTGGGGGCTGACCGTCTCGATGTCGTGGTTCACGCGCAAGTCAAAGCAAGGTAGCGGGTGAGAATCTCCTGCGGCGGCTTCGCCGCCTGACCTGCCTGTGTGTCGACAGAGTCGCCGCCCATCAGAACTTCAATCCACCCTCGCGGGCGCCCTCGGCGAGCGCCTGCACGCGGCCGTGGTACTGGTAGCCGCCGCGGTCGAACAGGCAGGTCTCGACGCCCGCCTCCTTGGCCCGCCCGGCCAGGATCTCGCCGGCACGCTTGGCCTGGTCGAGCGACCCGAGCTTTCTGAGCTCGGGCTCCGTCCAGGCGACCGCCGCGACGGTCCGCGCCGCGTTGTCGTCGATGAGCTGGGCGAACATCCCGCGGTTCGAGCGAAAGACCGACAGCCGCGGCCGCTCGGCGGTCCCGCGGATCTTGGCCCGCACTCGCCGGCGCCGCCGGAACCGGCGCTGTGGCTTGGTCTGGACGGTCATGCGCGCTTACCGACCTTTCGCCTGACGTGCTCGCCCGCGTACCTGACGCCCTTGCCCTTGTAGGGCTCCGGCGGACGCGTGCGGCGGATGCGGGCGGCCGCCTCGCCGACCAGCTGCTTGTCGATCCCGCGGACGATGATCTGCGTCGGGACCGGGACCTCGAACTCGATTCCCTCGGGCGCGGTCACCGAGATCGGGTGGGAGTAGCCCACGCTGAGCTCGAGCGACTTGCCCTGAAGCCGGGCCCGGTATCCGACCCCCTGGATCTCGAGGCGCTTCTCGTACCCGTCCGTGACGCCCTCCACCATGTTCGCGATCAGGCTCCGCGTGAGGCCGTGCAGCGCCCGGTGCTCGCCGCGGTCCGTGGGGCGCTCGACCGTGAGCGTTCCATCGGACTGATCGACCTTCATGTCCGGGCTTACGGCCTGGCTCAACTCGCCCTTGGGCCCCTTGACCGAGACCGCGCCGGGCTTGACGTCGATGCTGACGCCGTCGGGAACGCTGATTGGCTTTCGTCCGATTCTGCTCACAGACAATCACCTGCACATGCCAGTCGCGGCGCCGACCTGGACAGGCCGCGCTCTCCGCATACCGCTCTTGTCCGGCGCCGCGCCAACACCCAATCACCAAACGTAGGCGACTACCTCGCCGCCAACGCCCCGCTGCTTCGCCTCGTGGCCGGTCATGACGCCGACCGAGGTGGACAGGATCGCCGTGCCCATGCCGCCCATCACGCGCGGGATCTCCCCATGCGAGACGTAGCGACGCCTGCCGGGCCGCGAGATTCGCCGCAGGCCGGCAACCACCGATCGCCGTCCGCTCGTGTACTTCAGCTGGATCCGGATGACGTCCCCGACCGGAGTGGGCTCGACCGCGAAGTCGTCGATGTAGCCCTGCTCCTTCAGGATCCTGGACATCTCGCGCTTCAGCCGCGACGCGGGGATCTCGACCTCGGCATGCTGCGCGTCGAGCGCATTGCGCACGCGGGTGAGGTAGTCGGATATCGGGTCGGTGAGCATCAGGGTCATCGGCAGGCTGGCTCCGCTACCAGCTGGACTTGGTCATCCCGGGGATGTAGCCCTTGTGGGCGAGTTCTCGCAGGCACAGGCGGCAGAGGCCGAACTTGCGAAAGTAGGCCCGCGGCCGACCGCAGCGCCGGCACCGATTGTAGGCCCGGGTCTTGTACTTGGGCTCGCGCCCCTGTCGAACTCTTTGGGAAGTCTTTGCCATGGGTTACTCGCTTGATTCCTCCTCGGCGGGTGCCTCCGCCTCCGCGGGTGCCTCGCCCTCCTCGCCCTCCTCGCCCTCCTCGGGACGCTCGGGCTTCGCGTATGCCTCCGGGTTCTCCTCCTTGAGCTGCTCCAGCGCGGCCTGTTCGGCCTCGGCGCGCTGACGCGCCTCCTCGCGCCGGCGCTCCTCCTCTTCGTCCTCGCGCTCCGCCTGGCCGGGCCTGCCCTCCTGGGAGAACGGAAAGCCCAGCCCGAGGAGTAGCTCGAACGCCTCCTCGTCGGTCGGCGCCGTCGTCGTGATCGCGACGTCGAGGCCCCGCACCTGATCGATCGAGTCGTAATCGATCTCGGGGAAGATCAGCTGCTCGCGAATGCCCAGCGAGTAATTGCCGCGACCGTCGAACGAGCGAGGGTTCAGCCCGCGGAAGTCGCGGATGCGTGGAATCGCGATCGACACGAGCCGGTCGACGAACTCCCACATGCGGGCGCCGCGTAGCGTCACGGAGACACCGACGGGCATGCCCTCGCGAACCTTAAAGGACGCGATCGACTTGCGCGCTCGGCGCACGTTCGGTCTCTGGCCCGTGATCTCGGCGAGCTGCTCCGTGGCAGCTTCGAGGATCGAAACCGTCGTCTTCGCCTCGCCGATGCCCATGTTCAGCGTGACCTTCACCAGCCGCGGGACCTGCATCAGGTTCGCGTAGCCGAACCGAGAGGTGAGTTGCGGGGCGACATCGTTCTGATACAGCTCTCGCAGCCGGGGCGGCGGAGCGGCGCGCTGGGCTTCTGTGACCGTTGCTTCCATAAGTTGACTCAGACGTCCACCGCTGTGTCGGTGCGCTTCGAGTAGCGCTCGCGCTTGCCGTCCTTGACTCGAACCCCGACGCGGGTGGGCTTGTTGTCGGTGGGGTC
>DATFON010000085.1:0-11059 GCA_035265465.1 Solirubrobacterales bacterium | reverse complement strand
AGGAAGGGCAATCCGTGTCCGCGAAGCAAGCCAGGGCGGCGCGCGACGCCGTGATCCGCGAGACCTACGCCGACCCCGAGTCGGCGCACCACGAGGCTGTCGCGGCCGCTGAGATCGACCGTTCCTATGCCGGCTCCGGAGCGGTGACCGGCGACACGAGCAACGGCCTCGCGCCCGGCGATCGTCTCCCGGATACTCCGCCCGTCCACCCCGATTCGGGGAAGCCGTGCGCCCTCCACGAGTTGACCCACCGTCCAGATCACACGCTGCTCGTCCTTGGCGGGCGGGAAGCTTCCGCCGACGATGTCCACGACCTGGTCACGGCACTCGACGCCGCGTACGCAGGTTCGCCGGTCGTCGGTGCTGTTCTCGGCCTGTGCGCGGAGCCGGCGGGCCTACCAATCGGCCGGATCGATGCTTCAGTCGCCGATCAGCTCGGGATCGAGAACGTCACCGTGTTGGCGGTGCGCCCCGACCGATTCATCGGGTTCCGGCACGACCGGCAGGACCCCGGAGCACTGCAGGCCTACCTTGGAGCGCTCAGCGCTGACGCGGCCATCCGGACCATTTCGGGAGGCACGTTACGTGCCTGAGGGACTGGCACGAGGAAGGATCGAGCGCGAGCCCGTGACAACCTCCCGCGCGCGCCCTACAGCTCGAAGCTCAAGCTAGGCCTCGAGCCTCCTCAGGGTCAGCTCCAGCACCTCCGCGCGGGTGCGCGCGCCATGATCGGCGGCGATGAAGTGGTTGCCGATCCACACCGAGAAGGCGAGCATGCAGCGGGCCTCGACCTCGTCCTCGTCTGGGCAGAAGCAACCGAACAGCGAGCGCATGTAACCCATTCGCCGGTTGTCGACGCGTCGCAGGCGCTCGGCGACTGACTGCTCGCGCCGGGACCAGTCGCGGACTGCGAGGTCCGTCCTCAGCACCTCATCGCCGGAGGCGGCGATCGCGAACAGCCGTCGCAGCTTGGCCCTGGCGTCACCGCCATCGCTCTCGACGCGCTCGATCACCTCGTCGACGCCCACCCGCTCCCACGTGTCGAGCATCTCCTCGAGCAGCGCGCGCCGGTCGTCGAAGTGCCAGTAGAACCCGCCCTTGGTGACGCCGAGCGCCCGCGCCAGCGTCTCGATCCGGACGGCATCCGGGCCGCCGGCGGCAAGGGCGCGCAGGCCCTCGTCGATCCAGCTGCTGCGTGGCGTGCGGGTGAGGGCCATCTATCTCTTTCGCGTTCCCCACGGCTTGACACCGCCGCAGGTGCTGACTAAGGTATCGAGCTATACGCTACCGTATGGAAATTGACCCAAGATGTTGATGCGCTCCCCTTCACTCCTCCACAGGATCGCTCCGATCGCGAAGGGCTCGGCGTGAACGTCCCGCTGATCCTCGGCGGATCCCTCGCCATTCTCGGCGCCGCCGCCCACGGAGTAGGAGGCGAGGTCCTCGTAGCGAGAAGGCTGTCGCCGGAAATGCTGCCGTCGAGTTACTTCGGTGGTCCGCGGACGACCAAGACCATGATCCACGTCACGTGGCACATGACGACCGTCGCCTATCTCACGGTCGGATCCGCGCTCCTCCTGTCAGGCTCGGTCCTCCACGGCGATACAGCCCGGGGGATCGGGCTGCTCGCCGCCGCTGCGTCCACCGGCTTCGCGGCGCTCGCGGTTGGGCTGGGGGCAGCCTACGCGCGATCTCCTCGATCCCTGTTGCGCCACCCCGGTCCCGCCGTGCTCACCGCCACCGCGGCGCTGGCATGGTGGGGAGCCCTCTGAAGATGCGCACGCCGACTCGGCCCAGCTCAAAGGCTTCGCAGTCCAGTCCCATCCACGCGACCAAGGAGCAAGCATGACCAGGCTCCCGAACACCGATCACATCTCCGGTCCCTGGCGGATCCACGAAATCACCCGCGACTTCCGGGTCGAGGACGTGTGGGCTCTGCCGACGCCGGGGGGTCCGGACGACTTCGCCCGGCTGGTGCAGGCGTTTGCCTCGGCCGACCCGTCGCAGAGCTCCTCCCGCGCCGTCGGCACGCTCTTCGCGATCCGGTGGAAGATCGGGGAGATGCTCGGCTGGGATGGCCAGGACGCCGGCCTCGGCTCCAGGGTGCCGACGCTCCGCGACCGGTTGCCGGCCGATCTGCGCGATGCCTCCTCCGGCCCGGAATTCGACGCGCTCCCCTTCAAGTCGCTCTACCTCCTCGACGACGAGTGGGCGGCGGAGATCGCCAACCGGACCATGCACGGGGTCATGCACCTCGGCTGGGTGCCAGACGCGACCGGCGGCTACCGCGGCCAGATGGCGGTTTTGGTGAAGCCAAACGGACTGCTTGGGACCGGCTACATGGCCGCGATCAGGCCGTTCCGGCACCTGATCGTCTACCCGCCGATGATCCGAGAGATCGGGCGGGAGTGGTGGGCGGGCGCCGGCGATCCGGTACCGGCGCACGCTGGCTGAGTCATCGCGCACCGCGGGCACGGGATGTCTAAGGCTCCAGACGCGAAAGCGGTCGTCGAGGAGTTCCTCACGCGCCAGCGCGAGATGTACGCCGGCGGAGATCTCGCGCCCGTCGAGGAGCTGCTCGCCGAGGACGTCGTCTGGCACGTCCCCGGGACCAGCCCCATCGCCGGGGACTACCGCGGCCGCGAGGCGGTCACCGGGTACTTCCGACTCCGGCGAGAGCTCGCCGGAGGGGCGATCCGGATTGCGAAAGGAGGCGAGGCGCACCATGAGGAGGCGCTCGTGCAGCTCGCCGACGGTCGCGCGCCGCTCGGCGGCCGGGAGGTCATCTGGCGGACGGCCGGTGTCTACCGCGTCGCCGACGGCAGGATCGCGGAGGCATGGCTGGTTCCGCTCGATCAGGAGCACTTCGATCGAGTGTGGGCCGCGACTCGCGCGGCGCCATTCGTCTACATGCAGCGCGTGCGCCCTCAGGAGTGCGCGGCGAGCGGCATGCTCGGCCACCCTCGTTTCCTCGAGTTCTTCGAGGCCGCTTTCATCGAGTGCTGGCGCGACCGCTTCGGCCAGCTGGATGCGAGCCTAGGCCCCGAGCGGAGGTTGACGGTCGCCGCGGTGAACGTCCGCTACCTCGGCCCGGTTCGCTCCGACGACGAGCTGCGCATCGAAGTCACCCTGGACCGACTCACGGAGCGCTCGATCCAGGTTCATTACAACGCCTTCGTCGAAGACGCTCGCGCCGCCGAGGCCAGCTCGCGCTATGTCTGCCTCTATACCGACTCCGGCGAGCCCGCGTCGCTCCCGGACGAAATCACCGGCGATTAAGAAGACCGTGAGGTATCGTCGCTCCTCGCGATGCCCGAGGGAATGTCGGCGCAAGAGGTCGGCAGCGAGATTGCAGGGCACGCCAAGCACACCGGCGGGGACATGCACGAGCGTCGGGACCGCCTTGTCTCGATCGCCGAGGCCGTGCTCCTGTCGATCGTCGCTCTGATGGCGGCCTGGTCCGGGTACGCGGCCGCGAAGTGGAGCACCGAATCCCGCGTGAGCCTCGCCGAGGCCTCCACGGCGAGGACGGAGGCGAATCGCGCGAACCTCGACGCGATCGACCTTCGAAACTTCGACTCCTCGACCTTCGAAGCGTGGTTCACCGCCTACGCCGCCGACAACCGGCAGGCGATGCGACTCGCCGAGCATCGCTTCCGTCCGGCGTTCCAAGTCGCCTTCGAGGCGTGGCGTGCCACAGAACCTGAGACGAACCCCGACGCGCCTCGGGGGCCGACCTACATGCCGCAGTACAAACAGCCGGGGCTCGCGAAGGCGAAGGCGCTGGATGAGAAGGCGGACGACGAGTTCGCTGCGGGCGCAACCGCAGGGGAGAGGTCCGACAAGTATGTCCGTATCACCGTCTTCCTCGCGAGCATCCTCTTCCTCGTGGGCATCAGCACGCACATCCCGGTGCGCGGCGCGCGGTACGCGCTCGTCGGCCTTGGCGCGGTGCTGCTGATCGTCTCGGTCGTGCAGCTCACCCAGCTGCCTGGGCCCCCTACCTGACCCCCTGGGGCTCGGAAGCCATCGGCGCAGTTCCATCCGAGCCATACGATGACGCCGTGAGCGGTGGAAGCGGATTGCATCCGGAAGTGCGGCGCTCACCGCATCGCGAGCCCGGCCGCGGCGGCGAGCGCCCCCGCGCGATCGTCGTCCACACCACCGCCGGGAGCTTTGAATCCGCGGCCGCCTGGTTCGAACACGCCGAGAGCGGTGTCAGTGCCCACTACCTCGTCGGGCTCGACGGAAGGTTGGCCCAATTCGTTCCCGAGCGAGACACGGCCCACCATGCCGGCCGCGTCCTGCGCCCGACCGCGACGATCGCCACCGGCGCGGGCGACGGCGGCGTCAACCCCTTCACGATCGGGATCGAGTTCGAGGACGGCGGCGATCCGATGGGGGTCGACCGCCCGGACGCGCAGTACGAAACCGGAGCCCTGCTGATCGCCGAGATCGCCCGGCGATGGGAGATCCCGCTCGACCGCGATCACGTCGTCGGACATCGCGAGGTCTTCGCGGCCAAGGACTGTCCCGGCAATCTCGATCTCTCCCGGCTGCTCGCTCGGGCGCGCCGGCTCCTCGGGCGAGACGCCGACGAGCCGTCGATCGTGTGCCTGCTGCCGATCCGTGAGGCGGCGTCTGACGTGCCCGGCTACCTCGAGTCGATCGCCGGCCTCGGAGCGTCGGTGATCGCGCTTGACGACGGAAGTCGCGACGAGACCGCCGAGATCCTGGAGGCGAGTCCGCTGGTCGCCAGGGTGCTCCGCAATCCGCCGCGAGAGGACTCCGCCACTTGGGACGACGGTGAGAACCGGCGCCGCCTGCTCGAGGCGGCCGCCGCTCTGGACCCTGACTGGATCCTGTTCCTGGATGCAGACGAGAGGATCGATCTCGACGACGCGCTCGCCCTGCGGGAGTTCCTCGCCACGGACGCACTGCCGGGCATCGCCTACGGCCTCGAGCTTCACCGGGACTGGGAGGGACGCATCGCTCCCGAGCCGACCCACGTGTATCGGCTCTTTGCCCATTCGCCGGATCAGTCGCTCGCCGGGCAGCGCCTGCACTTCAATCCGGTGCCGGCGCAGATCCCGCGCTCCGCGTGGATGCGGACGACGATCCGCGTGCGGCACCTGGATTCGCCCGAGCGCCTGGAGCGCAGGAGATCCAAGTACGAGCAGGCCGACCCCGATCGCCGCTTCGCCGGATTCGCGAGCGAGCTGCTGTCGCCACCGTCGCCGCAGCTGGTCGACTGGGCGCCCCGTCCCGCGGCGTTGCCGGTCCTCGCCGGCCAGCGTTCGGCGCCGACCGCGGGAGACCCGCCTGGGCCCCGGGGGGATGGGCCGCAGCTCGTCTGCCTGCTGCCGGCGCGCAACTGCGAGACGGAGCTGCGCGGGTACCTGGACTCGGTGGCACCGTTCGTCGATGCGGTCGTCGCCCTCGACGACGGGAGCACCGACGGCACCGCCGCGGTGCTCGATGAGTCTCCGCTGATCGTGGAGCTGCTCCGCAACCCGATTCGCGACTCGTACGTCGGCTGGGACGACGCCACCAACCGGCAGCGCCTCCTGGACGCGGCGGCGCAGCTCGACCCGCGATGGGTCCTGTTTCTCGACGCCGACGAGCGGATCGACGGCGACGACTTCGCCGCGCTCCGGGCGTTCCTCGAGCGGGACGCCGCGCCGGGCGTTGCCTACGGCTTTCGGGTCCACCGCATGCTCGAGGACGGGACCCGCTACGACCGCGCCGACCTCTGGGTGTACCGGCTGTTCGCAGTCGAGCCCGGGCAGCGGCTTCCCGCGGCGACCTTGCACCTGGTGCCCGTCCCGACCTCAATCCCCCGCCGGCGTTGGCAGAAGACCACGGTCAGGATCAAGCACTTCGCCGGAGCCACGGAGGAGCGCCGGATCGCCCGCCTGCGCAAGTACGAGCAGGCCGATCCCGATCTGCTTTGGCAGGACGAGTACTCGCGACCGATCCTCGCGGCAGGCGAGCCGCGACCGTGGCGGGGGCGCCCCGCGGATCTTCCCGTGCTCGCCGACCCCGCTGGCACCGGCGCGGCGATCGACCTCGAGGAGCTCGATCCCGACGCCCCCGTCCTCTCCGCGATCGTGATCGCCCGTGAGGACGAGGCGACGATCGAGCGCTCGGTGCGAGCGGTCGTCGATCAAGAGTGCCCCGTGCGGTTCGAGGTGATCGTCGTTGTGAGCGGGAGCCCGCGAACCGCCGCGATCGTCCGTGAGCGATTCGCCGAGGTGGCGCTGATCGAGTTGCCCGAGCCCGCGTTGCCGGGGAAGGCGCGCAACGCGGGCCTGGCGGTCGCGCGCGGCGAGTATGTGTCCTTCCCCGGATCCCACGTCGAGCTCCAGCCCGGCAGTCTCGCTGCACGCCTACACGCCCATGACGCGGGCTGGCCGATGGTGACCGGATCGATTGTCAACGGCAACCCGACTCCCGCCGGCTGGGCTTCGTACTTCCTCGATCATTCGAGCGCCCTGCCCGGCCGTCCGTCCGGCGAGCTCGCCGGAGCACCGGCGCACTGCTCGTACGTGCGCGAGTTCCTGCTCGCGGTCGGGGGCTTCCCCGAGGGCGTCCGGGCCGGCGAGGACACCGTGGTGAACGAGGCTCTGTGGCGCCGTGGGCATCGTGCCTATCGGGCTCGCGAGATCCGACTGACGCATCGCAGCCCGTGCCGCGGAGCCGTCAGGCTGGTGCGCCATCACTTCGCGCGTGGCCGGGCGTTCGGCCGCATCCTCAGGGGGGACCATGCGCCCGGCGCGCGCCACAGAATGGCGAGTCTGCGGTTCCTCGCCCGCTACCGCGGTCGCCGGCTTGCGAGCACCGACCAGCGCGTGCGCGACTGGGGCGGGGAGCTGGTGGACGAGTACCGCCGGGTTCGTCGTCTCGTGATCCTCGGCATCGTGGCCGCCTGGGTCGGCGCCTGGCTCGAGGTCCTACGCCGGCCCCGCCCCCGAGGTGTGGTCGCTGCCCCCCAACAGGGCCGACAGGGTGACCGGCTCCAGCCCCCGCTTGCGCAGCCCGGTGACGATGGCGGGCAGCGCCCGGACGCTCGGGGCGCCGTCGCCCTCGTGAAGCAGGACGATTGACCCGGGGCGGGTCGCATCGAGGACCCGCCCGGTGATCACGTTCGGATCCCGGGTCTGCCAATCGCGCGGATCGACGTCCCACGTGACCATCCGCATGCGGGCGAGCCGTGCCGCCCGGCCGAGCCGCACGGACCACTCCGCGTAGGGGGGTCGGAAGTAGCGGGGAGCCACCCCGCCGGCCCGCCACAGCGCGACCGACGTGCGCACGAGCTCGAGCCAGCCACTGGCCGGCCGGTCGGCGAGGCGACCGTGCGTCCAGGAATGCGACCCGATCTCGTGCCCCTCGGCTCGGATCCGGGCGACGACGCGCTCGCGCCCCACGACGCGCGAGCCGACCAAGAAGAACGTCGCCCGTGCGTCAAGCCGTGCGAGAGCGTCGAGGATGCGCTCCGTGTCCGGGCCGGGCCCATCATCGAACGTGAGCGCAACGGCCGGCGCCGCGCGGCCGCCGTGGCGGATCCGGGTCAGGCGCGAATGGCCCAAGCGAGCTGGCGGCGCCGTGTCAGCTCAGGAGCCGGCGGTTTGACGCGAGCGCCGGGTAGCTCTCGTCGTCCTGGCCCTGCAGTTGAACGTAGACCAGCGCCGAGGTCCGCCCCACGAGCGGCGACCTGTCGATCGGGATCGCCACCTGCCGAGTGCCGGCGACGGTGAGGAAGCTTGCGATGGACCGCTGGCCGATCGGGACCCCGCCGCCCGCCGTGTTGAGGAAGACGCGGAAGAACGTGGCCTTGAGCTCCTCGGTGCAGGTCACCGAGACGACGATGCGAGAGTTGCTCTTTGCGTCCGCGAGGCTCGTCGTGGTGATGGTCACGTTGACCATCGGATAGTGGTCGTTAGCCGCGGCCCTCGGAGCGGCGAGCGCGTGCTCGGGCCGGAGCAACTGCGCGTAGGAGACGGCCGCCCCGGTCGAGATGCCGCCCGCGATCAGCCCGCGGATCAAGGTCCGGCGGCTGATTCTCCCCTCCAAGAACGCGCTGACGAGCTCCTGCCTCGACACGGCGGGTAGCGTAGCCCCTCGATCCGCTGATGTCCAACGAGCCGCAGATCCGGCCGGTGTTCGTGGTTGGCGTACCCCGATCCGGGACGACCTGGGTGCAGCGGATCCTGGCCTCGCACCCACAGGCGTGGCCCCTGCTTGAGACCTACCTGTTCTCGCGGCAGATCGGGCTAGGCGCGCTGTTTCAGCGGCTGCCGCCACCGGGTCTGGATGCCCCCGACCACGACCTGCCGCCGCCCGGGATCGGCCGAATCTTCAGCCGCGCCGAGCTGGTGGCCGAACTGCGCGCGATCGCCACGCGCTGGCTCGGTCTCGCCTCGGACCCCGGGGCGGCCTTCGTGATCGAGAAGAGCCCGTGGCACCTCTCCGACATCGACCTGATCGCCGAGGTGCTGCCCGACGCTCGCTTCGTTCACGTGGTCCGCGACGGACGCGACGTCGCAGTCTCTCTCGTCGCCGCGCGGCGGTCGTGGTCCGACTACGGCGGCTCCCGGATCTCCGCCACCGTTCGTGAGGGAGCCCAGGCCTGGGCTGCGGGCATCGAGAAGGGCGGGTTGGCCCGGGCTGCCCTCGGCCGGCGCCTGCTGGAGATCCGATACGAGGAGATCCACGCCGATCGGCGCGCCGCCTTCCGGCGCCTGTTCGATCACTGCGGGATGCCGTACGACGAGGGCCTGCTGGAGCGCACCCTCGAGCTCACCGACTTCAAGCGCCTGCCCGAGCCCCGCGGCGAGGGCCGCCTCTACAGGGGCGGTCGAGTCGGCGACTGGCGCCAAAGCCTGGGCCTTGCTCAAGCGTGGCGGTTCGAGCGCGCGGCCGGCGCGACGCTTCGGGAGACCGGTTATGAGGCCGATCCCGGCTGGTGGATGAGACGGCCGCTGCGGTCGCGCCTCTGAGCTGCTGCGCCTATCGCTCGTATGCGTAGCGGTCGTCGGCCGCGACGTCCACCCTGCGGTGGTAGCGCTCGCCCGCCTTGCCGCCCGCCATCGCCGCGAGGACGGTGCCCACGACCACCGCCACCAAGACGATCACGCCGCCGGTTGTGACGGTGCCCTCATCGATCGGGATCCGTGGCAGGTTCAGGGAGCCGAAGACGTTGTACTCATTTCCGGCGATCGCGCCAACGACGGCCAGGATGATCGCGACGATGAGTCCCCAGAGCCAGACGGCGAGTCCCTGGCGCGCCCCGTCGAAACGTGACATGCGCCCGGCGACATAGCCGCCTGCGTAGTAGGCGAGCAGCGCGATCACGAACAGGGCGATCCCGCCCACGATGCCGATCGTGTCGGCGTTCGCGCTCGCGTCGTCGACCCCGTTCAGGCTCGAGATCGCAACCGCCGCACCGGCGGCGCTCAGAAGCGCCGTCAGGAGCGCGCCGATTCCAATCGCGACGATCCATCCGAAGAAGGCCGAGCCCCAGTTGATGCCGCCGAACTCGTCGCGCTGGCGCTCGCGAGCCGAAGGCGCGGGCCTGTAGCGAGTCTCGGCTGTTGCCGGCGGGTGATCGGCGTGCGTTGCGCCCGTGCGCCGGGTTTCGCCTGATGCGTCGGTCGTCGGTCTGCGGGTCCGAATTCGATCGCGAATGGTCATCATCCCTCCTTGGTCGTCCTGCCCTGCCGCAATACCCTGCGCCGACACGCGCCAAACGCGAGGGGCCGCCGCACCCTCGCCGTCCTTGGGAGCATGCCGCTGGTGACGAACGGCTCGGAAGACCGCGAACCCGAGGTGGTGTCCCGCTTCGCCGGCGCTTGGCGCAGCGCGCACCGCTTCGGCGCCCGGCACCGAAGGGCCATCACGATCGTCGGGTCGGTCGTTGCCGCGGCGGTCCTGGTGGCGATCCTCTGGGGGCATCGCGACGAGTTCTCAACCGCGCTGTCGAGCGCCTCGATCGCGGTTCTCCTGGCGGCCGCCGCACTGCAGCTCGTGGCACTGCTCGCCCGCAGCGAGGCGTGGCACATCTGCATCGAGTCGGCGGGGGGGACGGTCCCGCGCCGGATCCTCTATCGCGCATCGAGCATGGGGTACGTGGGAAGCCTCCTCAACGCGCAGGTGGGGACGGCGGCGCGCATCGCGGCGCTGCGGCGTTCCTCGCCCGCCGAGAGTCCTGGCGTCTCGACGCTCATCGCCGCCGAGTTTCCGATCCTCGCGGTCGAGGGGACGCTCGCCGCGCTCACCTCGTTCACCCTGGTGGTCCCGCTCGGGCTGCCGTGGTGGCTACCGATCGTCTGCCTCGCGGCGGCCCTCGGGGTGAGCGCCGGGCTGCGCCACCTGGCACTCCGGGAGGGACGGCTGCTGTGGAACGGACTGGCGGTACTTCGCAGCCTGAAGGGAGGGGGACGCCTTGTCGCCTTCGTTCTTGTCGCCGTCTTCGCGCAGGTCGGTCGCAACTGGATGCTCCTGCACGCCGTGGGGGTCGACGCCTCCCTTCTCGACGCGATCGCGGTCCTCATCGCGATGGTCGTGTTGACGCAGCTGCCGATCGGGCCGAGCACGGGGGCGGCCGCGGCCGTGCTCATTCTCGGCCGCGACGGCGTGGCGGCGGTGGCCGCCGCGGGCGTGCTGTCGACCGTGACGGGCATCGTCGGCGGGTTGAGCTTCGCCGCCTGGGCGGGGGCGGACCGCCTCTGGGCGCACACCAGGGCACGAGCCCTGCCCCGAGACCGCGGGGACCGCCTGGTCGAGAAGGAGTAGCGTCGCGGCGTGGCCGAGCGCAAGGATCTCGAGTTCACGTATTCGCTGATCGATCGCATCTTTCGACTCAGCCTGGGAGAGCTCGCGGACTTCAGCGGGGCCAAGTACGACGGCGACTTCTCCCTGAGCCTCGAGGAGGCTCAGCGGCGAAAGCACGAGTACGTGGCCGAGCAGATCGGGATCGGCCCGGGAAGGCGCGTGCTCGACCTGGGGTGCGGTTGGGGACCACTTCTCGACTATGTGCGGCGGCGAGGGGGCGCGGGCG
>DATFON010000084.1:0-13673 GCA_035265465.1 Solirubrobacterales bacterium | reverse complement strand
AGCTGCCGCCGAGCGTCGCCTAGCGCCTGCTCGGGCTCGCTAGCCTCGCCAGATGAGCCTGTCGGTGCAGGTCGGCCTGCTGCTCGCGCTGGCGACCGCGTTCGCGTCGGTCGTCGGCTTTCTGTACAAGCACCGCGGCGCCGTTGAGTCCCCGGCCGTCGAGCTCCGCCGCCCGGTGCGAACCTCGCTCGCGCTCTTCCGGTCCGGCTGGTACATCCTCGGGATCATCATTGCAACCGGTTCGTGGGGCCTCCACGTTGGCGCGCTCTCGCTGGCGCCGATCTCCCTCGTGCAGTCCGTGATCGCCGGTGGCCTGGTGCTGTTGACGGTGAGCGCGGACCGGCTGTTCGCGCACCAAGTCACGCGGCGTGAGTGGCTGGGCGTCGGCCTGGCGGCGCTGGGCCTGGCGTTCCTGGCGGCAACCCTTGCCGGAACGGGCGATAGCGCGCACTCCTCATACGAGCTCCAGCGCCTCTGGCCCTGGGTGGGCGCCCTCGTGGCGGGCGCGGTCGTGGTCGCGTTCGCAAGTCGCGAGAGCCCCCACGCGGGCGTGCTGCTCGCTGCCTCGGCGGGACTGTTCTGGGCGGCATCCGACACGTCGATCAAGGCACTGAGCGACCACCTGGGCGACGGCGTCGCCGCCGTGCTGCTCAGCCCGCTGGCGGCGGTGATCGCGCTGGCCTCGTTCGCGGGACTCGTGGTCTCGGCCCGCAGCCTTCAGATCGGCAAGGCGGTGCCCGTCATCGCGGTCACGAGCGTTGCCGCCAACCTCTTCACGATCGCCGCGGGGCCGGTCGTGTTCGGCGAGCCGATGCCCGACACCTCGCTGGGGGTCATCACCCGCCTGCTCGCGTTCGCGCTCGTGATCTCGGCGGCGGCGCTGACGCCGGCGCCCGTGCGGGCGGCCGAGCCGGACCCGGCCGCCTAGCTCCCTGCCCGGCCCTTGGAGTGGAGAGCCCTCAGCGCTCGTTCCGCCCGCGGCGCATACAGGGGATTGAAACGCGGGCTCTGATCGATGAGGCGCTTCAGGAACTTTCGGGCCGGCCTTTCGCGGCCGTCCCGCCTCGCGATCATTCCCGCGTGGTAGAGAAACGCCGGATCTCGCGAGCCCAGTCGCATCGCCTCACCCGACAGTCGGGAGGCGGGACCGATCCGCCCCGCGCGATAGAGCGCCCATGAGTATGCGTCGGCTGACCTAACGCTGGGCGCAGCCCGCCAGCCTCTTCGCCCGAGGGTCACCGCCCGAGCGGGACTGCCGTGATTTGACTCGAAGAGAGCCAGCTCGACGTCGGTGTTCTCCCCCTTGGCCTTCTGATGGCCTATCTCGGCGCGGGCGAGGCGATACTCGCGCTCCGCGGCGCTGGCTTTGCCCGCCGCCTCCTCGGTCTCGCCCAGCGCGATCGCGTACTCGGGCAGCGGCAGTCGCTGGACCACCTGGCCATAGCGCTCGATCGCCGTATCGAAGTCGCCGCGCCCGGCCTCCACGCCCGCCAGGCCGGCGGCGGCCGCGGGGTAGCCCGGGTCGATCGCCAGCGCCAGCCGGTAGGCATGCTCGGCGGCGCCGTAGCGGCCCTGGTCGGCCTGGAGCTTGCCGAGGAGCGACTGCACGTAAGCCTCACCCTCGGGGCCGCCGGCACCCGCGGACACCGCCAGGCGCATCGCCTGGAGCGCCCCCCGAAGATCGCCGTGGAGCTCGCGGAAGTAGGAGATGCGGGCGTACGCGGTGAGGTTGGGCTTCACGCGCGCAAGCCGGTTCAGGGTCTGCGCGGCGGCCCCGTAACGGCCGAGCTCGATCTGAGCGTCGGCGAGCGGCGCGTACGGACTCGCGAGATCGGGGGCCAAGGCCCGCGCGCGCTCGGCGAGCCGGCGGCCGGCGTGGAAGTCGTGGCGCGCGAGCGCCAAGGTGGCCTGGCCGGTGACGGCGGTCACGTTCGACGGATCGCGGTCGATGGCCGCCGCGAACGAGCCGTCGGCACGGCTGTAGTAGCCGGGATCGCCGGTCTCTCGGGCCCGCTGGTAGTAGGCGTCGCCGAGCAGGGCGTAGGTCTGGGCGTCCTCCGGGTCCGAGCGCACCGCGACCTGAAGCTGTTCGATCTGACCCTGGGTGTCGAGGCTCGCGGGCTGGCGGGCGAGATCGGACGCGCCGCCGTCCGCATTGGTTGCGGGATCCGGCGCCGAGGAGCGGTTCAGCAGCGCCAGCACGCCGAGGATCGCGACGAAGACGAGGGCCGGAGCGATCCA
This sequence comes from Solirubrobacterales bacterium, assembly GCA_035265465.1. Taxonomy (GTDB): domain Bacteria; phylum Actinomycetota; class Thermoleophilia; order Solirubrobacterales; family 70-9; genus AC-56. The sequence goes on along the minus strand of DATFON010000084.1, from coordinate 11,432 downwards.
CTTGATCAGGTCCGGCAGGCGGAGGGATGTGATTGCCTTGGTCATTGGTTTCGTCTCTCCCGGTGGTCGACCCCGGCCGGGGGACGGAGCGCCGCCAAGGCGGCGCTCCGTCCGTACCGGCTGGGTGCCGATACCGCCTCCCTCCTATGGGCCACCTGGCGGCGTCGGCCTGTGAGCCGGCTCGATCCGCTGTGACGGATTCGAGTCGAATCCCGAATCGGGTGCGGCCAGGTACGGGAAGTGGGAGAGGAACGGCTTGTCGTTCCTGTCCACCCCGTCCCCGAGCGGCACCTGGTTGCCGACGAGGAATCCGGCAACGACCTGGAGGTCGATGTCGACGACGTCGTCGGTCAGTCGCCGTCCGTTCGGGTAGCCGGCGTTGTCGCCGCCGATCACTCCGAACCGGCTCGGCGTCGGGCTCGGCGGGATGCCGAGGTTGATCTTGAGGGTGTCAACCGGCGTCCCAGCGTTCGGGCCTGAATGCTCGTTCAGGTCCGGGATGCCCTGGAGCACCGCCTGAACGATGTCGGTCCGATCGTTCTCTGGGGCACCGACCCCGAACAGCGCGTTCAGCGTCGCGGCGAGCTCCGGCTTCACCACGAAGGTGCCGTAGTTGGCCGCATCGGCGTCCGGTGTCGTGCGGTTGAACTTGTCCTTCTTGCCGAGCGGGATGATCACCTCGTTGACGAGCGGGTTGCCCAGCCGCGAGACCTGCACGAAGTCGTTGTGCTTGCCTCGCACCTTTCGCGGCGATCCGCTGTCCGCGTTGGCGTTCTGGACCTCCAGCCGCCGCCGCTCGGTGCTCGACCAAACGCCGACCACGGCGTTCGACGCGCTCGGGCCGGCGACCGGCTTGTGATCCTTCGTCACCGCGCGCTCGGGGATCTGGAGTACGGTGGCCGACGTCGCGTAACCGGAGAGGTCGTCCTTGCCCTGACCCTCGTTCCCGGTGCCCTGACGCACGTTGATCGCGTCGAACGCGGCACCGAGGTCGACGAAGAACGGGTCGTCGCGCGATCCCACGAAGACCTTCGTGCCGTTGCCGAGCTTTCGAATCGACTGGCTGACGAAGTTCTGGTAATCGGGGAACGTCTTCGGCCCGATGTTCGGCGGCGCGACCGGAAGGCCCTCCGCCACCGTCGTCTCCTTCTTGACCTTCCCGCGCTTCAGGGTCTCCTTGACGAGGTCGTAATGCTGGACCACGTTAAGGCCGGGGTCGTCGAAATCCTCCGTCCCCGGACCTGCGTACAGGAAGGAATTGGGGTTCCGAACGTCGGTCTTGAACCTGAACTGGTACCTGATGTCGGCAACGCCGTCGCCAGTGTTGTCGATGTTCACGTAGTAGTTCGCCCGGTCGTCGAACCGGAAGAAGTTCGGGCCGTTGGCCGGAACCTGTCCCGGGATCCAATCCGCCGCGATCGTCAGCGCCTTGGGCGCATCGTTGGCCGTGTACGCGTACACGTCCGTGTTGTCGGCGGCCGGATCCAGGGCGATGTTCGGCGCCTCGCGGTGGCTGGAGCCGAAGCCGAGCGGAACCGCGATAGCCGCTGCGAGGACTGCGGCGAATAGCACCGCGAGGCCTCTGTAGTGTGATTTGCGCATCTTCCTGGCACCCCTTTCTGGTGCTCGCTTTCACTTGTGCCGCGGGAACCAGGAAGTGCGATCAAGGAACTCGGGTGGCTGATCCGTGCCTCCCCTTCCCACGTAACCGGTACTGCGTGCCCACTTCGGAAATGGATCAATCGAACGAAAGTCGGCCCGGGCTCGAGCGCGACCCGGCCCGCGTTCGACCCTCACCGGCGGGATGCCTCGTGGCTCTCGCGCTCGTGGCACTGGCCATGGCCCTATCCGCCTGTGGCAGCGCGAGCGGCGGAGATACCCGGTCGCCCCTGCCCCACCCGCATGCCGCTGTGCCGATCCACGTCGGCGGGACGCCCCTCGCGGTGGCGGTCGGCGCAGGAGGCACGTGGGTTGCCGACAACAGCGGGTCGCGGGTGATCGAGCTCGACGCCATGAGCGGTCGCCCGATCGGCGCGCCGATTCGCGTCGCGGCGGGCCCGCAGGCGATCGCAGTCGGTGAGGGCGGCGTCTGGGTGGCGAGCGGCGACGGCACCGTAACCCGGATCGATCCTGGGACACGGAAGGCGCGGCGGGCGCCCGAAAGGATCGCCGACGCCGGTGGGATCGCGGTGGGCGAAGGAGCGGTCTGGGTCACGAGCCGCGCCAACGACACGGTCACCCGCTTCGACCCGAGGTCGCTCAGCTCGGTGGGCGATCCGATCCCGGTAGGAACCCAGCCCACTGACGTCACCGTTGGAGCGGGCGCAGCCTGGGTGGCGAATACCGCTGACGGCACCGTCACCCGCATCGACGCTTCGAGCGCAGAGCCGGACGACCCAATCGCGGTCGCTGACTTCCAGGTCCTGGGATTGTGCTTCGGTGAGAAGGGCGTGTGGGCTGCCAAGACCGACGACCGCCTCGCGAGGAACATCGAGGTGGTGCGGATCGATCCGGGCTCCTCGCGGGTGGGCCACGAGGCGGCTCAGGTCTCTGCCGCCATCCCGATCCGGCTCGCCGCCGGCGAGGGCGGCGTCTGGGCGACGCTGGTGGGCGGGGTTCGTCCGCCCGAGTCAAGGCCGCGCCCCGGGCAGGTCGCCCTCCTCGATCCGGCAAGCCTCGACAAGCCGACGGAGCAGGTTGGGGTGGGCGACCGCCCAGCGGGCATCGCGGTCGGAGACGGCGCGGTGTGGGTCGCGGACTCCGGAAGCAGCAGCGTCACCCGGATCGGGCTTTAGCCTCGATCGATTGCCACGCACGTGCCGAGAGCGGCAGCCCACATTGCCCCGGCACCGGCCAGGTGCCACGGCCAGTCCACGAGATTGGCCAGGAGAAATGCCGCAGCTGCGGGGGCCACGAACCACGCGTCCGGGTGCAGGCGGATTCGCCACAAGAGCATGGCCACGAAGCATCCAAGCGCGACGACGAGCACCAGTCCTGCCGGACCCAGCTCCGCCCAGACCTCGAGGGGCAGGTCATGGGCGTATCGAGACACCTGGTTTCCCTGGTCGGCGGCGGACGCCCGCAGATAGGCCTCGGCCCCGACTCCCGCCACCGGATGGTCGAGCGCCGTTTCGATCGCGGCGTGCCACTGGTCCGACCGGCCGTGGGTGAAGCCGCTGCCGGGCTCCGTCCAGGGTCCGTCGCTCCGTTGGGCGGCGACAAACCCTGCGAGCGCGCCGACCGCGAGGACCACCACCGCGCCCACCGCCGCGACCCGCACGCCGATTCCGGCCACAGCCGGCGATGCCCGGGGGCGTTCTCCCCACAACCGGCGGATGAGCGCCCACGCGACGACCGAACCGGCCACGACGGCCGCAAGCGTGAGCAGCCTGCCGACGTCGCCGCCGGTTGCCCCGGGGAACGCGTAACCGCCGAGGGCCAACCGGGTCGCGAGGCCTGCACCGAGCAGGACCAGGCCCGCGAGCGCAGCGCGAGAGCGTGTGTCTCGAACGGTTCGATCCGCCCAGACGATGGCGATCACCAGCACGGCGAGCGCGAGGACAATCTGCGTGCGACTGTCCGCAAGGCCGATCGCGCCCGCGGCAAGCGCCGCGCACCCGGCGCTCACTAGACCAAGCGCAGCCCGCGAGCTGAGCCATGCCGCGAAGCAGGACGGGCAGCGCGCCAACCTGGATCAGCGCCAGCGCGGGTGGGTACTCGAGCGTGCCACCGGGACGCCAGCTGCCGCCGATCCGCTCGGCGAACGGCTCGACTCGCAGGCCCGCCGATACGAGCCCGATCGCAGCCTCCGCTACGGCGATCACGGCGATCGCCACGGCGATCGCGACGAACCCCTGCTCGCGGGCCGCCTGGGCGGCCAGCAACGCCGTCGCAGCGTAGGCGGCAATCACGAGGCCCCACCGGACGGCATCGAGGGCCTCACCGGTCGTCCAGGCGGCGCTCAGGGCCGTCAAGGCGGCGAGGGCGACGAGACTGAGGATGGCGGACTCGCGGACGAATCTCCCAGCGGATCGCTCGTCCCGGATGAGGATGCCGGCTACCGAAAGCGCCGCCAGCCCGACGAGCATCCCCCTCGATGTCGCCGTGTAGCCGCCGCGGATCGCCAGGGGGACGGCAACCGTGAGGATCAGCGCCGCGAACGGCCACGCGACGGGCATGCGGCGCCCGCGCTCATCGCATGTCCCGGCCGAGCTGGGCTCGGCCTCCGGGGGCTCTTCTGTCTCGGTTAGCGCGACCGCTTGACGGTAAAGCCCCGGGCGGCCGGCGTCGGGTCGGTATGACCCGACTGGTCGATCGCGCGCACGGAGAAGCTGTGGGGACCCACCCCAAGCGGGGGGGTGGTCTTCGGCGAGGCGCAGCCGGCGTATGGCGCTCCGTCAACCCTGCACTGGAACGACCCGCCCGATTCGCTCGACTTGAAGGCGAAGCTTGGTGTCGCGTCCGTCATTGAGCCGCTGGGACCGCTCGTGATCGTCGTGTTCGGCGGGCGGGTGTCCACCGTGAAGGAGCGTGTGGCGGGCGATGGGTCCACGTTGCCGACCCTGTCGGCAGCCCGCACGACGAACGTGTGGGAGCCTTCGGCGAGCGGCGATGTCGTCTTCGGCGATGCGCAGCCGCCGAAGGATCCGTTGTCGACCCGGCACTGGAAGGTGCCCGCCTCGTTCGAGTTGAAGGAGAAGGTGGGTGTGCCGTCGTTCGTCAGGCCGCTCGGGCCGCCTGTGATGTTGGTGCTCGGCGGTGTGGTGTCGACCGTGAACGGGCGGCTGGCCGGCGTCGCGTCCACGTTGTGCGCCTGGTCGATCGCGCGTACGTAAAAGGTGTGGGCACCGTCGCCGAGGTTGCTCGTCTGCCTGGGCGAGGTGCACGGTCCGAAGGCGCCGCCATCGACCTTGCACTGGAAGGTCGAGCCGGTCTCGTTCGAGCTGAACGCGAAGGTCGGGGTGCTGTCGTTGGTCAGACCGGCCGGACCGGCATTGATGGTAGTGACAGGTGGCGTCGTATCGACGATGAAGTCCCGCTCGGCCGGGGTCGTATCGGGCGTATGGCCGTTGCTTCGGGCAAAGACCGAGAGGGAGTGCTCCCCGCTGGCCAGTGTCTCGGTCGTGAATGACGGACCGCACTTGGCGATCCGTGCGCCGTCGATCCTGCAGGTGAACTCGACGTCCTCCTGGTCCGAGCTGAACCCGAAGGTGGGAGTGTTGTCATTGGTGAAGCCTGTCGGCCCGGTCGCGATCGTGGTCACGGGCTCGTCGTAGACACACTCGCGGACGCTGTCCTCCGCGGCACAGTCCAGCCGGGAGCCTCCATCGTCGTAGCCGCCGACCGCTGCGTCGCAACGGCCGTGAGGCCCAGCAGCGCGATCAGCGCGGCGATCAGTGAGACGACTCTGGAATGCCCATCCTGGGCGCCGCGGCGAAGATAAGACAAGTCGGCCTTCCGGTTGCTTCCGTGCACACCAAGAACGACCGGTCAAGCCTCCCCCACCCGTGGGGCCCATGTCAACCCACCGAATGGTGGGTTGCGCCTTCATCCGATCGGATGAGTGGCCCTAGCCGATCGGTTGGGCACACGGGAGCGGCCAGTCGCTGGTGGATCAGTCGAACGGCCATCGATCCCTCCCCCACCGCCGAAGCGACCCGCTTGATCGAGCCGGAGTGGACGTCGCCGACGGCGAAGATCCCGGGGCGGCTGGTCTCCAGGAAGAGTGGACGGTCTCCGTTGAACTCCACGAGCTCGTCGTCGGCGACGTCCCGGCCCGTCAACAGGAACCCGGCGCGGTCGGTCGCCAGCTGGCCCTGGAGCCACTCGGTGTGCGGCGAGGCGCCGATGAAGACGAACAGCGCCCGGGCCGCCAATTGCGAGCGCTCTCCCGAGTGGCCGTCGGCGACCGTCACCATTTCCAGGTCGCGCTCCCCCTGGAGTTCGAGGATCTGCGCGTGCCTGACGACCTCGACCGACTCGTTGCGCTCGATCTGATCGACGAGGTAGCGCGACATCGACTTGCCGAGGTCCCCGCCGCGGATCAGCAGCCGGCAGTGCGCGGCATGTCTGGAGAGGAACATGGCCGCCTGGCCGGCCGAGTTGCCGCCGCCGACGATCACGACCGGGTCGTTTGCGCACATCTGCGCCTCGGCCTGGGTGGCGGCGTAGTAGACGCCGCCGCCCTCGAATTCCTCCAGCCGGGGGACGTCGAGACGGCGGTACTGGGCACCGGTGGCAACGATCACGCTGCGGCCGGTCGCCGTCTCGCCGTTTGAGAGCTCGATCTCGTGCCTCCCCGGTTCGCTCCTGAGCGCCACCGCCGCGGCCGGCACGTTCAACCGCGCCCCGAACTTGGCCGCCTGCACCGTTGCTCGCTGCGTCAGCTCGCTGCCCGAAACGCCAGCCGGAAAGCCGAGATAGTTCTCGATCCGGGCCGAGGTGCCGGCCTGGCCGCCGGACGCGATCGCGTCGACGCCCTGGACGTCGAGGCCCTCCGAGGCCGCATACAAGGCAGCGGCGAGGCCGGCCGGACCGGCGCCAACGACGACCACGTCGCAAAGCGGCGGCGGCGAGCCGGAGGAGCCCAGGCCGATCGCACGTCCCAACTCGGCGTTGCTCGGGTTGCGCAGGACCTCGCCGCCGCCGGTGATGGCCACCGGGGTCTCGTCGGGCTCCACGCCGAGGCCGCCGAGCAGCGCATCGGCATGCTCGTCTGCCTCGAGATCGATCCACTGGTAGGGCATCCGATTTCGCGCCAAGAGCTCGCGGAGGCGGCGCGAGTCGGGCGAGAAACGCGAGCCGATCAGCTTGATCCCCGTTTCGGCGTCGATCAGGATCGAGCGCCGCGCGATGAAGGCACCGAGGATCAGATCGCTCAGCGTCTTGTCCTCGTCGACGATCTGGCGCAGCTTGTCCAGGGGGACTTGGATCACCTCACCGGGATCCCGGACGACCCCCGAGAGATACAGCCGTTGGCCGATGATCAGGCTGAGCTCGCCCAGAAAGCGGTGGGCCCCCTGGACGGCGATCACCCGGTTCTCCTGGCCGAGCCCCTGGACGATCGCCACGGCCCCCGACTCGATGACGAAGAAGTCGCTCGACTCGTCGCCTGCCGCGAACAGCACGTCGCCGGGTTCGACCGTGCGAACGCGCCCGAGCTCTCGCAATCGCGCACGCTGGCTCTCGTTGAGGCGCGGGAAGGCCCCGTCGCGGTCGACTGCCTCGGCGACCCCCGCGCCGATCGGTTCGGTCTCGCCGCTCATGACCTGGTCCGCTCGAGTCTCGCCGGGACGATTTGCGCCAACTGACGCCAGGGTCCCTCCAGCCGGTCTCCGTCCACGAAGAATGTCGGCGTGGCATGGACCCCGGCCCGCCTGCCACCCTCGGTGTCGCCGCCAACGTGCTCTTGAAAGCGCCGTTCGCGCAACGCCGACTCGGCTTCCTCGGCGTCCAGCTCGAGCCGCTCGGCGACCGAGAGCAGGTCCTCGTGCGAGAACTCCCCACGCCCGGCCAGCAGCAGGGCATGCGCCTCCCAGAACCTTCCGTGGACCGCGGCGAGCTCTGAGAGCTCCGCAGCGAGATCGGCGCCGGGGTGAAGGTCGGTATCCGGAAAATGTCGCCAGACCAAGCGCATGCCGTCGTAGCGTTCCAACAGCGACTCCACCGGCCGCTTGGCCGCAAAGCAGAACGGACAGCCGAAGTCCCCGTATTCGACGACCGTCAGTTCGGGCGCCTCGGAGCCGGTGACATGGTCGCCGTCTCCGACGGGAACCAGCGCGCTCGAGGCCGGGTCAATCACCCGTTCTACGTTACTCGCGGGTTCCCCAACACCAGCGCGACCCCCGCTTGGGAGATCTGTTAGGACTACGAGCCCTGGACGGACACCATGGACAGATGGCTTCGCAGCATGAAGTCGAGATGGACGCGGTGCTCGGCCCTCCGGCCTGGATAACCGACTCGCCGCTCCTCGCCCGCGCGTACTCGCTCGCCGAGTCGGCGCATCGCTCCCAGCGCCGGCTCACCGACGGGCGCCCCTTTCTCGATCACGCCGTCGAGGTCGCGACCTTCCTCCACGAGGCTGCCTTCGACGACGAGCTCATCGCGGTCGGCCTGCTGCATGACGCCGTCGAGCGCGGAACCCTGAGCGAGGAGGCGCTGCGCAGCGAGATGGGCGAGTCAATCGCGACGCTCGTCCTGACCCTCACCGAGGACGACACGATCGACTCCTTCGAGGAACGCAAGGCAGCCCTTCGCAACCAGGTGCGGGAGGGCGGCGGCCTGGCGGTGACGGTGTTCGCGGCGGACAAGCTCTCCGACATCGTCGGACTGCGCCGCGGCCTCCAGCGATTCGGCGACGTGGTCGAGGACCGAATGGGAACGAGGTCACCGGCATGGCCGGCCACTACCGCGAATCGGTCGAGCTCATCGAATCGGCCAGGCCCGGATCGGCCTTCCTGCCGGCGCTTCGCGTGCAGCTGGATCGCTTGGCGGCCGAGACGCCCGCCTCGTAGGGACCTTGCCCTGGACGGGCTTTTGGCTCGGCCTCATCACGTCGATCGCGAGCGCCGCCGCACTCGAGTGCATCCACAGCGCCCACTATGAACTTCGCTGCAATGGGCTGAACCTGATCGCCGACGGCGCCGTATGTCCCTGTGCACGACAGGCGAAGTGGAGGAGGGAGCATGAGACGAGTTATTGCGGTTCTCGTCGCCACGGCTGCAATGGCGGCCGCGCTCGCGACCGGGGCCAGCGCAGATGTGCATGGGGTCTCGGCGGCCGAGTGCGCTAGCGACGGTGCGCCTTCGGGAGCGACCGCCCCGGCATCGCGTGCTGCGCCTGGTCGGCCGGATGCGCCGATTCCCGTCACCGCGAGCGACGGCCGGACCCAGAGCCAGGGCGGAGACGCCCCCGCGCAGGGCACAAACTGCTAGCCGGCACACACAGACGGCAGGTCGGAGGGGGTGAGGACGGCGCCCTCGAGGCGATCGAGGGTTTCGCGCACCCCGGGCCACCGATCCCTGCCGCCGTAGCTGGGCGACGATCGGGCAGGCCTCGGGCTCTAGGGGTGTGGATGTTCACGCCGGCCACCGGCTGGTCAAGTCGGCTCGGGAGCGGCTGCCGATGACTGTTGCGCCACGAGCCGCTCTGCCCGACGTTTGATCCCCAGCAGCATCTTGCGCTCCATGACGAGGGAGCCGGGCTCCATCACGAGCATCCCGAGGCGCTGTCCCGCCGCCGCGCCTTTCATCGCGATCCGGTTGCGGCTGATCAGACGGGTCGAACCATTCCGTGGCGCGAGCGCGAAGGTCCAAACCCAGTCGCCCGCCTCAGAGCGGTTCGAGAGGACACGCTCGGGCTCGAGGATCTCGACGCGCATCCCGGGTCGGTCCTCGCGGCTGCGAAGGACGTCGTCCACCTCCAGCTTCTGCCACTCCGGGACGATCCGGTCGGCGCTGTGCATGTTGAGGCCGAACAGGTTCTCGATCCAGTCGTACGTGTAGGCGCCGGCGCGTCCCGGGCCCATCTGGACCAGCCAGGGCCAGATCGCCGACGGCGGTGCCTCGATCCCGATCGCCCGCGTCGCGACGATGTCCGCCTCCTCGAGCAGTTCGTCCCCAGGCAAGCGCCGCGTCACCTCCTCCGCCGTCGCACCCCAGGTGAGTACCCAGTCCCGGAGAAGGCGGCGGTACAACTGCTCCACGGCGGTAGCCAACCCGATGAAAGCCGTCAGGGCGACGAGCAGCCGCCGGACCCACCTCATATGCCAGAGACTGTCACGAGACGTCCGCCAACGACCCGCTCGGGCGAAGCCGATCGAGTCGACCTACGGCACGAGTACGAGCTTGCCCTTGGACGACGAGCTATCCAGCAGCTCGTGCGCGTGGCTCGCATCGCTGAGCGGCAGGCGCTCGGCCACGACCGGGTGGATCTTGTCCTCACGGAGCAGCTCGAGCAGCGCTCCGAAGTCCTCCTGGAACCACTCCGAGTCGCGGGGCTCGCCGCCCACTGCTCCGGGTCGCCTTCGAGCAACGTCGCGGAACTTCTGGACTTGGTACTTGAGCGCCCGCCGGCGGGGCGAGAGCTTGCCCCAGACCCAAACGGCCGCCACCGACGGGTACCACTCGATCACCGCCCGCCAGTTCTTGCGCCCGTGCGAGAGCGTGGCGTAGCGGCCGAACACGACGAGCCTTCCGCCGGGCCGCAGCGCGCGGAAGGAGCGAAGCGACAGCGGGCCACCGAGCGAGTCGAGCACCACGTCCACACCGTCTCCATCGGTCAGCTCGCGCACCCGAGCCAGGAAGTCCTCGTTCCGGTAGTCGATCGCTACCGCGCCGAGCCGCTCGACCGCGGCGCGGTCGTGAGCTGAACAGGTCCCGTACATCCGAAGTCCGGCCACCGCGCCGAGCTCGAGCACCGCGGTGCCCACCCGGCCGGCCGCGCCGTGTACCAGCACCGTGTCCCCGCTCTTCACCCTCGCCGTGCGGTGAAGCACCTGGTAGGCGGTCATATAGGTGAAGACGAGGCTCAAGACCTCCGCCGGGTCGAGGTCCTCGGGGACCTCGACCGCGCCCGCCTCCGGCACGCAGACCCGGTCCGCGTCGGCCCCCCACACCGTCAGCGCGCCGATGCGGTTTCCTACTCGCATCCTCGAGCATCCCGGGCCGAGCTCCTCGACGACGCCGACGAGCTCGTAGCCAGGCGTGAACGGCGGTTTCGGCCCGCCGGGGATATACGTGCCGGCGCGCAGCTGGGAATCGGTGAACGACACGCCGGCCGCCAGGACTCTGACGCGCACCTCGCCCGGACCCGGTCGGGGATCCTGCTCCTCGACCAACCTCAGGACCTCGGGCCCACCGTAGTGATCGACGATGACACGCTTCATAGGGCACGTCCTATCCCGACCGCACGGTCGCGCGCATCCGATCGATCCCGCAGAATTCGATCAGTAGAAGACCGCACTAAGGGACTGCGCAGCTCAGAGAGCAGGAGGTTTTCGCGCTCAGTACCCCAGCGCGAACTTCGCGTCCTCGGACATCATGTCCGGGGTCCACGGCGGTTCGAAGATCATCTTGGGATACACGCTCTCGACGCCCTCCAGCCCGCCGACGAACTCCTTCATCTGCTCGGAGACCTGGGGGCCGATCGGGCAGCCGGGATACGTCAGCGTGAAGGTGACGTAGACGTCGGCGTCCTTGACCTCGACGTCGTAGACCAGGCCGAGCGAGACGAAGTCGAGCCCGAGCTCGGGGTCGATCACTTCCTCCAGGGCCTCGTAGACATCGTCCTGCGTGACCGTCGCGGTGTCTTCAGTCGCCATGCCGTCATCGTAGCGAGAGAGCCTCACTAGGCTTGGTGCGTGGCCCTCCTTCTGGTGCTCATATTCATCGTCCTCCCGGTCGCCGAGATCTACGTGATCATCAAGGTCGGCG
>DATFON010000083.1:0-17306 GCA_035265465.1 Solirubrobacterales bacterium | reverse complement strand
CAAGCGGTACCGCCTGGACTCACCGAACGCGCTCGGAATCCTCAAGGACGCGCTCCGGTCGGATCGCGCGTTGCGTCCGCTGGTGCTCAGCGACGCGTTCGTCGACGACGGGTTCGGCCTGGGCGTGTGCTCGATGGGCGGCTTCGAAACCGTCGGATTCAGCTACTGGGACCTCATCGTGAATCACGTTGTCTCATCCACCGGCGCGAGCCTCACCCCAGTGCACAATCGCGATCGCATCCTGTGGTACTTCACGTCCGGCTCGGAACCGGCGTCGGGGCCGACGGAGCTGGTGCTGAAGGCGCCGCCGTCAGCGACACCGGGCGATCCGTTCATCGTGAAGGTGCTGCGGTTCACCGGCCAGGGCAAGTCGAGCCCGGCCGGCGGGGTCGTCGTCACCGCTGGTGACAAGCGGGTGGGCACGACCCGCCCGAACGGAGAGGCACGGGTTCGGCTTTCCCGCTCGGCCAAACTCGAGGCCACGGGAACCCCGAACGACATCCCTTCGAATCACGTGGCGGTCTGCGTGAGCGCTGAGCAAAGCCGCTGTCCCGACGCCCACGGCAAGCGGATCTACGGGTCGAAGCACGCCGATCGCATCAAGGGAACGCGGGGGTGGGACCGCATCAAGGCCCGGGGCGGCGCGGACGTCGTGAACCTCCGATCGGGCGGACACGACCGCGTCAGCTGCGGCGGTGGCCGGGATGAGGTGATCCTCGACCACGGGGACCGAAACGACGAGATCGCGTCCAGCTGCGAGCGGGTGAGCAGGCGCTGATGGGATGAAGCCGGCGACTCAACGGTTGGCAGCCGCGGCGGCGCTCACTTGCGCCGTCGCGGCTGCGGGCTGCGGGCTCGGTGCCGGGACCTCGTCGTCGGGCACCGCGACCCTGACCGTCACCCGGGACTATGGCTCGAAGACGCTGCTCGAAGCGACGGACGACGACCCGCCCTCGTCCGAGACGGTGATCCGCTTCCTGGACAGCGAGGCCGAGATCACGACCCGCTACGGCGGGGGCTTCGTCCAGTCGATCAACGGGATCTCGGGTGGCGGGGAAGGCGGCGGAAGCGACTGGTTCTTCTACGTCAACGGGGTCGAGTCGCCCGTGGGGTCCGCGGATGTCCGGGTCGAGGGCGGCGACCGGATCTGGTGGGACTACCGCAAGTGGACGGCGGCGATGAGCGTGCCCGCGGTCGTCGGGTCATGGCCGGAGCCGTTCGCGCAGGCGTCGTCGGACAGGCCCCGCCCCGTCCGCGTCGTCTGCCGCGGCGTTCCAGCCGCCTGCGAGGCGGCCGCCGGCCACCTTCGCGAGGCGGGGGTGACGTCGCGGATCGGGAGCGGAGGCCAGTCCGATTCCGGCGTGCCGCGGATGCTCGTCGGCCCCTGGGCGAAGGTCCGAGCCGATCCAGCGGTCGACGAGCTCACACACGGCCCGGCGAGCACGGGCGTGTTCGCCACGTTCAAGGGGCCAATCCACGGACGCTGGCATCTCATCGGCATCGACCCCAACGGAAACCCGGTCCGGGATCTCGGGCCGCGAGCCGGACTGGTGGCGGCGCTCGGGGGCGCTGGCGACTCGCAGACTTGGATTGTCACCGGGTCCGGCGGGAAGGCCGTGCGGCGCGCCGCCGGGCTGCTCGACGCGCGCTCGCTGCGAAACCATTACGCCGTCGCCGCAACACCGGGCAAGTCCGTACCGCTGCCGGTCCTGGGGGTGAAGCGCTTCTCGTGAGGTCGCCGCTTGCGTACACGCCCCGGCGCACGCCGCTCGCCCAGGCGGGTGCCTTCGGAGCCAGCGCGTATCTGGGGTCGCTGGCGCTGGCGGCCTTCGTCTATTCGAATCCGATCGTCCTCGGCGCCGTCGGACTCGGCGTCGTGGTGGCCGGGGTCGCCGCGAAGGCTGGGCGGGCCCTGCGCGCGTCCGCGCGATGGGGGCTCGGCCTCGGCGTCCTGATCGTCGTCGTCAACGGCCTCGTGGCGCAACGCGGCGACACGGTGGTGGTAAACGGGCTGTGGCTTCCGCTCCTCGGCCAGACCGACGTCAGCGCGGAGGCGCTCGCCGAGGGCGGTGTGCTCGCGCTGCGGATCCTGGTGGTCATGATGGCGTTCGCAGTTCACTCGGCCAGCGTCGACCCCGACCGCGTGCTGCGGATGCTGCGACCGCTCGCGCGGCGCTCCGCGCTCACCGCCACACTGATCGCGCGGCTCGTGCCTTTGGCGGCTGCCGACTACGGTCGGCTCGGCGAAGCTGCGGCGCTGCGGGGCCCCGGCGCCGCCCCGGTGGGCCGGGCGGCGATGGCACGCCGTTTGGTCGCGGGCTCGCTCGATCGCGCGGTCGACGTCGCCGCAACACTCGAGCTTCGGGGGTACGCGCATGGGGCGCCACGGTCGGCGCGCGGCGGACCGCGGACCCGGTATCGCGCCCGCTTCCTGGTGGCCGGCATCGCGATCGCGGCGCTGTCGATCGGCGGGCGAGTCGCGGGGCTGGGCGCGTACGACTCGTACCCGACGGTGAGCACCGCGATCGACGCGCCGACACTGCTCCTGTCCGCCGCCGTGGTGATCGCCGCGGCGTTGCCGTTCGCGACGACCCGTGGCTGGAGGCGCCGTGGCTGACTCGCTGGTGAGGATCCGCCGGCTGACGTATCGGTACCCGGAGGCCTCCGCGGAGGCGCTGCGGGAGGTGGAGCTCGACATCGAGCCCGGGGAGCTGATCGTGCTCGCCGGCCGCTCGGGATCCGGGAAGACGACGCTTCTGCGCGCCTGCTGCGGTCTCGTACCCCACTACCACGGGGGGGACGTAGCCGGCGATGTCCAGGTGGCGGGAATGGACGTACGTCACCACGGCCCGGCCGAGCTGGGGGGAGCGGTCGGGTTCGTGGCGCAGGACCCCGAGACCCAGGTGGTGTCGACCACCGTCCGGGCCGAGCTCGAGTTGCCACTCGAGATGCGCTCAGAACCGCCCGCCGCCCGCGCGCGGGCCGTCGAGGAGGTCGCTCTGGCACTGGCGATGCCCCACCTGCTGGACCGGGCGGTCGACACGCTCTCCGGCGGCGAGCTTCAGCGGGTCGCCCTCGCGGCCGCGCTCGTCGGCCGCCCCCGCCTGGTGCTGCTCGACGAGCCCACGTCGCAGCTCGATCCGGTGGCCGGCGACGAGCTCATCGGGCTGCTTCGCCGTTTGAACGAGGAGTGGGGCACCGCTGTGCTGCTCGCGGAGCACCGGCTCGAGCGCTGTCTGGCCGCCGCCGATCGCGCGATCGCAATGGCCGGAGGGCGGATCGCGTTCGACGGGACACCGCGAGCGCTGCTGCGGTGGGCGCTGGACCACGACGCTGCGCTCGCGACCCCGGGGGCGAGGCTCTTCGAGCTCGCCGGACTCGCTCCGCCTCCCGCGGGGGTCAAGGAGGCGCGACGAATGCTGCGTCACCGCGGGTTCGAACCAAGCGAGTCACCGGCACCGCCTGCGAACGGCTCCGGCAAGGCGGTCGACGGTGAGATGGCGCTCAACGTTCGTGACCTCTGGGTCGAGTTGGACGACGGCACCTCCTCGCGCGACGTGCTGCGCGGCATCGAGCTGTCGATCGCCCGCGGGGAGCGGGTGGCACTCATGGGACGAAACGGTGCGGGCAAGACGACGCTTCTGCGAGCGGTCGCCGGGCGCACCGAACCGGTGCGCGGAAAGGTGAGCGTCCCGGGGGCCTGCGCGCTCTGCCCGCAGAGCCCGGGGGACCTGCTGGTGCGCGAGCGAGTCGGCGACGAGCTCCCGGGGGAGACCGGTGGCAAAGCGCTCGCGGCTGCCGGGCTCCAATGGGCGGCGGCAGCGGACCCGCGCGACCTCTCGGGTGGCGAGCGCCAGCGGCTCGCTCTCGCGATCGTCATGGCCGGGCGAGTGGGCGATGACGCGGTTCCCGGGCTCGTCTGCCTGGACGAACCGACGCGGGGGCTCGACCGCGCCCGCAAGGAGGAGCTCGCCGCCTGGGCCGGGGAGCTCGCCAAGGCGGGGGCGGCGGTCGTCATCGCGACACACGACGTGGAGTTCGCGGCGTCGTTCGCCGATCGTGTTGTGCTGCTCGGGGATGGCGAGGTGATCGCCGACGGCCCGGTGGCCGATGTCCTGTCTGGTGGCTGGTTCTTCGCCACCGAGGTCGCCCGCATCCTCGGAGCCGGTGGGGCGATCCTGCCGGAGCTGGGTGCCGAGCTCCTGCGGGAGCGGTTGACCCCCAGGGGCGAGGCGGTCACGGAGGCACGATGACCTGGGAGGTGTACGCATACGCCTTGCTCGCCCTGGTGCTAGTGGGCGGTTTCGCCTGGTACGAGCGCTCGCACCCGCCCGCGCGGTTGGTCGCGCTGGTCGCGGCGCTCGCCGCGCTCGCGGTGGCGGGGCGGCTCGTCTTCACCCCGATCCCGAACGTCGTCGCGACGACCGACATCGTTCTCATCACCGGGTTCGCTGTTGGGGCGGCGCCGGGGTTCGCCGTGGGCGCCCTCGCGGCGGCGGTCTCCAACCTGTGGCTTGGCCAGGGGCCATGGACGCCGTGGGAGATGGCGGGATGGGGTCTCGTCGGGGTCGGTGGCGCGGCGCTGGGCGCCATCACCAGGCGCCACCTCGGGCGGGTTGGCCTGGCGCTGGCTTGCGGGATCGCGGGCTTCGCGTACGGGGCGCTACTCGACTTCTCCGTGATGGTCGGCTACGGCGGCGAGCAGTCGCTGGATCGGTACCTGGCCATCTCCGCGCGCGGCGTGCCGTTCAACGTTGCTCATGCAGCCGGGAACGTCATCCTTGCCCTGGCGGCCGGGCCGGCGCTGGTGCGCATGATCTCCCGGTATCGCGAGCGGTTCGAGTTCCGGTGGCGGACGGCGGGAGCGGCGCTGCTGGCGCTCCTGCTCGTGATCGCTCCGGCTCCGCGGGCTCAAGCGAGCACCTCGTCGGCGGTGAGGTGGCTCGAGCAAGCGCAGAACTCCGACGGCGGGTTCGGTGTCGATCCCGGGAGTTCGTCCAGCGCCACGATGACGGGGTGGGCGGCCCTCGGGCTCGAGGCGGCGGGGCGAAGCCCGTTTGCCGTGACCAGCGGCGGATCGACTCCCATCGACTACCTGCGCTCGCAGATCAAGCGGGTGCGGTCGGTCGGCGACCTCGAGCGTACGGTCCTGGCGCTGGAGGGGGCCGGGGTCGACTCGCGTCACTTCGCCGGCCGGGACCTGACCGGGGAGCTTCGCCGCCGCCGCGAGCAGGGCGGGTCGTTCGACGGTCAGGTCAATCTCACGGCGTTCGGCATCCTGGCATTGCGGTCGGCCGGAGCATCGCGGTCCGCCCTCGGCAGGTCCGCGAAGTGGCTGCGCCGCGCGGAGAACCGCGACGGCGGCTGGGGGTTTCAGCCGAGCGCCCCGAGCGACGCGGACAGCACCGGCGCCGCGCTCCAGGGGTTGGCCGCCGCCGGAGCGAGCCGGCGCGCGATGCATCACGGCGCGGCCTACCTGCGCCGCACGCAGGAGCGCGACGGCGGGTTCGCGCTGGGCGGAGGCGGACTCTCGAACGCGCAGTCGACTGCCTGGGCAATCCAGGGGTTGGTGGCCGCCGGCGTCAGCCCGTCGCGGGTTCGCGAGCATGGCCGATCGCCGCTGGACTACCTGTCCGCGCGGCAGCGTGGCGATGGCCACTACGCCTACTCGTCCTCCAGCGACCAGACGCCGGTCTGGGTCACCGGCCAGGCACTGGTGGCGGCCAGGCGCGAGGCCTTTCCGCTGCGAGCGGTGCCGAGGCCGGTTCGCCACAGCTCATCATCGAAACGCCACGGCAGCGGCTCCGACTCGACATCCGGTCCCCAGGCGAGCGGTCCCGCACCCGTGACCGGCACGCCCGATTCGGGATCCCCATCGCCCGCTCCGGACCCCGGTCACGCGAAAAATCGCGCAACGAGGGCAGCCCCGAGCCACAATCCCGGCTCCGCAGCTACTGCTCCCGACGGCACCCATCATCACCGTGCGGAGGCAGTACCTCTCGGCGCCCCGGTCGAGCCGGCGGCCGTTCCCTCGGCGGACGGGGGCTCCAACACGACCCTGTATGTGGTGGGGGGGCTCGCTGCGCTTGCCGCCGGCCTGACTGCCGGTTTCCTGTGGTACCGCCGCCGCCTTCCCTGACCCCCTCCCGCTCACGGAGAGTGGATCTATTCGGCCTATAGCCGAATAGATCGCCTCTCGAGCCCCATTGCGACTGACGAGGACGGGCGCGGGCAGTCCACTGGATACGGTGTCGGCTGGATGGACGTCGAGACCGCGATCCGCACCCGGCGCACTCACAAGGCATTCAGGCCCGAGCCGGTCGAGCAGGAGATCCTGGACGAGTTGTTCGAGCTCGCCCGGTGGGCGCCCAACCACAACCTGACGAACCCCTGGCGCTTCCGGGTGGTCGGGCCACGGGCCCTGGAGCGCCTCAAGGAGGCCGCCGGTTCGGAGGCGGCGGCGAAGCTCGACCGGGCGCCGACCCTGGTGGTCTGCTCGTGCGTGCTCGGTGGCGACGACGTGCAGGACGAGGAGGACCTTCACGCGACGGCCTGCGCCGCGTACATCGTCCTGCTCGCCGCCCATGGGCGGGGATTGGCGGGCTACTGGCGAACGCCCGCGGTCATGCGAACGCCGGCAGGCCGGGCCGCGGTGGGGCTGGCCGACAACGAGCGGTTCGTCAGCCTGATCCACCTGGGACATCCGGTACAGGGCAAGGAGCCGCCGGACCGGGCGGCCGTTGGCGATGTCGTCACCTATCTCGATTGATCTCAAGATGAGCGGACACGCGACCACTTCATGCTCTCCCGCAAGAACGCCCTCGAGGCGCTGAGCGCCGATAGCTTCGACGTCGTCGTCATCGGCGGCGGGATCACCGGTGCCGGCGTGGCGCTGGACGCCGCCTCGCGCGGTTACTCCGTTGCATTGGTCGAGCGCGACGACTACGCGGTCGGCACCTCGAGTCGCTCCTCCAAGATGGTTCACGGCGGGCTTCGATACCTGCAGAACTTCGACCTGGGCCTCGTTCGCGAGGCGCTTCTGGAGCGTCAGCTGATGGTGCAGCTGGCACCGCATCTGGTGTATCCGACCCCCTTCCTGGTGCCCACCCTCGGGGAGGAGCGTCGCAATTGGCGGATCGGGATCGGGCTCAACATGTACGACGTCATGGCGACCACGCGCGTCGGGCAGGGCCGCCGTGAGCGCCAGGCGCGTGAGCGATCCCGCGACCGCGAGCACACGGAGGTGGTGGCGGAGGAGGACTGGGCGCCCGACCGGCATCGGACGATTCCGGGTTCCGAGGCGGCGGAGCTGATCCCGGCGCTCGCCGAGCGCGACCCCAAGGAGGCCTACCTCTTCTACGACTGCCAGACTGACGACGCGCGGCTCGTGCTCACCGTGCTCGGCGAGGCCGAGCGGTTTGGCGCGGTTTTCGTGAACGGCGCCGAGGTCCTCGAGCTCCGCTCCGAGGACGGTCGTGCCGCCGGCGTTGTTTGCAGCGACGCGGAGAGCGGCGAACAGTTCGAGGTTAGGGCCGCGAACGTGGTCAACGCCACGGGGGTTTGGGCCGATCGCATCCGCCCCGAGGAGATCCTGGCCGAGGAGGAGGTCCCGCGGATCGCGCCGAGCCGTGGCACCCACGTCACGATCTCGCAGGATCTGCTTCCACTCGAGCGCACGGCCTGCATCGTGCCCGCTGGCGAGGAGCGGACGATCTTCGCTCTTCCCTGGTACGGGCGGGCGCTCATCGGCACCACCGACAACGATTACGAGGGCGATCTGGCGCACGTCGAGCCATCAGGCAACGACATCGAGTACCTGCTGGACGCGACCAACTCGTTCTTTGGCACCGACATCGGCATCGGCGACCTCACCGGCGCGTACGCCGGCGTTCGGCCCCTGATCTCCACGGGGGATCCGCGCAAATCGGTGGATATCTCGCGTAAGGCGGAGCTGTACGAGACGTCCTCGGGCCTGCTGACGATCACCGGGGGCAAGCTGACGACCTGGCGCCGCATGGCCAAGCAGGTTGTGGATCGAATGGTCGAGCGCGAGGGCCGGGACGCCCCGTGCCAGACGGCCGATATCCCGCTGGGCATGCCGGCAGCCGATGAGGATCTCGCGGCGCCCGACGGCCTGTCGGAAGCGGAGCTGCCGGAGGGCTGGCGCGAGCTGCTGGCGTTCCGGTACGGCCACGCCGCCCGCAGCGTGCTCGCGCTCGGTGCCGAGCGACCGGAGCTGGCGCGCCCGATCGCTGCCGGCCACCCGGACCTGCTCGCCGAGGCCACGATCGCCGCGCGGCTCGAGCAGGCGCGCTCGGTCGCGGACGTGCTGCTGCGAAGGACGCGCCTGGGCCTCGTCGCAGCGTCCCAGCTCCGCACCGCGGACTCGGTTATGCCGGTCGCGAAGGCGATCGGGGACGAGCTGGGGTGGGGTGGGCGTCGTATTCGTCGCGAGGCCAAGGCCTGGGTCGACGTGTCCAAGGCCGAGGGGATCGATCCGGCGCGCCCCAGGACCTGACCCGGGTGCCTCGTCACGGATATCCTGCCGCCGCCATGGCGGAGAAGCTCGAGGACCTGCACCTGGCCGACCTGCACGCGCGGGCGGCGGATCTCGAGATACCCCGATTTCGTCTGCTGCGACGGGATCGGCTGGTCGCGGAGATCCAGGAGCGCGGCGGCGAGCCGGCGGACGCAGCTGCTGACGAGGCACGGCCGGCCGAGAAGCCCACGGCGCCCGCCTCTGAGGAAAAGCGGGATCGCGAGCGGCTGGAGGAGGCCGAGACCGATGACGTCGCCGGTGTGCTCGAGGTGACGCCGCAGCGCTACGGGTTCCTGCGCTTCGGCGGGCTGGGCGCGCAGGCCGACGACGTCTACGTGTCGGCCTCCCAGATCCGGCGCTGCGAGCTGCGGTCCGGGGATCAGGTCACCGGACCTGCACGGGCGCCTCGTCGCGGCGAGCGGCATCGTGCCCTGGTGCACGTCGATCGGGTGAACGGGAGTGAGCCTCCCATCGGCGAGCGCCCGGCGTTCGAGACCCTGACGCCGGTGCTTCCCAAGCGGCGCATCGCAATGGGCGAAGCGAGCGACGTGTTGACGCGAGCCATCGACCTGCTGACCCCGCTGGCGCTCGGGCAGCGAGTCCTGGTGATGGCAGCGCCCCGATCGGGACGAACCACCCTGCTTCGCTCCATCGCGAGCGCGATCGCAGGGCAGGAGGGGCTGGAGATGATCGTCCTGTTGATCGACGAGCGGCCCGAGGAGGCGACCGCCTGGCGGGAGGCGCTGCCGGAGAGTGAGGTCGTCAGCGCCACCTCCGAAATACCGCCGGAGGATCAGGTTCGGGTGGCGGAGCTGGCCCTGGAGCGAGGGCGGCGATTGGCCGAGCAGGGGCGGGACGTGATCCTGATCGTCGACTCTCTCTCGCGCCTGGCGGTGGCGGCGGGATCCGCCGCCGGCCGTGGCGCGGCGAGCGACGTGACCGACGTCAAGGCGCTCTTCGGCTCCGGTCGCGAGCTGGCCGAGGAGGGCGCCGGATCGCTGACGGTGGTCGCGACGGTAGTGAATGGAGCCGAGGACGATGGCGCGGCCGAGCGGGCCGTCGTGACGACCGAGAGCTCGTTGATCACGCTCGACGCGGAGCTCGCCGCCGCCGGAGTTTTCCCGGCGCTTCGGGTGGGCGAGTGCCGGGTGTCGAACGAGGACGAGCTTCGAGAGGCCGACGAGCTGGCGGCGATCCGCCGGCTGCGCTCGCTCCTGACCGACCTCGACCCGGTCGAGGCCGCCAAGCTCTTGCGCGAGCGCATCGAGGGTTCCGCGTCGAACGCGGAGCTACTGGCGAGCCAGTAGCTCTAGCGCCGGTAGGCGAGGCGGGCCCAGGAGGGCTCGCGGGAGAGCTCGATGGGTTCGGAGTCGCGCTCCGGCTGCACGTAGCCGAAGCTTTGCGTCTCGGCATCGAAGACGATGTCCAGCTCGCCTTCCTTGACCCGCTGGTCAAGCCACGCCCCGCGGAAGACGAGGCGCCGGATCCAGTGGACGAGGCTGCGGCTGGCCGGACCGACCAGTTCGGTCCAGTGCTCGTTGATGTGCTCGCCCAGCAAGGAGGTGGGCTCGCGGATCTCGCCGTTCACGGCGAGCTCGAGGAGATCAGTGAGCTCGTCGCCCCCGAGTCCCTGATCCACGAAGTCGAGCTTGACGGCCGCCTGCTCGACCCGCTGTGAGAAGTCGTCCTCGTTGAACGAGAACCGCAGCTCGCCGTACTCGAGGACGTAATCGGAGCCCGAGTCGTAGTTCCCTCTGCGAGTTGCTTTCTCCACAGCCTTTTGTTTCCCGGCCCCGATCTGACCCATGTCCGCGGCCGCCCGGACGGCTCGAATCTTTCCCGATGCGGGACCACTCGTGGGCGCCAGTGGCGGCGGCTGAACGCTCGTTTGCATCCGGGTCCCGGGAATCCGTCCATCGCCCGGGGCATCCGCTAGCGGGATGGGGTTGTACCGAGCATGCGACTCGTGGGGCCAGGACCCTTGGCGCGCCGCTTCCGCGGCCTCCCCGCCGTGGAGCTTCGGGGCGATCGAGTTCGGGTGGCGGCGACGCGGAAGGCGAGGCTCCTGGGTCTGTCGCTACTGGATCGCGACGCCGCCGGCACCGGGCTGCTCATCCCCCGCTGTCGCAGCGTCCACACGTTCGGGATGCGGTTCCGGCTGGACCTCGTCTTCCTGGACGCGGCCATGGAACCGGTCTCGATCCGGCGTGCGGTCCCCGCTTGGCGCGTCGCGACCGAGCGCCGCGCCCGGGCGGTCCTGGAGCTGCCCGCCGGCTGGCCGGGAGCGAGGCCGTGATGCTTCCCGCCTCCGAGCCCGAGGCGACGGTCATCGTCTGCGAGGACGACGCGCCGACCCTCGATCTGCTGTGCGATCACCTGCACGCGGATCGGTTCCAGGCACTCGCGGCGCCCTCCGCGGCGGACGCGCTTCGCCTCTGCCACTACAACGACCCCGATCTCCTGCTGCTCGATCTGCGGCTGCCGGACGCGTCAGGGCTCGATGTCCTGCGGGAGATCCGGGCTTCAGCGGGGCCGACGGGGCGGTTCGACCCGGTGCTGCCCGTGATCGTTCTGTCCGGCAGGTCGACCGAGGTCGACCGTGTGCGGGGCTTCGCCGAGGGTGCTGACGACTACGTCGTCAAGCCTTTCCATTACCAAGAGGTGGCCGCCCGCATCCGCGCCTTGCTGCGGCGCCGCGATTCCCGGCGGGAGGGTCCGCGGCGGATCGGGGACCTGTTCATCGATCCGTCGCGGCGCAAGGTCCAGGTCGCCGACCGAGAGGTGCCACTCGCCAACAAGGAGTTCATCCTTCTCCGGGCACTGGCGGCGGACCCGTATCGGGTCTTCACGAAGGACGAGCTCCTGCGTGACGTCTGGGGCTTTCGCTCGATGGGGAGGACCCGGACGCTGGACTCCCACGCCAGCCGGCTGCGGCGAAAGCTCGACCCGGAGACCGGGCGCTACGTGGTGAATTGCTGGGGCGTCGGCTACCGCCTCGTCGACGGGTGACCGCGGGGAGGGCGGATGACGCTCGCCGAGCTCGGTGCTGCCAGCTGGCCCGTGGGGGTGACGGTCGCGGCGGCGGTCGCCAGTGGCCGCTGGCGCGCCGCGCGTCGCCGCGGCGCACTCAATCGTGCGCTGCACGAGCTTCGCCGCCCGCTCCAGGCGCTCGTGCTGTCCTCTGGGCCGGAGCAGGGTCCCGGGTCGCACGCGCTGCGGGTCGCCCTCACGGCTCTGGACGACCTGGACCGGGAGATCAACGGCGGGGTGCGTCGAGTTGAGCTGCGGCCGGTCGACTGCCGCGCGCTTGTTCAGCCCGCAGTGGAGAGATGGCAGAGTGTCGCGGCGGCCACACGCCGGGTGCTGACGCTCAACTGCCGGGCGGGGTCGGCGTCGGTGCTGGCCGATCCCGACCGCGTCGCCCAGGCGCTCGACAACCTCATCGACAATGCCCTGCGCCACGGCGGCCTTCGGGTCCACGTGGACGTCCAGCTGTGCGCTGGCGGTGTCCGGATCACGGTCCGTGACAGCGGCCCCGCCCGGGCGGCTCAGAGGTCGCAAGGCGACCGCCACGGGCATGGCCTGGTGGTCGTCTCGCGCGTCGCGGCCGAGCACGGGGGTCACTTTCGAATGCGGCGGACCGCGGCGGGGGCGACGGCCACGCTGGAGCTCCCACTCGCGCCGCGGGCGATCCCGGCGACCAAGCGCCTGAACGTCGCGGCCTCGCCCGAGCCAGCCGACGCCGAAGCTCCACCTCTACGCGCGGCGGCATGAGGCGTCGCGTCCGGGCGATCGCGTTCGGGTGCGCGGCGCTCGCCTGCGCCGCCCTGGCGGCCGCCATGACCGGCGGCTATCGAGAGGACATCCAGAGCGAACTCGGGCCGCTTCGCTCGGTGGTGGTCGCGAGCGTGCGCATTCCCGCCCACCAGGCGATCGCTGCCAAGCAGATCGACAAGCTCCTCGACGTGAGGCGCGTCCCGGCGCGGTTCGCGCCGGCCGGCGCACTCGCGATTCCCGACCAAGCGGCGGGCCGCGCGCCGGCGGCGGCGATCCCGGCCGGCACGTATGTCCTCGCCGCCCAGCTCCGCGAGCCCGGTAAGCACCACGGCCCCAAGCACCATGCGCGACTCGCCCCCGGGCGCAAGCCGGTGGAGATCTCGGTGACCGGGGCCGAGGCCCTTGCCGCCGGGGGTGCCGACCCGGTCGGTGCGCGCGTCGATGTCGTGGTAACCACCGAGCCGGGGCCCGGTGGCGGGAGCGGCCGCACCTATATCGCGGCGACGGATGTGAGGCTGCTGGCGCTTGCGCAGTCGGGCGACGCGGGCAGCAACGGCTACGCGACCCCCGACGCGGACCCATGGACAGCAACGCTGGCGCTCACGAGGTCGCAGGCGTTGAGGCTGATCCAGGCGGAGAACTTCGCGCGCGGCGTGCGGCTGATCAGTAATTGAGGTGAGGGGGCGTCAGCCCCCGAAACTGGCTGGTGCCGTTGCTGATGTACGCGGGTGAGGGGGCGTCAGCCCCCGAAACTGGCTGGTGCCGTTGCTGATGTACGCGGGTGAGGGGGCGTCAGCCCCGTCAGCTTGCGACGGCCTTCTCGAACGCCTGGCGCGCGTCCTCCCCGAAGACGCAGAACACGATGCGCTCGAGGCCGGTCTGGCCAGCAACGTGCCGGCGGACCTCCTCGACTTCGATGCGGGCCGCCTCGCTCACGGCAAATCCGCCCACGCCCGTTCCGAACGCGACCAGGCCAAGGGACCGCGCGCCGAGCTCGTCCGCCACCGCGAGCGTGCTCGCTGTCGCGGTCCGGATGGCGTCGGCCGACGTGGGACCGCCCAGGTGCATCGTCGCGGCATGGATGACCCAGCGTGCCGGCAGCTCGCCCGCGCCCGTGGCCACCGCCTCGCCCAGCCCGATCGGGGCCAGTCGGTCGCTCTCCTCCTGAATCGTCTGGCCGCCGGCCCGGGCGATGGCCCCGGCGACCCCGCCGCCGTGCCGGAGGTCGGTGTTCGCCGCGTTGGCGATCGCGTCGACGTCGAGCTTCGTTATGTCGGCCTGCTGAACCTCGACGTCCGCCATCGGCTCCGCGGTGTTCTAGAGGCCGATCACGAGCTGGCTGGGATCGTTCGGATCGACCTTGACGGGGACGGTGGCACCCGGTTGAAGCTGGCCGAGCATCGCCGGCGATACCACCTGGGTGTGGTTCACCTGGCTCTCGTGCCCGTTGACGTTCACCGTCAGGTCGAACTGGATCTCGGGCTGATAGTTGACGTTCTTGCCGGTCGCCTGAAGCATGTTGACCGTCGCCTGGGCGTCGACGCCCTCATTCGCGAGCCGCTCGGCCGTTGCCTGATCGGCCTGGACCTGCTGGAGCGCATCCTTGCTCTGGCTCAGCGCGTCCTTGAGCTTGGGTCGCTCGTACTGCTTCGACATCTTGTTCAGGTCCCGCATGTCCTTGAACATTCCCATTGGGTGTTCCCTTCCCGCTTGCGGAGGCGAGCCCGATGCCCGCCCCACCGATGCACCGAGTCTATAGTTGCCCCGTTGGGGCATGCTGGGGACCGGGGTTCTATTCGCGATTCTGGCGATCGTCGGGATCGTGGCGGCAATCGCCGCGCCGGGGCTCACGCCCGACGACGCCGCTGACACCACGATCCGCCTGACCGGGCTCGTCTGGGCGATCGTCTTCGGGGTGATGGCGCCGATCTTTCTCTACATCGGCTGGCCGTCCGGGAACGGCCACGACTCCGGGATGAACAAGGCCAAGGCGACGATCCTGGATGTCGCACAGGTGCCCGGCGACGTGACCGGCTACCCCCTCGTCGAGCTCCAGCTCGACGTCCGGCCGAAGGGCCAGATGCCATACCCGGTCACGCGAAAGTTCGTCGCCAACCGATTCACGCGCCTGGAGCCCGGCCAGGTGATCGACGTCCGCGTCGATCCTTCCGATCCGCAGCGGGTCGAGCTCGCATAGCGGGGCGCGGCGACTCGCCCGGGGGTTGACTCGAGTGTGGGCGTCGTCGACCGTCACGCCGAGTCGCTGGCCGCGGACCTTCGCCGCCGCCTGCTGGAGCGGCGCCGCGCGGAAGCCGCGGCGGGGCGCCCAAGCGGCGAGGATCTGGAGGCGGCGGTCGCCGACCTCGTCGACGACCACGCGGCACCGCTCTCGGAGGCCCGCCGGGAGCAGGTCCGTGAGCTGATTCTGCGCGACACCGTCGGCCTGGGCCCGCTGGAGGAGCTGCTCGCGGACCCGGCCGTCGAGGAGGTGATGGTGAACGGGCCTGACGACGTATACGTCGAGCGCGGCGGGCGAATTGAGCGCACGGGGATCAGATTCGACTCCGAGCGCGCGCTCCGCGACGCGATCGAGCGCATCCTGGCCCCGCTGGGACGCCGCGTCGACGAGCTGAGCCCGATGGCGGATGCGAGGCTCACGGACGGCTCCCGCGTGAACGTGATCATCCCGCCGCTCTCGGTGGACGGGCCGGCGTTGTCGATCCGCCGGTTCACCGCCGCCCGCCCCGATCCCGACGAGCTGGTCGCCTCCGGGACGCTGACGGCCGAGCTTCGCGAGCTTCTGGCCGCCGGGGTCCGTGACCGCCGGAGCATCCTGATCTCGGGTGGAACCGGCTCCGGCAAGACGACGCTCTTGAACGCGCTATCCGCGTACATCGACCCGACGGAGCGGGTCGTGACGATCGAGGACGCCGCGGAGCTGCGATTGCGACAGCCCCACGTGGTTCGGCTCGAGAGCCGGCCGCCAAGCGTCGAGGGTCGTGGCGAGGTGACGATCCGCGACCTGCTCCGAAACGCGCTGCGGATGCGGCCCGACCGCATCGTGATCGGCGAGGTGCGCGGGGCGGAGTCGATGGATTTGCTGACCGCTCTCAACACCGGACACGACGGCGCGCTGTCGACCGTCCACGCCAACTCACCCGAGGACGCCCTGCGGCGGCTCGAGACCCTCGCGCTGATGGCCGGCATCGGTCTTCCGCATGAGGCGATCCGCGAGCAGGTGCGACGTGGGATCGAGCTCGTGGTCCACCTGGCGAGAGCCGCGGACGGCGCGAGGCGGGTGGTTGCTGTGGGCGAGGTGGTCGCGACCGCGGGCGGCGTCGGCGTGCGCGAGGTGTGGACGCGGTGACCGATGGGATCCTGGGTACGCCGGTGCTCCTCGCCGCTGCAGCCGGGGGCATGGCGGCGGTCGCCGTACGGGATGCGATCGTCGCCAGCCCGGCGCTCGGCCGGTGGCTCGCCGCGACGATGGAGCCTCTGCGCCGCGCCGGGCGGGAGGGCTATGCCCCCACCGAGGCCGAGCGGCGCCGGCTTGCGGCACTGGGGACCGTCGCCCTGCTCGTCGCCGGGTTCATGGTCGTTGGCCCGGGGCCCGCACCGTTCCTGGCGCTCGCAGGCCCAGCGGCCGCTGCGTGGGCGCTCGGTCGACGCCGAGCGCGCTACCGCCTCGCCGTCGACCGGGGGATTCCGCAGATCGCGACGGCAGTTGCGGATGCCCTGGCTGGCGGGCGCTCGGTGCGGGCCGCGCTCGCCTCCGCGGCGAGCTCAGTCGAGGGGCCCGCCGCTGCCGAGCTGGCCCGGTTGCGCGCCGACCTGGAGCTCGGAGCCTCGACGGCGGATGCCTTGGGCGCGCTCCAGTCCCGGCTGCGCGCGACGCGAGTCGACTCGTTTGCCGCCGCCCTGCTCTCACAGCAGCTGGGCGGCGGAGATCTCGCCGGGTTGCTCCGGCGCTTCGCCGCCTCGGCCGCCGAGCGAGATCGGGTGGCGGCAGACGCCCACTCGGCGACGGCGCAGGCTCGGTTCACCGGTCTTCTTGTCGTCGCGATGCCCACCGGCGCCGCGCTGTTCGCCGAGCTGATCCAGCCTGGCTTCGTCGGCCGGCTGCTCGGCAACGGCGCGTCGTTCGCCCTCCTGGCGGTGGCGGCGGCCTTCCAAGCGTGCGGGTTCGCCGCGATCCGCCGGCTCAGCCGCATCGAGGACGGATAGTCGTGCCGGATGGCGCCCCGGCACTGATTGCGATCGCGGTCCTTCTCGGCGCGGCGGGGGTGTGGGAGCTCGCGGGCAGCAGGGGGGAGGAGATGGGTCGCATGTTCTGGTCCACCGCGGCCTCGCTGAGCGGCGGGCGTCTGCGGACGCTGGCGGAGGCCGCCCTTTGGCTTCGGATCCCTGAGCGCATCGAGCGCGCCGGGTTGGCGGACCGAGTTTCGATTGGCGCCGTGCTGGCGGGCAAGGTTGGCGGGGCCGGCCTGGGCGCGATCCTGGGACTGGCCGCCGGACCCGCTGCACCGGGCCGGCTGGCGATCGTCGTCATGCTCGCGCTCCCCGCGGCGGGGTTTCTCGCCCCCGAGGCGCTCCTGGAACGGGCGGCGCGCCGGCGCGCGGCTCGCCTGAGAACCGCGCTACCCGATGCGCTCGACCTGCTGGCCGTGGGGACCGCGGCCGGCCGCAGCCCGCAGCGGGTGTTGGGCGAGATCTCGAGCGCGGCCACCCCCGGGGAGCCCTTGGCGGCGGAGCTCGCCGTGGCCGTCACCGAGATCGAGTGCGGGACCCCGCAGCGCGAGGCGATCTCCCGTCTCCGCGACCGGGTCCCTGGAGCCGGACTCGGCGCCTTGGCCGCGGCGCTGGAGCGCTCGCGGCGCTTCGGATCGCCGCTGGCGGAGCAGCTTCACGAGCAGGCATCGGCGCTGCGGCGCGACGCCCGTCGCCGGATCGAGGAGCGGGCGGCGCGCGCCGCGCCGAAGATCCAGCTCGT
>DATFON010000082.1:0-2271 GCA_035265465.1 Solirubrobacterales bacterium | reverse complement strand
CGGATCGCGATGGCGGCCGTGCTCGGCGCCGTCGAGCGTGAGCATGCTCGTGCCCACGACCTGCCCGGTGGAGAAGCGGGGATCGTCGACGGTGAAGGTCGCTGGGTCGCGCATCGCCTGCAGGGCGAGATCGCGTCGCGTCACGAGCCAGCCCCCGAGCGCAGGTAGCCACGAAACCGGCTCGTGCTCACGCAGCCGCTTAAGAAGCGGATGCGGATTGAGCTCGAGTTCCTCGAGGCTTGCGGCGGCGCCGATCGGAAACGAGCTCTGCCGCTCACGTCGAGCCGCTTCATCCATACGCCTAGTGTTGCCAGATCCGACGCGCGGGTGGTGCTCAGGCGGGGGAGGGACTTACTCCAGCAGCCGGGCGGCTTCCAGAGCCTGGTCCTTCTGCAAGAAGGCCAGCATACGCAGGATCTTGCCGCCGCGGATCGCGAGGACATAAGCGGGCTCGGCCTCGACGGGCACCTTGCTGGCTCGACCCCGTACCCGTACGCGGAAGACGACGATGACCGTGTGGTCGTCCACGTCTATGAACTCGATGGGCTCAAGGCGCACATCCTCGAACGGCTCCAGGAGGAGTTTCCACCGTTCTCTGAGAGCCTCGTGGCCCTTGAAGCTGCGGGGTCGTTCCAAGGCCTCATTGGGCGGCTCGAACTCGATCTCGGGATCAACATATACGAGCGCTTCGTCAAGGCCGCCGCGGTTCAGCGCATCGAAAGCTGTCCGCGCGATCTCGATGTTCTCTTGCGACATCCGGCTCAGTATCGCGAAGGCGCTTGCTTCCCTACTACCAGCGGCTTCCCCAACCAGCGGGGGGTGGGATTGAACCGGCAACCTCCGGGGTTACGAGGTTTGGAGTCGGCGTGCACGCGCCACCGGCCCAGCCGGCGTCCCGGCACCCGTGAGGAGCACAGCGACCCGCTCGCCCGCCAGGTTCGGCCCATGGCGAGAAAGCGCCGCCACCCCTGCTGCCCCGGCGGGCTCGACGACAAGCCCGAGCGCCTCGGCGATGAGCTCCATCGCGGACCGCAAGTCGTCGTCATGCACCAAGACGATGTCATCGACGAGCGCCCTGATCCGTGTAAGCGACTCCGGCACTGGGTCGGTGATCGCGAGCGCGGCGGCAATCGTTCCCCTGCCCTCCACCGACACCGCGCGGCCCGCACGGAAGCTTTGGGCCATCGCCGGGGCGCCGCTCGCACACACGCCGACAACCCGGGTCTGCGGATCCCTGGACTTCAGCCAGCGCGCCACGCCCGAGATCAAGGCGCCGTCGCCTATCTGCACCAACGCCGTGTCGACGGGACCCGCGGATTCAAGCTCAACCCCGATCGTCCCGGCCCCTTCGGCGATCGCGGGAGCCAACCCGTCTCTTACGAGAACGCGCTCGGCGCTCGCGGCAGCGTACTCGCGTGCTGCCGCCTCGGAACGCTCGCAGACCTCCACCCAAGCACCAAGCGCTCGCATCCGCTCGACCTTCGTCGCCGGAGCGTCGGCCGAAGCGAAGACCTGCACGCGGGCACCCCGCGGGCGAGCCGCGTACGCCATCCCCTGTCCGAAGTTGCCCGCGGTCGCGCATACCCAGGTGCTTGCAGGGTCCAGCTCCTGGGCGAGCAACCAGGTCCCGCGGCCCTTGAAGCTTCCAATCGGGTTGAGGGTCTCGACCTTGACCACAACCTCGCGCCCGAGCTCGACAGAGAGGCGCTCATCGATGAACTGCGGCGTGTTCAGGAAGGCGGGGTGGATCTGTTCAACGGCCGCCTCTATTCGTTCGAGCGAGAGGTCCACGGCTACGATTGTGACCGGCCCGATGATGTGGACAGCGTCGGGCGCAAGACCGCACTGCCGTAGTCAGCAATCCATGCCTTCGCACCCCAGCAGGGGTCGCAGCAAGTAACGGCTGAGCGCAGCCTGCCGGGGAACATGACTCGATGGTTGGGCCGCGTCGGAAGACGCTTCCGCGTTGCGCGACAAGCGGGCGTGTCCGCGGTGACCTGATCAGTCCCGCTCAGGACGAGAAGCAGTAATGGCGCCCAAGCGTCAGCCCGCTGCTCCTTTCGCGTGAGCCAGTCGCGCAGGTCCGGCGGCAGGAGCATCGGTTGGTCTCGGTCGCAGCTGAGGAAGTTTTGGGGCATGGCCGCATCTTCTTCCTGCAAACGGACCGAAAAGCGAAAAGTCGTATGGCGCTCCGTAAGGGCGGCAAGGGCCTTCAGCCCACCTCGATGAACCCCGTCTCGATCTCGCAGGTTGCCCTCCTGGGGTTGACTG
>DATFON010000081.1:0-20357 GCA_035265465.1 Solirubrobacterales bacterium | reverse complement strand
GCGTCTATCGCGGGCGTGCGGGGATTGGACGGCTTTGGGCGGAACTCCAAGAAGACATCGAGGAACTCAGTCTTTCTGTCTCCGACATTCGGGCCGTGGGAGAAGACACGGTGTTCGTCGCGGCGGTGGGCGCAGGTCGGGGCAAGCGGAGCAAGGCTCGTGCCGAGGAGCCGATCTGGTTCGTCGACACATTTCGCGATCGACTGATCGTGCGCGTCGAGTCCTACGCCGACTCCGCACAGGCCCTCGAAGCCGCCGGGCTGCGGGAGTAGGCGATGTCGCGGGAGAACGTCGAAGTCGCCTTGGCCGGGATGGAGGCGTGGAGCCGTCGCGACCTCCGCGCGATGCTTGAGCTTCTGGACCCCGAGGTCGAATGGCACCCAGCATTCCAAAAGCTGCTCGGCGGTGAGGCGGTGACCTACCACGGGCATGACGGGGTCCGTGAGCTGATGCGAGACACCGATGAGATCGCATCCGCCGTGGACCCGGTGATGTCCGAGGTCTATGACCTGGGCGACCGCGTTGCCGCCGTCGGTCGTCTCGCCATCCGCGGTCGCGAGAGCGGTATCGAGATCGACTCTCCAGTAGGAGTCGTCGCCGACTTCCGCGAGGGCAAGTTGCTCTGCATCCGTACTTATCTCGGCCACACCGAGGCCCTGGAAGCCGCCGGACTGCGGGAGTAGGCGATGTCGCATGAGAACGTGGAGATCGTCCGTCGTGCGGTTGAAGCCTGGGACCAGAACGGCTCGGAGGCAGCCAAGAAGTTCTGGGCGACGGACATCGAGTGGCACGATCCCCCAAACCTTCCCGACCCGCGAGTAGTGCGGGGGCGGGATGCAGTTGCTGCTTATTTGATGGAACAGGTCAACGCCGTCGGCGATATCGACGTGACCCTTGTTGATGTGAGAACGAAGGATGAGGCGGTGGTGCTGCGGATGGAAATGACCATCCACGGGTCCGAAAGCGGGGTTGACGTTCCCGGCGAGCTCGCACAGGTGGTCGACGTTGCGGATAGGAGGCTTCGGCGCGTGCGACTGTTCAGGACGTGGGAGGAGGCCCTCGAAGCTGCCGGGCTGTCGGAGTAGGCGATGTCGGAGAACGTCGAGATCATCCGCAGGGGCTACGACCTCTGGAATCGCGGCGACATGGACGCCTTCCTCGATCAGTACAGCTCCGATGCCACGCTGTACCCGCTCTCGGACTTTGCCGACACGCAGATCCGGCATGCATTTCTTCACGCTCTGGACCTTGCGTGGCGGCAAGGTGATCCGCATTGAGAGTTTCCGGGAACGGGCCGAAGCCCTCGAAGCCGCTGGGCTGCGGGAGTAGACGACGCTCATCCGCGCTCGACGCCGACCGGGATCGGTGCGAACAATCGACGCCAAGAGCAATCCGTTCGCGGTGTCGCCGGCGGGCGCTCAGGGAATCGCCCAGTTCATGCCGTCGACCGCCGCCCTCTACGGCCTCGACGACCCGTTCGACGCCCCGGCGGCGATCGATGCCCAGGCCCATCTCATGTCGGACCTGCTGCGGCAGTTCGGCGGCTCGGTCTCGCTCGCACTCTCGGCATACAACGCGGGCCCAGGACCGGTGGCGGCCTGCCAGTGCGTCCCCGATATCCCGGAGACCGAGGCCTACGTGGCCCGAATCCTCGGTCTGCTCGGCGGCGCGGGCGAGCTGATCACCCCAACGCTCGAGGTGCGGCTGGTGGCGTAGCGGCGCCCCGGGTCGGGTTCACGCACTCAGCGAAGGGGCCGCTCCCGGTTCACGAAGGGCTCGTAGTCGCGGCACGGCTCGCCGCGCAGACCCGGACACGGAGGCAGTCCGGTCGGCGCCGTGAGGTCGGAGACGACCGGGAGAATCAGTCGGGACGGCATCTGGCGCGAGTGAGCGAGCATCACCCGGGCGGGACTGGAGGGGTTCGTCTCATCGAATGCCCACACGGGCTGATCACCACCGGGGGCGGCGATCGTCACCCGGACCCGCGAGCCCTCGCGGTAGATGTGGCCCTGGTAGTAGAGGGGAACGGTCAGTTTTGCCCAGCGGCCCTTCGGCAGCGGAGCCGAGTCGGACTTCCGGTAGCTCGGCACGGGTTCGAGCAGGGTGCTCTTCGCCGGGTCGAGCTTGCGGGCGCTGCTCCGCAGCCAGCCGCTTTGGACGAAGGTCTCCTTGCCGTCGGGTCGCACCTCGGACACCGTCACCTGCAGGTCGACCGTTCGGGCGGACGAGCGGATCCACGCCTTGAGCGCGCCGGCGCCGATTACGGCCTTGTCCGAATGCAGGGGGGAGCTCACGTACGAGAGGGCGTGCCGGGCGGTGCTCTGCGCCCAGTCGTAGTCCGGCGTCGCCGTCCAGAGGCCCCCCGGCCCGGAGCCCGTGTTGCCAGTGAAATCGGTCGGCGGACGCGCCGTGTCGTCCCAGTTGAAGACCTCAGCGCCCCGCTTGGCATTCTTCCCGCCCTTGAGCGCGCCGCCGTTACCCAGATACCACGATCGCGCCTGCGTCTTTGCCGCCGGGAAGTGACCGAAGCCGCGTGCGAAGGTCGACAGGGGGGCGCCGGGCGTATCGCCACCCGCGCCGTTGTCGAACAGGATTCGCACCGCGGGCAGCGCCTCGAACGCGGATAGCGCGGAGTCGTAATCCGGGTGCTGCTGGATCCGGTCCTGGGGCAGGTGGACGCCCGGGACTCCCATCGCGCTGGCGTAGATTGCGGGGGCGACCGACTTCTGGCCCGGGGTGAGCTCCGGTTTTCGCTGGGCTACGAAGAGCTGGAGGAAGTCGTACCAGTGGTTGAACGTTCGCGGGTCCAGCGAATCGACGTGGGTCCCGTTGGTGAACGTGAACCACTTCCGGTCCGTGCCCGTGAAGTGCGATGGCAGGGACGGGCAGTGACCGCCGGTCTGCTCATCGGTCCACTGGCATGCGAGGAACACCGGCACGTCGATCTTGTGGACGAAGGTGATCGGCGACACCGGATCGGCGACCTTGGGGCGGTAGTACCTGTTGCGCCTGACCTTGTCGACCACGTTGACGGCCTCCGGGTGCAGGTCCTGGTTGGCCTCGCAGACCTCGTCCCCCTCCTGGATGCGGTCGAACGCCCACCGCTGGCCGCCGGTCGGCGAAGCCGGCTCGGCGTCGTGGTCGCGATCCTCGGCCCATTGCAGCGCGAAGCCCGTATTGAGGATGCCCCCGGGGTACAGCGTCGTCTGTGAGTTGTCGATCACCGACAGCGGCGCGATCGCCGCGAGCGCGGGCGGGCGGGTGGAGGCGACGAACATCTGGCTGATGCCGCCATAGGAGATGCCCATCATCCCGACCTTGTGATGGAGCACCCAGGGCTGGCGGGCGACCGTCTCGATCACGTCGTAGCCGTCGAGTGACTGGAGCCGTTCGAAGTAGTCGAACGCCCCTCCCGAACAGCCGGTGCCGCGCATGTTGACGTCGACCACCGCGTAGCCGAGGATCTGTGCGATCGGTTGGATCCCGCTCTCGGGACCGTCGGGATTCGCGTAGCCGTAGCCGGCGTACTCGATCAGGGTGGGGTACGGGCCCTCGTCGGCGGGGCCGGGAAGATGGACGTCGATCGCCAGCTTCGTCCCGTCGCGCGTCGTCAGGTAGCCGTAGCCGCCCGCGGGCAGATCCTGGTCGTAGACACTCGTGTCCGGAGGCGCCGGCCGGGGCGTGAGCACCCTGAACGCGGGTGATTCGGCACCGTCGGACTGGCGGACGCGGTAGCGGGCGCCGGGATCCACGTGGCGAAAGACGATTCCGCCAAGCGATCCGGCCCGCTTCGATTCGACGACCTCACCGCCGCGATCGACCAGCTTCAGCCGCTGCCCGGGGTTCGCGCCTGTGAGCTGAACCTGCTCGACGCTGCCCCGAGCTGTGAAGTCCACCCGCGCGGCGCCGCTGGTCGGGGCACTCGCCGAGGCGGTGGCCATGAAGGCGGGAGTCAGCAGTGCAACGACAGCGACTCCGACACTTACCAGAGCTGGCGCGATTCCCCCTTGTACCCCGTCCTTGGGTCTCACGGCTAGAGACTCTACGTCAAGTCGCCAAGTTGGCCACCTGACGTGCGTGCGCCGGCGGGCGGGCGGCCCGTTAACGTCCACGGCCGTGATGCCCACAGACGCACCAGCCGCCAGGCGACCCGGCCGGCCCGCGGCGGCGACACGCGAGCAGGTGCTCGACGCCGCGCTCTACCGCTATCTACGCGGGCAGCGCGTCGACATTCAGGCGATCGCAGGGGAGCTCGGACTGGGCCGCGCCACCGTGCACCGCTGGTTCGGCACCCGCGAGGCACTCATCGGCGAGGTGATCGTTTTGGCGTCGACCCCGGTGCTCGAGGCGGCGCGCTCGGAGGCCGGCGGCTCCGGCGGCCCGGCATTGCTGGAGACATTCGACCGCTTCAATCGCAAGCTCGCGGACGCGCCGGCCCTGCGGCAGTTCGTTGAGGCCGAGCGCGAGGCGGCGCTTCGGATCATCACCTCGCGCGGTGGCAACGTCCAGCCGCGCATGGTCGCCATGATCACGGAGCTGATCGACGAGGAGGCCCGCGCGGGGACGTACGAGCCCCCGGTCGAGCCCTCGATCCTCGGCTACGCGATCGTCCGGCTGGCCGAGGCGTTTCTCTTCAACGACACGGCGTTGGGCTCACGCGGCGACCTCGATCGGCTGCGAGAGGTTGAGGCGGCACTCCTTCACGTCGTGCCGTGACCGGCGCCGCGGGACCGTGATCCATAAGCTGCCTGCCGATGGAACCCGTGCAGGTGGACGGAATCGAGCAGCTTCGCGACCTGATCGGGCGCGAGCTCGGGCCCACCGAGTGGCTCCCGATCACGCAGCCAGACATCGACAAGTTCGCGGAGGTCTCACGCGACGACCAGTGGATCCACGTCGACACCGAGCGCGCGGCGAAGGAGAGCCCCTACGGCACCACGGTCGCGCACGGGAATCTCACGCTGTCTCTCATCGACCACTTCCGCCCGCAGCTCATCCGCAACAGCGGCGTGAAGCTTGGGATCAACTACGGCTTCGACCGCGTCCGCTTCCCGGCGGCGGTACCCGCCGGATCGCGGGTCCGGGCACGCGCCGAGTTGGTCTCGGTCGACGAGCTCGGGGACGGCTGGTGGCACGTCGTGACCAAGTTCACCATCGAAGGTGAGGGCCAGGACAAGCCCGTGTGCGTGGCCGAGAGCGTCGGTCGGGCGCTGGTCGAGTAGCCGCGCGGCTACTGGACCTTCAGCGTGCCCTCCATGCCCGCGGCCTCGTGCCCGTCGACGCTGCAGAAGAACATGTAGGTCCCGGGCTTCAGGTCCACCGTGGTGGACGTGGAGCCGTTGGTGATCGTGTCCGTGGCGCCGATCTCCCCCTCGCCGGATGCCTCGATCGTCACGTTGTGGGGGATCTGGGCCGGGTTCTTGAAGTCGATGGTGACCGAGCCCGCCTTGGTCGTGAGCGAGTCCTGCTTGTAGGCGAGCTGCGTCTTGTCGGCCTCGACGGCGAGCGTCGACTCGGCTCCGCCGCCACCACCGCCCCCGGACGTGGTGGTTGTCGCGCCACCGCCACCCGCACCGGTGTTCGTGGTGGTGGTCTCGTCGTCGCTTCCTCCGCAGGCGACCAATGCGAGTGACGCGAGGGCAGCGAGCGCAGACATCGACACGAGCTTTCTCATCCGGGCCTCCTGGGCTTCGAGGTGCGGTTCGAGTCTATATACGGGTGCCGTGGCACCCAGGTTCAGAGGGCCGGCGAATCAGCGTCCGCTGAACTTGGCCTCGCGCCCGTCCAGGAACGCCGTTACGCCCTGCCGAAGATCCTCGGTGGCCATGCTGTCCGCGATCCCGTGACGCTCGAGCTGCAGGTGGTCGGGCAGGCTGTTCTCGAGGCTGCTGGAGACGAGGAACTTCGACATCCGCACGTAGTGGGGCGCTCTGGAGGCGAGCTCGGCAGCCCGCTCGCGGGCGACCTCCAGCAGCCGGTCCGGCGCCACGACCTCGGACACGATCCCCTCGTCTCGCGCCTGCGCCGCGCTCAGCAGGGGATCGTTGAGGAGCATCTCCAGCGCTCGCGCGGGGCCCACCACACGGGGCAGGAAGTACGTCATACCACCGTCGGGCGACGCCCCGATGCGACCGTAGGCGCAGATGAAGGCGGCGTCCTCCGAGGCGATCCTGATGTCGCACATCAGGGCGAGCGAGAAGCCCGCGCCGGCGGCGACGCCGTTGACCGCGCCGATGACCGTGTACGGGATCCGGCGGAAGTCCACGATCGCCTGGTGCAGCACCTCGGCGCCGCGGCGCACCTCGGCTGAGAGGTACTCGCCGGATTCCTCCAGACCGCGCTTGAACCACGTGACGTCCCCGCCGGCTGAGAAGGCGCGGCCGGCGCCGGTCACGATCAGCGCCCGCAGTCGTGCCCGGTCGGCCAGCCACGCCGCCGCGGTCACGAGCTCGCCGATCAGCTCGGGGCTCATGGCGTTGAGGACCTTCGGGCGATCCAGGGTGAGGGTGCCGATCTCGCCGTCGACATCGATGCGGATGGTCTCGAGCTCGGGTGGGGGAGGTGCGGCGGCTGCGTTCATGTGGTGCCGTTTCTTGTGTGTTGTCGGTGAGGGGGCGTCAGCCCCCGAAAACTGGCTGGTGCCGTTTCCTTGGTTGTCATTTTGGCCAGCGGGCCAGCAGCCTAACCTTGTTGTAGAAGTGGAAGCTAAGCCAGAGAGCCTGAGCGAGCAGCGGAAGCGGCTGCCCGACCAGCCGGGCGTCTACATGTTCAAGGACGCTGAGGGCGGCGTCCTGTACGTGGGCAAGGCGGTGTCGATCCGCAAGCGGGTGGCGTCGCACTTCTCGGGAC
The DNA here is from genome assembly GCA_035265465.1 of Solirubrobacterales bacterium. GTDB lineage: Bacteria > Actinomycetota > Thermoleophilia > Solirubrobacterales > 70-9 > AC-56. The sequence continues at coordinate 13,508 of DATFON010000081.1, read as the reverse complement.
CGCACCGCGGCGGGTTGGACTTCATCGGCCGGGTTGGTTCGATCGATTTCCTGGTCACCGAGACCGAGGCCGAGGCCCTGCTGGCCGAGCAGCAGTTCATCAAGCGCCACCGGCCCAAGTTCAACATCCGCCTGCGCGACGACAAGTCCTATCCGTACATCGGGGTGAGCCTCGATGAGGAGTTCCCGCGTGTCTACTTCACGCGTGAGCGCCACCGCCCGGGCCGCGTCTACTTCGGGCCCTTCTCGAGCGCCCGGCGCGTTCGCGAGACGCTCGACCTACTGGGAAAGCTCTTCCAGTACCGGACGTGCGAGGGTCCGGAGCCGGGCCGCCGTTCGGGAGTTCCCTGCCTCGACTACTACATCAAGCGGTGCCAGGCACCCTGTGTCGGCTACATCGATCGGGAGGAGTACAGGCGAAACATCGAGGCGATCGTCGACTTCCTCTCCGGCCGGTACCGAGACGTGGAGCGCGATCTGGAGCGGAAGATGGCCGAGGCGTCGAGCGCGGAGGAGTTCGAGCGGGCCGCCACCTATCGCAATCGTCTGGAGGCAGTCCGCTCGCTGATGCAGCGCCGCAGCGTGGCCGGGGAGTCCCTCGAGACCGCCGACCTGATCGCCGTGGCCGTCGAGGGCACCGGCGCCAACGCGCAGGTGTTCCAGGTGCGCGACGGCGTGCTGGCCGAGCGGCAGGGCTTCTACCTGGCAAATGAGGCCGAACGCGCCGAGGGCGAGGTGACCGAGGAGTTCATCGCCCAGTACTACTCCGCGGTGCCGGCCGTGCCGCGCCTGGTCGTCGTGGGCCCCGCGCTCGAGGATCGGGTCGACGTTCTGGCCGAGGCGCTGTCAACGCGGCGGGGCGGGCCAGTGGAGGTGCGGGTATCGGAGCGCGGCGACAAGCGGCGGCTTCGCGAGCTGGCGGAGCGAAACGCCCGCCTGGCGCTGGCGCAGGACAAGCTGCGGCAGGAGCGGCGGCGCCAGCAGCGCGTCGATGCACTGGCCACGCTGCAGGATGCTCTGGACCTTGAATCGCTTCCGGTTCGGATCGAGGGCTTCGACATCTCCAACCTCGGCTCGGACCACACCGTCGCGTCGATGGTGGTGTTCGAAGGGGGGGCGCCCAAGAAGTCGGACTACCGGCGCTTCCGGGTCCGCGGGGACCGTGCGGACGGCCCCGACGACTTCGCTTCGGTCGAGGAGGTGCTCGGACGCCGCGCGGCCCGGTTCCTCGAGCAGGCGGACCGGTCGCCGCACGACGCCGAGCGCGACGAGGGCTTCGCCGCGCTCCCCGACCTCATCGTCATCGACGGCGGCAAGGGTCAGCTTTCAGCGGGGATGCGCGCCCTGCGTCCGCTGGCCGACCGCGGTGTCGCCGTGATCGGGCTCGCGAAGCGAATCGAGGAGGTCTTCGTTCCCGGGCGCTCGGAGCCGCTCCCGATCGCCGAGGACTCCGAGGCGCTGCGACTCCTGCAGCGCGTGCGTGACGAGGCGCATCGCTTCGCCATCGACTTCCACCGCAAGCGGCGCGATCAGTCCATGACCCGCTCCCTGCTGGACGAGCTCCCCGGAGTCGGGCCCACCAGGAAGCGAGCGCTGCTCACGCACTTCGGCTCGCCGGAGCGCCTCGTCGGAGCCAGCCGCGAGGAGCTGGAGGCCGTTCCGGGAATCCCCGGCAAGCTCGCACGCGAGATCCACAGGCAGCTCCACAAGATCGGATGACGGCGGCGTTCGACCAATCACACGCAGGCGGCGGCGACGGCAGGCCCGCCGTCGACCTTGTGGTCATCACGGGGTACTCGGGCGCCGGGAAGTCCGAGGCGATCGCGGCGTTCGAGGACGGCGGCTACTTCTGCATCGACAACCTGCCGCCGCGGATGATCAGCGCGCTCGGCGAGCTGTTCCGACACGAGGGGAGCGGCGTGCGCCGGGCGGCCGTCGTCTCGGACGTCCGCGGCGGGGACTACTTCGAGGAGCTCGTCGAGGTGCTGGGGCAGCTAACCGAAGCCGGCCTGGAGCCCACCGTCGTGTTCCTCGAGGCCGACGAGGAGACCCTGATGGACCGGTTCAAGGAGACTCGCCGTCGCCACCCCCTGGCCCCGAACGGCCGCGTGCTGGAGGGGATCCGCGCGGAGCGGGATGTTCTGGGGGCCCTGCGCGAGCACGCCGACGTCGTGATGGACACGAGCGACCTCACGGGCGCGATGCTCCGGCGGCGAATCGTCACCGAGCTGCTCGGGCCAAAGGGGGCATCCGGCAGGCTCGCGCTGACGATCATCACGTTCGGCTTCAAGAACGGCCCGCCGCGCGATGCCGATCTGGTGCTCGACGTGCGCTTTCTCCCCAACCCGCACTACCGCGAGGACCTGCGGCCGCTGACGGGCCGCGACTCCCGGGTCGTCGAGTACGTGGAGGCCGGGGACATCGCCGGGGAGTTCTACGAGCGGCTGTTCCCGCTCCTCGACTTCGTGCTTCCCGCCTACGTCACCGAGGGCAAGACGCATCTGACGATCGCGATCGGCTGCACGGGGGGCAAGCACCGCTCGCTGACGGTCGCCGATCGCATCGCCGAGCACCTCGCCGATCACGAGGACGTCTCCCTGCGCGTGGTGCACCGGGACGTCGAGCTGGACTAGTCGCTATGGGAACTTGCGGTCGTGGCCGGCGCCGCCACGCAACCGGTCGTGACCCCGGCCGCCCCTAAGGACGTCCCCGCTGGGCCCGCCCGCCAGGAGATCGGCGCCGGGACCGCCGCTGAGCTTGTCGCGACCCGGACCGCCCTTGATCTTGTCGTTGCCCCTACCGCCGCCGAGCTTGTCGCCCCCGCGCTGGCCGACCAGGAAGTCGCGTCCCCGAGCGCCTTTGACCTTGTCGCGTCCCGCACCGCCCTTCAGCCGGTCTGGCCCGCGTCCTCCCAGGATGCGATCACGGCCGCCGCCGCCGAGCACAGTGTCGCGGCCACCCTTGGTGCGGATGACGTCGCGGTTGCCAAACGCGCAGATCACGTCCCGCTTGGACGTTCCCACGAGGCGATCCGGAGCAGGCGTGCCGACGATCGTGCACGGGTTTGGCGTGCCTCCGCCTCCCGGAGGCTTCGGCGGCGCCATCCCCGGGCACACCATCAGGGGGTCCGCCGGGGGCGCGTCCGAGAGTTGCCCGCGCATGAGCTTCACGGCATGTGAGTAGGCGCGCGCGGACGGATACGGCTTGGCGGTGACCGGGCCCGCGATGCCGTACCAATCCTCCGGGTTGCTGTCGTTGATCTGATTGCTGGTCCAGGACTGGGGCAGCATTCCCATGACGTTGCAGTTGGTGCGCGGGATGTTCACCGTCGCCATGGTGTAGGCCTTGGCCCGTTCCTCCTCCGACACGGCTGACGATGAACCCCCGGTCGGCCAGCCGATCTCGTTGATCAGCATGGGCGTGCGGTTCGGGATTCCACCCTGGCGGAGCTGCTCCCGAAACCAGGCAACCCGGTCGAGCTGCTTTCCGGCACCGGTGGGCGGATAGATGTGGACGGCCGACCCGCTGGCCTTGCGAATCAGCCCGGGCTGCCGCGCCGTCGCCCGGCCGAGGAACTCGGAGATGGCGAGGTAGTGCCGGTTCTGCTTGGCTGGAGGCGCCACGCCGCCCGTTACGATCTGAGCCTGGTGATCGACCGAGCGAATTGCGCTCGCCGCGATCATGAACATGTCGGCGTACCGCTCGGGCTGGGGGTTGGGGCACCAGCCGCCGCGGAGATTTGGCTCGTTCCAGATCTCATAGCGCACGATCGGCTTCGCGGGAACGTCCGGGTGCGCCCTCCAGAAGGTCCCGCCGCGGCCGTAGCGCGCGGCGATCGCCTTGGCGAGCGGGCCATAGGGACCGATGTCGAGGGGCGCCCAGCTCGATGACCGGTTGCAGTTGATGGCCCCGATGATCGACGTGTCCGCGTTCCACCGGGGGGTCTGGGTGATGTTGGCCTGAGCACGGATGCCGTGGCGGGCCAGGGAGGCGATCTCGCCGTCAAACGACGTCCACCGATACTGGTGCTGGCCGTTGACTGGCGGCAGGGGCTCGAGCCGAGGCCACGCGAAACCGACCCTGATGTCGTGGATCCCGAGCTTGGCGATCCGGGCGAGGTGCTTGCCGCGCTCGGATGGCTTCAGCTCGCGGAGCTGCTGAAAGTTGATCCCGTAGTAGTCGCCGTTCACCCACCCGTTCGACGCCTGGGCTGACGGGGCGATGGCGACCGCGAGCAGGATCAGCAACGAGACGGTCAGTCGTCGCTCGAAGCTGCGCGGCGTCGTCCCGCTCCCCCGTTCCACGGCCGCGCGGACGGTAGAGAGCGAAGGCTCGCTTGTCAACTTCCATACATATCCGCCCGACTGTGTCCGCGGCCGGGCCGGCAGGGTGCCCGTCCATAGAATCTCAGACAATGAACGGCACATGCTGCTGCCGGCGCCCTACGGCGCCGGCCTAGAACATCCGTGGCCGACCCGGTGATCAGCGTGCGCGGGCTGCGCAAGTCCTACGGCGAGCTCGAGGCGGTGCGGGGCATCGACCTCGAGGTCCCCGGGCGGCAGATATTCGCCTTTCTCGGCCCGAACGGGGCTGGCAAGACGACCACGGTCGAGATCCTCGAGGGCTACAGGAACCGCACCGCCGGCGACGTGAGCGTCCTCGGTGTGGATCCGGCCGATGCAGGTCACGAATGGCGACAGCGGATCGGCATCGTGCTCCAGGAGAGCCGTATGCACCCGGAGCTGACCGTCAGTGAGTCGGTGGAGCTGTTCGCTGGCTATTACCGCGGCCCCCGCGGTGTCGACGAGACGGTTGCGATGGTCGGACTCTCCGACAAGGCGGACCAGCGGGTCGCCCGGCTCTCCGGCGGCCAGCAACGACGGCTCGACGTTGCGCTGGCCCTGATCGGAGACCCCGAGCTGTTGTTCCTGGACGAGCCCACCACGGGATTCGATCCCTCGGCAAGGCGCCGCGCGTGGGAGGTGATCGCGAGCCTCCGCGACCTGGGCAAGACGATCTTCCTCACTACCCACTACATGGAGGAGGCCCAGGAGCTCGCCGATCGCGTGGCGATCATCGCCGACGGAAGGATCGTGGCCGAGGGCTCGCCCGGTGAGCTGAGCGCGCGCGACGGCCGGGTCACCGTGATCAGCTTTCAACTCCCGGCAGGGATGGCCGCGGACGATCTGCCCGGCGCATTGGCTGCCGGCGCCCCTGGCATCGCGACGTCCGCGGGCGATGTCCAGATCCGAGCGGACGATCCCGTGCGCGCGCTGAACGAGCTGACCGCTTGGGCGTTGAAGCGGGGAATCCCGCTCGCCGGGCTCGAGGTCAGGCAGCCGAACCTGGAGGACGTATACCTGGAGCTCACCGCCGCCGCGACGCCTGAGGAGATCCGCCGATGAGCGGCGCGGCTCTGGCGCTTCACCAGTTCCGCTTCGACCAGAAGACGTTCTGGCGCAACCCGGGGTCGGTGTTCTTCACCGTGGCGTTCCCGGTGATGTTCCTGGTCATCTTCGACCTGGTATTCGGCGGCGATGAGCGCCTGGAGGGCCTCGGGGTCAACGTCAGCACCTACTACGTCCCGGCGATCCTCACGCTTGCGGTCATCTCGGCGACCTTCCAGAACCTGGCGATGAGCGTGACCATCGACCGTGAGTTCGGGATCCTGAAGCGGGGCCGTGGCACGCCGCTCCCCGATTGGGTCTTCTTCGCCGGCCGCATCGGCAACTCCCTCGTCGTGTCGCTGGTGATGCTGGTCCTGCTCGCCGCGATCGGCCGGATCGCCTATGGGGTGAGCATCCCGTGGGATCGCGCTCCCGCCGTTCTCGTCACGCTCGCGGTCGGCGCTTCCGCCTTCTGCTGCCTCGGGCTGGCGCTGACCGGCTTCATTCCCTCCCAGAGCGCCGCCGCACCCATCACGAACATCGCGATCTTCCCCCTGTACTTCCTCTCGGGGGTCTTCATTCCCGAGAGCGAGATACCCAGCGGCGTCCTGCACGTGGCGGACGTGTTCCCGGTCCGTCACTTCTTCGAGGCCTTCTTCGCTGCATGGGAACCCGGAACAGGGGGTACCGGCTTCGAGTGGGTCCACCTCGCCATCGTGGCTGCCTGGGGCATCGCCGGATTCCTCGTCGGGCTGCGCGCCTTTCGCTGGACGCCACAGGCCGCGGGCTGACCGCCGCTCAGTATGGTCCGGTGAGCGCGGACTGAGACGGAAGATAAGGAGGGAGCACGTTCACATGGCAGCAGTGAGAGTCGGGATCAACGGGTTCGGGAGGATCGGGCGGAACCTCTTCCGCGCCGCCCACGAGGCCGGCAGCGACCTGCAGTTCGTCGCGGTCAACGACATCACCGACGCGGCGACCCTGTCGCACCTGCTCAAGTACGACTCCATCCTTGGGCGGTTTCCCGGCCAGGTGGAGGAGCGCGAGGGGGGGATCGCCGTCGACGGCACCGAGATCAGGGTTCTGGCGGAGCGGGATCCCGCGAGCCTGCCGTGGGAGGACCTGGGCGTCGACGTAGTGATCGAGTCAACGGGCCTATTCACGAAGCGGGACGAGGCCGCCAAGCACCTCGATGCCGGCGCCAAGAAGGTGATCATCTCGGCGCCGGCCACCGATCCGGACGTCACCGTCGCCCTCGGCGTGAACTTCGACGACGCCTACGACCCGGAGCGCCACCACATCATCTCCAACGCCTCGTGCACCACGAACTGCCTGGCGCCGGTCGCCAAGGTCGTGAACGAGGCCGTGGGCATCGAGCGCGGCCTCATGACCACCATCCACGCCTACACGGCCGACCAGCGCCTGCAGGACATGCCCCACAAGGACCTTCGCCGGGCCAGAGCCGCCGCGCTCAATCTCATCCCGACCACCACCGGTGCTGCCAAGGCCGTCGGCCTCGTCCTGCCCGAGCTGGACGGCAAGCTCAACGGGATCGCCATGCGGGCTCCTGTCGCCACCGGCTCGGTGGTCGATCTGGTCTGCGAGATATCGCGCGAGACGACGGCGGAGGAGCTGAACGCCGCCGTAAAGGAGGCAGCCGACGGACCGCTGGCCGGCATCCTGTCCTACACGGAGGATCCGATCGTCTCGACCGACATCATCCAGGATCCGCATTCGTCGATCTTCGACGGGGAGCAGACGATGGTCACCGACGGTCGCATGGTCAAGGTGATCGCCTGGTACGACAACGAGTGGGGCTACTCGAACCGCTGCGTCGAGCTGGCCGCCAAGGTGCTCGAGCCGGCGCTGGCGACAGCGGACGGCGGCTGACCCGCCCCGCCGGTCGCGCTACGTCCCACGGATGAGTTGAGCTTCGCCAAGGCAAGCGTCCGCGACGCGGAGGTCGAGGGCCGGCGCGTGCTCGTTCGCGTCGACTTCAACGTCCCACTGGCGAACGGCGAGGTGACCGACGACTCGCGGATCCGCGGCACGCTTCCGACGCTCCAGCTCCTTCGAGATCGAGGTGCCAAGCTCATCCTCGTCACCCATCTGGGGCGGCCGGACGGACCGGACCCCGAGCTTTCGGTGGCGCCGGCGGCAGCGCGGCTCGGCACTCTCCTCGGGGTCGACGTCCGGATGGCGCCCGCCGTCGTCGGTCCCGAGGTGGAGGCCCTTGCCGAGGAACTCGCACCGGGCGACGTGGTCATGCTCGAGAACAGCCGCTTCGAGCCCGGCGAGACGAGCAACGACCCGGAGCTCGCGCATTCGCTCGCGCGGCTCGCCGACGTGTACGTGAACGACGCCTTCGGAGCAGCTCACCGCGCGCACGCAACGACCGAGGGCGTCGCGCATCTCATCCCGGCGTATGCCGGGCTTCTCCTCGAGCGCGAGGTCGAGGAACTCGAGGGCGTGCGGGACGACCCGGCGCAACCGTTGCGGCTCGTCCTCGGCGGCGCGAAGGTAAAGGACAAGATCGGCGTGATCAGGCGCTTTCTGGACGTCGCCGACCGGATCATGATCGGTGGCGCGATGGCCTTCAGCTTCTTCAAGCGGCAGGGGATCGCGGTCGGTAAATCGCTGGTGGACGAGGCCTCGGTGGACGCCGCGGGCGAGATCCTCGAGCGCGCCGACGAGACACCCTGCGAGCTGATGCTTCCCGTGGACATCGTGCTGGGCCGCGGGTTCTCGGCCCAGACGGAGCGTCGCGAGCTCGACGGGACGGAGGTGCCCGACGGCTGGATGGGCCTCGACATCGGGAAGCGAACGGGGGCCGTGTACGCCGACGCGATCTCGAGCGCCGGGACGATGTTCTGGAACGGGCCCATGGGCGCCTTCGAGCTTCCCCCCTTCGCGGCGGGCACCCGCGCCGTCGCCGAGGCGGTCGCCGATGCGCCCGGCACGACGGTCGTCGGCGGTGGGGACTCGGTCGCAGCCCTGGACGAGTTCGGGCTGGCCGACCGAATCGACTGGATCTCCACCGGAGGCGGCGCATCGCTCGAGTTGCTGGAGGGCCGGGAGCTCCCCGGCGTCGCGGCGCTGCTCGATTCCGAAGCCGTAAGCAGTAAGCAATAGGCGACAGGTAGAGCTCGATGCCACCCCGGAACCCAATCTGCGCGGCCAACTGGAAGATGCACAAGACGCGGCCCGAGGCTGCCGTGTTCCTCGACGCCTTCCTGCCGCGCGCCGCGGAGCAGCTCGAGGCCGTCGAGGTGGTCATCTGCCCGCCGTTCACGTCCCTCGCTCTCACCGTCGAGCGCCTCGCGAGGACGAAGGTTCGCGTCGCTGCCCAGAACATGCACTTCGCGGACGAGGGTGCCTACACGGGCGAGGTCGCGCCGGGGATGCTCGTGGACCTCGATGTCTACGGCGTGATCCTGGGCCACTCCGAGCGCCGGCAGCTCTTCGCCGAAAGCGATGAGGCGCTCGCGCGCAAGGTTCCCGCGGCGCTGGCGGCCGGGCTTCAGCCGATCCTCTGCGTCGGCGAGACCCTGGACGAGCGGGAGGGCGACGAGACCGAGACGGTCCTCCGCCGGCAGATCGAGACGGACCTGGCCGGCGTCGCAGACGAGGAGCTGAGGAAGCTCGTGATCGCGTACGAGCCGGTCTGGGCCATCGGCACCGGCCGCAACGCCACCCCCGCGCAGGCGGCAGAGGCCATCGCGTTCATCCGCTCGCTGGTCGCGGGCCGGGACGAAAGCGCGGCGGCCGCCGTCCGGATTCTCTACGGCGGCTCGGTGAAGCCCGAGAACGCGGCCGAGGTACTCGCGCCCGATGGCATCGACGGCGCGCTGGTGGGAGGGGCCAGCCTCGACCCGGACGACTTCGCCGCCGTCACCGAGGCCTGCCGGTGAGCCTACCCGCCGGGCCATCCGAGGTGCCCGTGCCCTCGCTCGCGCTGGTCGTGCTCGACGGGTGGGGACTGGCGCCGCCGGGGCCCGGCAACGCCATCAGCCAGGCAGCGACGCCCAACTTCGACGACCTCTGGAGCCGGTTCCCGCACAGCACGCTGTCGGCGAGTGGGCGCGACGTGGGCCTCCCCGAGGGCCAGATGGGCAACTCCGAGGTGGGCCACCTAAACCTGGGTGCCGGCGCTGTCGTGCGGCAGGACCTGACCCGCATCGACGACGCTGTCGCCGACGGAAGCTTCTTCGACAACCCTGTTCTCAAGGCGGCATGCGAGGCGGCACGCTCCGGCCCGCGAGGCCGCTTGCATCTGATGGGTCTCGTCTCCGACGGCGGCGTCCACTCGGGATGGGAGCACATCGAGGCATGCATCGAGCTCGCGGCGCGCGAGGGGGTGCCGGACCTCGTGGTCCACGCGTTCACCGACGGTCGCGACACGCCGCCCAAGGCGGGCGCCGGCTACCTGGCCGAGCTGGAGCGGTGGCTGAAGCACGCGGGGCGGATCGGCACCGTGTGCGGGCGCTTCTACGCAATGGATCGCGACCGGCGGTGGGATCGCATCAACGAGGCCTACTACGCCATCGTCCACGCCCAGGGACTGCGCGCTGAGTCGGCGGTCGACGCGGCGCGCGAGTCATACGAGCGCGGCGAGACCGACGAGTTCATCCGCCCGACGGTGGTCGGCGACTACGACGGGATGGCGGAAGGCGACGCCGTCCTTCACTTCAACTTCCGCCCGGACCGGGCGCGCGAGCTCGTGCGGGCGCTCGGTGAGCCCGACTTCGACGAGTTCCCCCGCGGGGTCGCGCCGCGGGTTCACCTCACGACGTTGACGGAGTACCGGAAGGGCTGGGAGTACCCGGTCGCGTTCCCGCCTCAGGTCCCGGAGATCACGCTCGCTCAGGTGATCGCCGCCCAGGGGGCCCACCAGCTCCACGCCGCCGAGACTGAGAAGTACGCACACGTCACGTACTTCTTCAATGGCGGCCGGGAGGTCGAATGGGAGGGGGAGGAGCGCTGCCTCGTTCCCTCCGTGCGGGATGTGCCCACCTACGACAAGAAGCCCGAGATGAGCGCCCGCGCCGCCGCCAACGCGTTCCGCGATCGCTGGAGCCAGGACGGCTTTCGATTCGGGATCATCAACTTCGCCAACCCGGACATGGTCGGGCACACGGGCGACATCCCGGCGGCGGTCAAGGCCGTCGAGACGGTGGACGCCTGCCTCGGCGACGTGATCGCCGCGGTCCACGAGTCCGGCGGCGCCTGCATCGTCACCGCCGACCACGGCAATGCCGACAACATGCTCGAGCCCGACGGCTCACCGAACACCGCGCACTCGACCAACCCCGTGCCGTTCGTCATCACGGTGGAGGGTGTCTCCCTGGCCGAGGGCCGACTGGCCGACGTCGCCCCGACCGCGCTGGCCCTCCTGGGCATCGAGCAGCCCGCGGCGATGACGGGGCGCTCGCTGATCGAGTAGCGCCGGCGGCAGGGGTTCAAGTCCAGGCGGTACTCCCGGCCCAGGCGTGGGTTTGCCGAACCCCATCTGGGTGCCCGAAAGTTGGGCGCGGGCCGGCCTCATTGCCCAATTCCGCGCTTGAATCACGCCTATCGCGGCGGGTCCTCACGCATCCCGGCCGCACCCTTGACAGTTGGCGAACATCTGCTATATAGGGACTAAGGTTTTCTTCCAAGAGAGCAGTGGGAGGTGAGTAGAGATGGCAATCGTTCGTTGGGATCCGACTCGCGAGGTGGACTCGCTCCAGTCCGAGGTCAATCGGCTCTTCGACACCTTCTTCGGCGGGCGGTCCGCGAACGGCGCGCTTCGTCGCTGGGTGCCGCCGATGGACCTCGTCGAGACCGACGACCATCTCGTCCTGAGGGCCGATCTTCCGGGCCTGGACAGCGATGACGTCAACATCGAGGTCAAGGACGGCGTCCTGACGGTGTCAGGTGAGCGCAAGACCGAGCACGAGGAGCGCGCCGACGGGTTCTACCGCGTGGAGCGGGCCTCCGGCGGGTTCTCGCGCTCGATGTCGCTGCCACAGGACGTCGACGCGGAGCGCATCGACGCAAGCTTCGACAAGGGAGTGCTGGAGGTTCGCATCCCGAAGCCCGAGGAGCGTAAGCCTCATCGCGTTGAGATCAGCGCTCCAGCCGTCAACGGCACGGCGCAGGAGAAGTAGGCGCGAGACAGACGCGTAGGCTTCCGGGCCGGTGCGAGCCGACCCGGAACGCCTTCGCTTCGAGATCACCGCGCGCGACGGAGCCGCCCGAGCGGGGCGGCTCCACACGTCCTCGGGGATCGTGCGGACGCCCGCGTTCATTCCCCTGGCGACCCGGGGGAGCGTCCGGTCGCTCACTGCTACCGAGGTGGCCGGGCTGGGCTACGAAATGGTGCTCGGCAACACCTTCCACCTGATGCTGTCTCCCGGGGGCGACCGGATCGCAAGCCTCGGCGGCCTTCACGGCTTCATGGGCTGGGATCGCACCATCATCACCGACTCCGGCGGCTTCCAGGTCTTCTCACTCGCCCACGGGACGGTCGCGGACGAGGTCAAGGGGCGCCGGGGGACGCGGTCCGGCCGGGGGAGCGTGCTGGAGATCGGCGAGGATGGTGTGCGCTTCCGCTCCTACGTGGACGGGTCCGAGCGCTTCCTGGGACCCGAGGAGTCGATGACGATCCAGGGCCAGCTCGGCTCCGACATCGCGCTTGCGTTCGACGAGTGCACGCCGTATCACGTCGACCGGGACTACACCGCGCGCTCCACCGAGCGAACCCATCGGTGGCTCGATCGCTGTCTCGATTGGCACGAGCGGGAGGGTCCGCCCGGCCAGGCCGTCTTCGGGATCGTCCAAGGCGGCGTCCACGAGGACCTGCGTAGAGCCTCCGCCGAGTTCGTCTCCGAGACGTCGGTCGACGGCGTGGCGATCGGCGGCACCCTTGGGCGCGACAAGGAGGAGATGCGAGGCGTGGTGGGGATGACCGTTCCACACCTGCCGATGGAGGCGCCCCGCCACCTGCTCGGCATCGGCGAGCCGGACGACCTGGTGCACGGGATCGGCCTCGGGATCGACGTGTTCGACTGCGCGGTCCCCACCCGTCTGGCCCGCCACGGGATGGCCCTCGCCCCGCGCCCCGACGATCGCTACCGCTTCGACATCCGCAAGGCCGAGTTCGCGCAGGACGAGTCGCCGCTGGTGGAGGACTGCCCCTGCGAGACGTGCGCCGCCCACACCCGCGCCTACGTCCATTACCTGTCGCGGGCCGAGGAGCTCACGGGAGTCCGCTTGCTGGTGCTCCACAACCTTTCCTACGTTGAGCGGCTCGTCGGCGGCTGCCGGGAGGCGATCGGCGAGGGCCGATTTGGCGCCTACCGCGACGCGATCCTCGCGGGCGCGCCGCCGTGGGATGCGGGCTTGGCGTAGGTGCCGGGGCGCCTACTGAGTGTGGCTCTGGATGAAGTCCCTGATCGCCTCGGCCTGGTCGCGGATCTCGTTCCTGATCAGCTCACCGGGACCCGTGTTCTGGCCGGCGTTGGTGGTGACGAGCACGATCGCCGCGATGATCGCGGCCAAGATCGCGATGACCAGCAGCAGCCCGATCACCCTGCGGACCCGGCCCGCCGTCGAGCTCTTCGCCGCGGCGGGTGCCGGAGCGGGGGCGGCGGGCCGCCTGGGGGCGGGCCGCGGTGCCGGAGCGCGGCGCGTGGGAGCCGTCGCCGGCTCCTCGAGCGGCAGCCGGCGGGTTGCCGAGGTCGGCGTGCGGGTCATCGCCCTGGTGGCGGCCTCGCTGTCGGGCCGCGGGGGCTCCGTCCCCGCGAGACCAGCCCGTAGCGCCGCGGCCAGCTCGCGCGCCGTCGTGTAGCGCAGGGACGGATCGCCCTCCAGCGAGCGCAGCACGGCGGTCGAGAGCGTTTCGGGGACCTCCGAGTCGTACGAGCTGGGGGCGAGCGGGCGCTCGTTCTCGCGGCGGATCGCAAGCTCGGCCAGGGTCGTGCCCTCCCACGGCAGGCGTCCCGTGAGCAGCTGGTAGATGACCACGCCCAGGGCGTAGACGTCCGAGGCCGGTGTGGCCTCCTCGCCGCGGGCCTGCTCCGGCGCCAGGTAGGCCGCCGTCCCCACGACGGAGCCGACCTGCGTGAGGCGGGTCTGCTCG
>DATFON010000080.1:0-5113 GCA_035265465.1 Solirubrobacterales bacterium | reverse complement strand
GGTCATCGCCCGGTCGGGCCGGGCATCATGGCCCCACAACGGTGCCAGCCGGGATTCTCGTCGCTTCTCGTCTACTGCCCCTCGTCTACCACTGCGCCCACCGTATGCACCTCAAACTGGACGAGCTATTGAGCGCCAGATGCGGTTTAGGGAGTACTGCAGGTACGCCGAGAAGCCTGCCGCCAGGAGTAGGTACAGAAGCAACGCGAGCCAACCGCTGAGCGGCTCCCTCCCCGCGAGGCGGGCGGCCTCCTGGACACGCCTGGTCCCTCGCCAGTAGGTGATCACGGCCGGGACGATGAGGATGGCGCCTGGAAAGAGCGCGAGAAGCGACTTGGTCGGGTTTTGGCCGAGGTCGTGGCCCCGAGCGCGACCGTAGTCGCGAAGCTCGCGGTTGATCCGATACCACCAGACGAGGTGGTAGATGCCGAGGGTGATGAATGGGAGCAGCGCCACCGCCCAGGGGCGCCGCACCTTGACCTCGAACCAGTTCGTCTGAGGCGACTCAAGCGTCTCCGGCTGTGGCTTAGCCGGCGAAGTCGTCTCGGGCGTTGGCGAGCGGATCTCGAACGGATGGGGGTTAGCCTCTGATTCGGGAGCTGGCGGAGGCGATTGCTGGTCGGACTCCGGCGCTCCGCGGACGGGTTCGTCCCCTTGTTCGTTGGCCTGCTCGGCCCGCTGCTGCCCTGCGGGCGCCTCCGACTCCGGCGCGACTCCGGTGATGCGGCTCACGGTCTCGCGAGCGCGGCGTTCGGCCTCGGCGCTGCGCTCCTCGGCCTGGGTGATCCGATCGAGCAACTCGCGCAGCCGCTTCTTGCGCTCGGTCTCCTCCTCTTTCAGCTTGACGAGCTCCTCCTCCGCCCGGTCTGCCCTGGACTCGGCCTCGCTGGCCCGCCCATCGATCTCCTTCAGGCGTGTCTCGGCCTGTTCGAGAGCCTCGGCCATGCCCTGCTGTGCAGCAACGATGCGCGACTCCGCCTCCTCAATCTCCCGGACCAGCTCCCGCTCCTGGAAGGTCAGCTGCTCCTGGATGGGTGGGCGCCGCGAGGCTGGGGATTGCTGCGGGGCATCGGGCGGTGGTGAAGATGGCGGTGCGGAATGCTGGGCCTGGTTGCCACTGAGGCTCGAGCGAGCTGGCGCCGGAGGCGTGGGCGCGGGGGCGCCCGCGGCCGCGCCTCGTGGCGCCGCGTCCGGAGCGAGCCCAGCGCGCTCCGATCGCCGTGGTGCGGCAGGCGGCTGGTCCGACTGCGGGCTCGAGGGAACCCCAGGAACCGGAGCGGTCCCGGGATCGCTGCTCTCCGTGTCTCTCGAGTCGGGGTGAGGACTCAGTTCGAACGACCGCATCGCCCAAAATGGTCGCATGAGAGCGATTCTGCGGCGACTATGGCTCGCTGGCTGAAGGAATCCGTTCAGGGCGATGTCCGGCCCAGCACTCCACGCGCTTCAGTCTGTTCTCCAGCATCCGCGGCGCCGCCCTGAACGCCAGCGACGCCCAGACCGCCTCGCGGCGCCTTGGCTCGGTGCGCGGACCCCTGATCGGTAGGTCGGGATCAACGCTCAATCTGTGCTAATTGCTACAAGCATTTCCGGCCGCCCGCTAGGTCCGGGTGTGTAGAGCGCGCACTGGGAGGCTCCGGCCAGTTCGCTGCGAAGAGCCCGGAGTCGGACTCGAACCGACGACCCCCTCCTTACCATGGAGGTGCTCTACCGACTGAGCTATCCGGGCGGGGCGTTCACGATAGCGCCGCTAGTCGCTCGCCCGCTGGTCTCGAATCCTCGCCGACGCCTGGGCCTTCTTCTTCGTGTCCGACTTGCCCTTGACCTTGCCGGTGTTCTTGTCGACGATCGCGTATTTGGAACCCTGCTTTCGGACCGTGTGAGGCATCGGTTCCTCCTTTGGTCGCTCATCCAGCGGCTACCCGGGCTCCGCATCCGAGAAAAGGCCCTCGGTTGGCGTTGCCGGACGGCGCTCGAGCTGGGCTAGTCGAGACCCGCAGCCCGCAGCGCCTCCTGCGGGTCCGCGTACATCCGCATGCGCGTCTGCTTGCCGTCCTCGAGCGTCCAGACCTGCCCGAAGGTCATGTCGACCGGGAGCCCGGTCGCCTTGGAGCGTCCGCTCTGGTGAACGATCGCCACAACGTCGTCGCCGGCATCCACGAGCTCCTTCACCTCGAGCCGCCAGTCCTCCCACGCGCTCACCCACCCGGTGAGGAACTCCCGGGCGCCCTCCGGACCTTCGTACGTCTGTCGTTCCGGCCAGCCCCGAAACGTAGACATGTCCCACACGAAGCCCGGTGCCCAGAGCTGCGCAGCGGCCTCGCCCGTCTCGAGGAAGTGCTCGTAACCGCGGCGGACGATCTCGACGTTCTCAGCCGACATCTCGCATCGCTTCATCGAGTGCTCGGGCCAGCCCGTCGACATCCTCCGCGGTCGTGTCCCACGAGCACATGAGCCGCACCGTCCCTGCCTTTTCGTCCCATACGTAGAACGGCATCGCCGACGCCAGCGCCTCTCGCAGACGGTCGATCGCCGGCGCCGGCAGGTTGGCGAAGACCCCGTTTGCCTCAGGCGGGTAGGCGAGCTCGACGCCTTCGATCGCGGTGATCGCGTCGGCGAGTCGCCGCGCCATCCCGTTCGCGTGGGAGGCGTTTCGGCGCCACAGATCGCCGGTCAGCAGGGCGTCGAACTGGGCGGCGAGGAACCGCATCTTGGAGGCCAGCTGGCCGAGCTGCTTGCGGGTGAACAGGAAGGACTCGGCGAGCTCGGGCCGCATGAACACGACCGCCTCCCCCACCAGCAGGCCGTTCTTCGTCCCGCCAAACGAGACGACGTCCACGCCGGCATCGACGGTAATGGCGCGCAGCGGCGCATCGAGCGCTGCGGCCGCGTTGGCAAGCCGCGCGCCGTCGATGTGCAGGTACATGTCGAGCTCGCGGGCCACGTCCGCGATCGCCCGGGTCTCATCCACGCTGTAGACGGTGCCGAGCTCCGTCGCCTGGGTGATGGAGACGACGCGCGGCTGGACCTGATGCTCGTCGCCGCGGCTCGCCTCCCAGCGGCGCACGTCGTCGGGAGTCAGTTTGCCGTTGGTGTTCGCGACCGTGAGGAGCTTGATCCCGGCGACGCGCTCGGGGGCGCCGCATTCGTCAACGTGCATGTGGGCGACGTCGGTGCAGATCACCGCCTCGTGGGGAGCCGTGAGCGCGTCGAGTGCGGTTACGTTCGCACCGGTGCCGTTGAAGACCAGAAACGGCTCCGCAGCCTCACCGAAGTGCTCGCGGAAGCGCTCGCGGGTCGCCGCCGTGTAGTCGTCGTCGCCGTAGGCGACGACGTGGCCCTCGTTGGCGGCGGCGATGGCCTCGAGGACCTCCGGGTGCGCCCCGGAGTTGTTGTCGGACGCGAAGCCGCGGGGGTGGCCGCCGCTCACGGATGAAGTTCCAGCCGCTTGCCGTTCATCTTCGCGGCGGAGTCGCCGACGACGAAGCGGATCGCGTCGGCGAGGTCCTCGGCGGAGGTGAAGGTGCGGAACTCCTTCTCGGGGTTCTCCTCGCGCATGCGCGGGGTGAGGATCGCGTTGACGACGATGATGTTCGCCGTCGCTTTTGTGTCCTTGAAGGAGTCGGCGAGGGCGAGCGTCCAGCTCTCGGCGGCCGCCTTGGTCGCGGCATAGGAGGCGTTGGTCCCATTCGGGCTCTGCGCCTGCGAGGAGGAGACGAGTACGAAGCGGCCGGTGTCGCTGCCGGCGAGCTGGTCGTAAAAGGCGCGCGTCGTGTGCTGGACCGTGTGGACCAGGAGGTCGTGGAGCCACTCGTAGTCCTCCAGCGGCGTCGTGGCGATCGGGTCGCCGCCCTTCCAGCCGCCGACCAGGTGCAGGAGGCCATCCACACGGCCGAAGCGCTCGGCGAGCGCGGACGCCCACTTCCCCGTGGCCTCCTCGGAGAGGAGGTCGACGACTCGGCCGTCGAAGCGGTCCTCCGGGAGCTCCAGGTCGGAGCCGAGCTGATCGAGCCGCTCCTGGTGCACGTCGGTCGCGGCGATCGTTGCGCCGTTGTCGGCCAGGCGCCGGGCGACGGTGGGGCCTAGTCCGCCGGCGGCGCCGGCGATGGCGATCACACGTCCGTCGAGCTCAGCCACCGCGGAGGAGCTTAGTCGGACTACGCTGAGGTCGTGGGTGCGGAGCGGCGACTGAGGCCGGAGACCATCGCGGTCAAAGCGGGTCGCGGTCCGGGACGCCCCGGTGACCCGCTTGGGCCGCCGCTGGTGATGGCCTCGACGTTCCACGCCGGGGCCGAGGACGCTTACGCGCGCACCGATGGCACGCCTACCTGGCGCGCCCTGGAGCAGGCGATCGGCGAGCTCGAGGGCGGCCAGGCCGTGGCGTTCGCCTCCGGGATGGCGGCGGTTGCGGCCGTGCTCGAGACGCTGCCGATCGGCGCACGGGTCGTCCACCCGACGGTCTCCTATCTGGGTGTCCGGAGGCTCCTGGGCGGTCACGCCGAAGAGGGGCGGCTGGAGTCGACGCCAGTTGACATCACCGACACGGATGCGGTTATCGCCGCCGTCGACGATGCCTCCATGCTTTGGATCGAGACGCCGACGAACCCGCTCGTCGGGATCGCGGATCTGGAGCGGCTCGCCGCTGCGGCCCGCGAGCTCGGCATTCCGTCCGTGGTGGACAACACATTCGCCACGCCCCTTCTGCAGCGGCCGCTGGACCTCGGTTGCGACGTCGTCGTCCACAGCGCCACAAAGCTGATCGGCGGCCACTCGGATCTGCTGCTCGGGATCGCGGTGTGCCGGGACGCGGAACGGGCCGACGCGCTAAGGGGAGTGCGCCACGACGCCGGTGCAACGCCAGGCGCGTTGGAGGCGTGGCTGGCGCTACGGGGCCTGCGCACGTTGCCGGTTCGCCTGGCACACGCCCAGGCAACCGCCCTGGAGCTTGCGCGCCGCCTTGACCGGCATCCGGATGTCGATCGCGTCTTATACCCCGGCCTGCCCGACAGCCAGGGACACGAACTCGCCCAAAGACAGATGGACGGGTTCGGGACGATGCTCGCTTTTCAGGTCAAGGGCGGGTCCGAGCGAGCCGATGCGCTGTGCGCCGGCGTCC
>DATFON010000079.1:0-7388 GCA_035265465.1 Solirubrobacterales bacterium | reverse complement strand
AAGCGAAAGGGAATGGTCGCCTTCCAGCCCGACGCGCTCACGATCTCCCGCGGGGACGAGTGGCGGAATCGCCGGGAGTTCACCGAGGCGGTACTCGAGACCGGCGCCCCCATGCATGGCCTCGCCGACGGCTTCGCCGCCACCGCGCGAGAGGAGGCCGGTGCCCTGGTCGGCGAGACCGCGGGCGAGCTGACCTGGGACGAGTGGCAGCGAGCCTTTCGCCGCCTCGCACGCCGAGTGATCCTGGGCGACGCCGCGCGGGACGATGATGAGCTGACAGGTGAGCTCGCCGCGATGATGGACGAGGCGAACGGCATGCCGGGCAGGACGTCGGAGCGCTACACCTACTTCGTTGAGCGTCTCCTTGAATATGTCGACGCGGCGGACGAGGGCGCGTTGGTCGGCCTGTTCGAAGGCGCCCCGAGCGACGAGAGGACCAAACGGGAGGGGCAGGTCCCGCACTGGCTGTTCGCCACGCACGACACCCTGGCGATCAACAGCTTCCGCGCCTTGGCCGCGATCCTGTCCCACCCACGCCAGCGCGGGAAGGCGCTCGACGAGATCGGCGGTCTGGACGAGCACGCCGATGGGTCCCAGATCGAGGCTCTCACTTACCTCGAGGCATGCCTCCAGGAGGCGATGCGCCTGTGGCCGACCACACCGATGCTCTCCCGCGTGACTCTGGCGGACACAGATTGGCAGGGGGAGACGGTCCCAGTCGGAACGCAGGTCCTCATCGTCAACACGTTCTTTCATCGCGACCGCGAGCGGCTGGACTACGCCGATCGTTTCCTGCCGGAAGCCTGGATCGATGGGGACGCAGCCGAGCGCTGGGAGTTCAACCACTTCAGCAGAGGCCCGCAGGGGTGTCCGGGCGCCGGCCTTGCCCTGTTCTGTGGAAAGGCGATGCTTGCGTCGCTACTGCGGGCGGCCGAGGTCGAGGTCACGTCGCCCCTCGACCCCGACCGCCCGATGCCTCACATGCTCGACTTCTACTCGCTGCGGTTCAGACTCGGCTAGGCGCCTTCGATCGCCGGTTCGCCCGTCGGCTGCATCTCCACTTCCTCAACGCCGGTCGGCTGCATCTCCACTTCCTCGTCGCGGATCAGCGCCAGCGTCAACAACGCGCCGGCCACCGCGATCCCGGCTCCGACCAGGAACGCCCAGTGGAACCCGTCGACCAGCGCCGCGGGCATCGCGCTGGCGGCGCCGTTAGCAGCGGCGAGCGCGCTGTTCGTCTGCGAGGTCGCGATCGTGCTGAGCACCGCAAGACCCACCGCTCCACCGATCTGCTGCGAGGTGTTGATGAGCCCGGAGGCGAGGCCGGCCTCGTCTGGCTTGACGCCGGCCTGCGAGCCGATCGTCTGCGGCACGAAGGCGAGGCCCAGGCCCCAGCCGGCGAGCACCGAGGGGAACAGGATGTCGCTCACGTAGCTGCCGCCGACGGAGACCTGCGAGAACCACACGAGCCCTCCGGCGACGAGCACCAGGCCACCGAACAGCACCGGGCGCACGCCAAGCCGCGTCGTGAGCTGCGAGGCGACACCGGCCGCCGCGATGATGCTCAGTGCCAGAGGCAGGTAGGACAGCCCGGCCTTGAGCGGGGAATAGCCCAGGACGTTCTGCATGTACAGCGTGACGAAGAAGAACATCGCGAACAGCGCCGCGCCCGTCAGGAGCCCGATGAGGTTGGAGGCCCCGATCGCCCGCGTGCGGAAGATCTTGAAGTCCATCAGCGGCGCTCTCGTGCGCAGTTCGATGACCGTGAAGGCCGCGAGGAGCGCGACCGAGACCGCGAGCAGCGCAATCGTCTCCACCGAGCCCCAGCCGACATCGGTGGCCCTCACTACGGCGTAGACCAGCACGATCAAGCCGGCGGTGACGCTCACCGCTCCGGCGAGGTCGAAGCGCCGTTCCGCGACCTCGCGGCGGCTCTCGGAGACGAACACGCGGGCGAGGAGGGCGGCGGCGATCCCGATGGGAACATTCACGAACAGCACCCATTCCCAGCCAAGGCTCTGAGTGAGGATTCCGCCGAGGATGACGCCCGCGGCGCCACCGCTTCCGGCGACCGCGCCCCAGATGCCGAGTGCCTTGTTGCGATCGGCGCCCTCGGTGAAGGTCACCGTGATGATCGAGAGGGCTGCCGCGGACAGGATCGCTGCCCCCAGGCCCTGCACGCCGCGGGCCGCGATCAGCATCGCCTCGCTGGTCGCGAAACCGCCGACGAGCGAGGCCAGGGAGAACAGTCCCAGTCCCGCGATGAACATCCGCCTGCGGCCGAGCAGGTCGGCCGCGCGACCGCCCAGGAGCAGGAAGCCGCCGAACAGCAGCACGTACGCGTTCACCACCCACTGGAGGTTCTCCTGGGAGAAGTCCAGCGCCCGCTGGATCGAGGGGAGGGCGACATTCACGATCGACGCGTCGAGGACGACCATGAACTGCGCGGCGCACAGGATGATCAGGGCGATCCAGCGGCGGTCCGAGGTGTTGGGAGTGTCCATCTTGGCTCCTTGCGAGACTGCTGTTTTCCGGGTAGAATCGGAACCTGAGTTCCGGTTCCGAATCAGTATACGGAATTGAGGTTCCGTTTGTCGTCCGCCCCCACAAAGACACCCAGACCACTTCGCGCCGATGCCCGCAGAAACCGTGGGCGGGTGCTTGACGCCGCACGTAAGACCTTCGCGACGGACGGCCTCGATGCGCAGATGGAGGAGATCGCCCGCCGCGCCGGCGTTGGCGTGGGCACCGTCTACCGCCACTTCCCGACCAAGGAGGCGCTGCTTGAGGCGCTCTGGGCCGACAAGATGGCGCGCATCGTCGACCTCACAAAGACGGCCCTCGAGAACCCGGACCCGTGGGGTGGTGTCGTCGAGATGTTCGAGCGGGGAACCTCGATGCAGGCTGAGGACATCGGCTGGTGCGAGGCGGTGGGCGCCAGGCCGGGAGGGCTCAACTCCCAGACCGCGCCGCCGGAGCTCCTCGAGGCGACCACGGAGTTGCTCGACCGGGCCAAGCGCGCCGGCAAGCTCCGCGAGGACTTCGAGTTCGACGACGTGAGCAAGGTGTTCTGCGCGATGGCCGGCGTGATCAACGCACAGGGACCTGAGGCTCGCAAGAGCATCCTTCCGGTCATCCTCGACGGCCTGCAAGTCAGGCGCGACTGAGCCCGCGGCGAACGCCGAACTGACGCGCTCGAGGCGAGGATTGACGACGATGTAGGGGGTCGAAGTGCCCCCTCGTCCGCACAGCCGGAGGCTCGTCGCAGCGCTGACCCTCAGCGCCGGCCTCGCCGTGGTCACGGGGGCTATGGCGCCGTCGGCGACGGCCGCAAGCCGCTCCCCTCTCGACATCCGCGTCTTCGCCCGGGTCCCGGAACCCGGGCAGCCAGAGCCGATTGCGATTGGCCCACATCAGCGCCGGGTCTACGTCGGCACCAACCAGCAGGGGAAGGGCGAGGCCGACGTCCCATCGAAGGTGTTCGTCTACTCGCGGCAGGGCGGGCTTCTGCGGGATATCGAGCTTCGGCGCCAGGACCTGAGCGACGACCACGGCATCCAGGGACTGGCGTTCGACGCCCGCCGCCGCCTCTACGCGCTCGATCGCTCGGCCACGCCACGCGTCGTCCGGATCAATCTCCGTACGGGACGGCAGCACGACTACGCGAGCTTCCGGGACGTTCCGCCCTGCACCGAACCCGAGCAGAGGGGGTGCTCGGCGACCGTCACAGACGCCGAGCCGACGCCGGACTATCCGGCTTTCGACCGGCGCGGCCGGCTGTATGTGACCGACTTGGAGCAGGCCCTCATCTGGCGCGTCCCGAAGAACGGCGGGAAGCCGCGGGTATGGCTCACCGACCCGCGGCTCGAGAACATCTTCGGCCCCAATGGGATCCAGTTCGTCTCGCCTCGCACGATCCTCTTCGCATGCACCGCCACCTCTCCCTCCACGGGGGATCCCACCTCCGGGGCGCTGTTCAAGGTGCGGGTCCGCCGTGACGGCACCGCCGGGCCCCTGAGGCTCTTCTGGCGGAGCAAGCCGTTCGACGGCCCGGACGGCTTCGCCGTGGCGCGCTCCGGGCGGGTTTACGTCGCGCTTGCCGGCGCCAACCAGATGCTCGTTCTGTCCCGCACGGGCGAGGAGCTCACGCGCGTCCCGGCGACGCCGGTCGACAACGCGATGATGGAGGTCCCATTCGACGGCCCGGCCAGCGCGGCCTTCCTGGGCCGGCGCCTGCTGGTCACGAACCAGACTTCGCCGCTCGCGGGAAGCGGCAACCCGGAGCATTGGGCCGTGTTCGACGTCTTCGCGGGCGAGCGCGGCCTGCCGCTGTACCGGCCCTAGTCCTCAGTCCTCGAACAGCGCGTAGCCGTACGCGCCGCGCTTGTAGGCGAGCTTGGCGATGGCCGACATCCGCTCGTCGTCGTTGTCCTCGACGTGACCGAATCGCCCTCGGACCCGGCGCGCGGCACGGTTGCAGAACGTCTCGGCGATGTAGCGCTCCTGGCCGGAGGGCTCCACGCCCTGGTCCTCGAAGATCCGTGTGACCCGGGACAGCACCGCGATCTGGCCGTAGATGTCGGCGATCGAGTCGGCGATCCGCTTCTGCGCGAACTGATGCTCGACGATGCCGCGCTTGTGCTTGCGAAGCAGCGATTCGGTGACGTCGCGGAGCTGCTTGACCTGATCCGAGGCCGAGTCGGCGAGGTCGGACAACTCTGGATGGGCCGCTGTGATCCGATCGGGCCGGACCTCGCGCTGGATGCGTCCGCCGACGTAGTCGACAAGCACACCGATCGAGCCGATCGGATCGCCCAGGCCGACCTCGCCCAGCTCGGAGAGCTTTTCCCCGACCGGCTTCATCCCGGATAGGGCGATGAAGGCGCGCATCACGTCGTTCGCTCCCTCGAAGATCGGGAAGATGCGGATGTCCCGAAGGATCTTCTCGTAGGGCTCGTCGCGCATGTAACCGGCGCCGCCCTTGAGCTGCATGGCCCGGTTGGCGGCGTACCAGAGAAACTCGGTGGCCGACACCTTGCAGATCGCGGATTCCAGCGAGTAATCCGCGACGTCGGCGTCCACCAAGCCGCAGGTGAGGTAACACATGGACTCCAGCCCGAACAGGTAGGAGACCATCCAGCCGATCTTGTCCTGGACGAGCTCGAAGTCGGCCAGCGGGTGGCCGAACTGCCGCCGCTCCTTGACATGCGCGATGGCGCCGTCCAGTAGCCCCTTCGTGGCGCCGACCGAGCCCGTCCCCAGCCCGATGCGACCGTTGTTGAGGATCTGCATGGCGATCCGGAAGCCCTCACCGGGCTCGCCGAGCACGTTCTCGGGCGGCACCCGCACGTCATGGAAATACAGTCGGCGCAGGTCGTTGCCCCGTAGGCCCATCGTGTCGTAGCGCTCGCCCACCTCGAAGCCCTTCATGCTTCGCTCGACGATGAGCGCGATGTGGGTGTCCTTCCCATCGAGCTCGCAGCGGGCGAACGTCGTGAACAGCGACCCCGTCCCACCATTGCCGATGTAGCGCTTCTCGCCGTTCAGGATCCAGGAACCGTCGGCCTGGCGGACGGCCCGGCTTTGGATGTTGTGGGCGTCCGAGCCGGCGTTCGGCTCCGTCAGCGCGAAGCCGGCCAGCTTGCGGCCAGCCGCGAGGTCGGGGAGATAGCGCTCCTTCTGCTCGTCCGTTCCGAACATGTGAATGCCCTTGAAGCCGATCGACTGGTGCACGCCCATGACGATCGAGAGGGTGGCGTCGATCTGGGCAAAGGTCTCGAAGACGCGCGCGTACCCCGTCTGGGACAGGCCCTGCCCGCCGTAGCGCTCCGGGACGTACAGGCCGCACAGCCCGGCCTCCCCGAGGTCGCGGACGAGGTCGGCTCCGAGCCAGCGCTTCTCCTCGATCTTGTGCGAGTCGATGCGCTCGCCGATCTCGCGTGCTGCGGCGATCAGGCCGCGCACCCGGTCCTGCTCGGCGGCGTCGGGCTCGGGCCACGGGAACACCATTTCCTCGTGGATCTCCCCGCAGAAGAGGGACTTCGCGAACGAGGACGCCGGCTGTTCGGAGCGGTCCCGCTCCTCGCGCACTGTCGTTACCGCCTCCATCGGTCCCGAACCTACTCCCCCGGATGCCGGCGTGCTACCGCCAAACGACGCCGACCTCCTGCTCCGCGACAATTCGGGCATGCCGTCTAGGCCGGATCGCCGCGCACCGCGAACGGTCGCCTCACGGCGCCGGGGCCAGTCCGCCGCCTACCGGCGCCGCCGGACAGCCGCGCTGGCGCTCGTCGCAGTCGCCGCGCTCGCGGTTGGCCTGCTCGTAGGAGGCAACACGGGCGGGGGCGAGTCCCTCAGCGCAAAGGCAATCATCCGTATGGAGCGCGAGGCCGAGCCGGTGCACTTCACCGTCTCCGCCAGCGGCGATCTGCTGATCCACACAGCGGTGTGGGAGCAGGCGCTGGCCCTGGGGGGCGGTAGCCGGTACGACTTCGCCGGCGAGCTCAAGGAGCTGCGGCCGTATGTCGCCGACGCCTCGCTGGGAATCTGTCACGTCGAGACGCCGATGACCCCGGCGACGCCGACGAGCTACCCGATCTTCAACACCCCGCCGGCACTCGCACAGGGCATCAAGGCAACCGGCTGGGACGTGTGCGACACGGCCTCCAACCACTCGCTCGATCAGGGTCAGGCAGGCATCGACGACACGGGCAAGGCGCTCGACGATAAGGGGATCGAGCACACGGGCTCGTTTCCGTCGCAGAAGGCTCAACGTCAGATCACGATGGTGGAGGTCCAGGGCGTGAAGGTGGCCTTTCTTGCCTACACGACCGACACGAACGGGATCCCGCTACCGCATCCGTGGTCAGTCAACATCGCGAGTGCGGATCGGATCCTCGACGCCGCCAAAAAAGCGCACAAGATGGGCGCCGAGTCCGTGATCGTGAACGTTCACTGGGGCGCCGAGATCGTGCCCGAGTACCAGCCCGAGCCGAGCTCGGGGCAGCTCGCGCTGGCGAAGAAGCTGACGGACTCGCCGTTGATCACGGCCGTCGTCGGCCAGGGGCCGCACGCGGTGCAGCCGATACAGCGGATCAACAACAAGTTCGTCGTCTTCAGCGAGGGCAACCTGATCTCCAACCAGAGCCCGGCCGCAGGGCTTCCGGCGGAGAGCCAGGACGGCATGGTCGTGCTGCTCGATTGCGTGACGAACGGCCGCGGAACCCGCGTGACCGGAGTGCGCTATGTGCCGGTGTTCGTCAGCCAGCCGGACTACGCGGTTCTGCCCGTCGGCTCCGCGCTCGAGAAGGGCCAGGGCGACTCGATCCTGCTCCGCGACTCCTACCAGCGCACCGTCAGCGTCGTGGGCAAGAGCAAGCGGATCGAGC
>DATFON010000078.1:0-3807 GCA_035265465.1 Solirubrobacterales bacterium | reverse complement strand
GCCCTGCCTCCCTCGAATGTGCAGCCTCGCCGCCAGCCCCACGTACCGGCCCATCTGAGAGGCGTACAGAGGCGCTGAGCGCCGCGTCATGGCGTGGACGTCTCGACTCGTCCGGCTGAATGAGTCAGCCGATCACCGACTTCGGATGATTCTCCCGATAAGCCGCCTGCCTGAAGAACGGCTGGGAGGCCTCCTCGCCCAGCGTCCAGGAGTGCATGCCCAGAGTTGGATCGCCGAAGCTCATGCACACCCCAGCGCGATTCGGCCGACTTTTAGAGCGCTATGTCCGAGGCGTACGTACTCCATGGCTGTCAACTCCGTTCCCTGAGACCGAGGCGCGTATGCGCCCGAGCTGATGTTCGATCTCGACGCTAGAGCGCCATACGCGGAGCGTGGGAGTCCCTCCCATTACCCCTTGTGGTTGGATCGAACAGAAGTCAGCATCGACGGGGTTGGCAATCACGAGCGCGGCGTGGGAGTGGGGCCGAACTACGGACCAACTAGGGACCACGACGGCCGAACTCAGCACACCTCAACGCTCAACCATGGACACCAGAGATAAATGATTCACGCTCTACAACCGCGGGGGCCCGATCTCGGGGTCAGGGGTTGTGAGTTCAAGTCTCGCCAGCCCGAGCAATACACTCCATTCCATCCGACCTTGTCGGACGTGCATTCAACCGACGTCCTTATCGCCCTCGATGAGTGGCGGCCGCTCGGACCAGGTTCCCTCGCATGCGTCCGACGGGTTCATCGACGGCGCCATCGCTCGCAATGCCGACGGCTGTTACGGGCTAACGCAGTTGGCGCTGCATGGCGGCGAGGTCGAGCCAGGCTTGTTCGTAGGCGATCATGCCGTTGCGGAAGGTGAAGACGTGGAGGATGCGGTTGCTCGTAGGACCGCTCTTGCCCTCGAGCAGGAATGGCTTGCCGTCCACCATCATGCCTTCCCACAGCGTCTCGTCGACGAGGAAGTCGTCGCCATAGAGGCGGCGGATGCAGGTGGCTTTGTCGCCTTGCGCACAGGCGTAGAGCATCGTGTAGTAGTCACGGATGTCCTGCCGGTCGCTGATCTCGCCGATCGGCGAAGGAATGATCTCGTGGCGCAGCGGGCCCGGCGCGAAGCTCGCCATCACACCATCGAGGTCGTCGGTCGCCTCGAACCTGAAATGATCGTCGACGACCCGGTCCATCTCCTCATGTGACATTCCCATTGCAGATCCCTCCCTAAACTGTGATAATGAGATAAATCTTATCATGAGATATGTCTCGGAAACAAGGCTGTGAATCAAGCAAAAGGCAGAGAGGCGCAAAAGGCGCGGACGCGCACGCTGATCGTGGCGGCCGCCGGGGGGATCACGCAGCCCACGGTGGAGCAGGCCGCGGATGCCGCGGGCGTCTCGCGGGCCACCGCATATCGCTATTTCCCCACACAAGAAGCGCTCAGCGTGGAGCTCGAGTCCGGAGACGTCTGGCGCGAGGTCGAAGCGCTGGTTATCGATCCGCAGACCGCGGACGTCGGGGCACGCCTCGATCGCCTCATCGATGCGGTGGTGAGGACGGTGTACGCCGAAGAGCGGCACGTCCGCACTGCGCTGCGCGTCTACCACGACATCTGGCTGCGCGACCCCGACTCGCCGGTGCGTAAGGGGAGGCGCATGGACTGGATCGACAAGACGATCTCCCCCGTGGCCGCCGAGGCGCGGGAAAGCCTTCGTCTCGCCCTGGCACTGGCAATCAGTCCGGACGCGGTGACAATGCTGAAAGATGTCGCAAGGCTCGACGCCGAGCAGACCAGACGCGTGCTGAAAGGGGCGGCGCGCGCCATGCTTCGCGCCGCCGAGCAGCTCGACGGCAAGTCAGAGGGGGCAAGTCCCCAGGCAGGTTAGGGATCACGATCCTCCGGCCACCGCCGTTCTAGACATCGCCACCGGCTCGCAGCGCTCTCCGGCCAGGTGCTTGTTCAGAGCCGTTGTTGTCGACGTTCGATGCAACGTGTCTCGAATGGGAGTTCGGAGGCGGGGAAACCCAGACTCGCCACGACGGGGGGCAATCACGTGGGAGTGGGGCGAAAACTACGGACCAGCTACGGACCACGACGGCCGAATTCAGCGCACTTCAACGGTCAACTATGGACACCAGCGATAAGTGGTTCACGCTCGACCACCGTGGAGGCCCGATCTGGGGGTCAAGGGGTCGCGAGTTCAAATCTCGCCAGCCCGACCAAACCGATCCACCCCATCCGACCTAGTCGACCTGCATTCAACCGACATTCTTGCCGCCCTCGATAAGGAGCAACAGCCGGTCCGGACCAGAAACAGACCAGCGGGCTGAAGAAGCTGTCCAGGAAAGTTTCTGCTTGGGCGGATGGCGGATGGCGGATCGGCATCGCTCAAGCGGTAGGGGTGGCTGATCGATTGGACGGGACGAGGTTCGGCTGGCTGGAAGCGCGGGAAGCGCCACTTCTGAGACGAGCTGCGGAGCGGGCTATAGCGAGGAGCGCCGGCCAGATACTTGCCGCAGCCTGGCAGTCCTCAGCGCGCGCCGTGCCAGGCCGACGGGCACGCCAGGACCCATCGGCGGGATCCGCGCGCTGCGTTGGTACCGTGCCGCCCATGGTCCGGCATGTGGTGTGCTTCCGGTGGAAGGAGGGTATGACGCCCGAACCGGTGGCGTTCAAGTTCGGGCCCGACATGGGCGTCAACGCGGGGAACTGGGACTCCGCAGTGGTCGCCGACTTCGACTCGTCGACGACCAGACCATCAACAGCGCCCATCTGGAGCACCAGCGCGTGATCACCGACCTTATCGCGCCGATCCGGGCCGACCGCGCCGCGGTGCGGTACGAGGCGGGCTGAGGACGACTCGTGCGCATCGTGTCGCTGTTGCCGTCGGCGACCGAGATTGTCTACGCCCTCGGTTTGGGCGACCAGTTGGAGGGGCGCACGTTCGAGTGCGACTACCCGCCCGAAGTGCAGCAGAAGCCGATCGTCTCCTCGAGCAGACTCCCCGAAAACCTCCCGCTGGGCGAGATCGACGAGGCGGTCCGCACCACGACCGCGGGCGAGACGCCTCTGTACAGACTCGACGGGGCGCGCATCGCCCAGATCCAGCCCGACTTAATCCTTACCCAGGACCTGTGTCCGGTCTCGGGTCTGCGCCGTGCCGTCCGGCGATGTCGACGAGGCACTCGGCCGGCTCGGCTGTCGGGCTGAAGTGGTGTCGCTCGACCCGCACTCGCTCGACGACGTGATGATCGACATCCAGAATGTGGCCGGGCCGCGGGCGTCGCTGCCCGAGCCGACCTGCTTGTCGACAGCCTGCGGGCCCGGATGGCCGCAGTCAAGGCGAGCCTGTCGTTGGCGAGCGTCGGCCGATTCGGCGCCGACGCCGATCCGCGGCGGGTGCTCGTGCTGGAGTGGGTCGACCCGCCGTGGGGAGCGGGACATTGGATCCCTGACATGGTTAAGCGGGCCGGCGGCGAGCCCGTCCTCGGGCACAACGGCGGCCACGCCGGTGTGACCACGTGGGACGCCGTCCGCGAGGAAGCGCCGATGATCCTCGTCGTCGCGCCGTGCGGCTACCACCTCGCTGACGCCGCCGAGCAGGCCCGTGCCGTGCTCGCCGAGCTAGCGACAACGCCTGCCGGTCGGAACAACCAGGTCTGGGCCATCGACGCCGACGCCTATGTTGTGCGCCCCGGACCCCGTCTGGTCGACGGCCTCGAGCTGCTCGCCTGGATCATCGCCGGGGCGGAGGGAGACCCGCCTCACCCGCACGCGGTCACGCGGGTCAGCTGACCCTTGGG
>DATFON010000077.1:0-4929 GCA_035265465.1 Solirubrobacterales bacterium | reverse complement strand
TCGACGATGTCGAGGCCGTAGCGCTCCTCCTCGGGCCTCACACGCAGGCCGTAGGTCGCCTTGATCGCGAAGAAGATCGCGAAGCTGAGGACGAACACTGCGGCGA
The DNA here is from genome assembly GCA_035265465.1 of Solirubrobacterales bacterium. Lineage (GTDB taxonomy): Bacteria > Actinomycetota > Thermoleophilia > Solirubrobacterales > 70-9 > AC-56. The sequence goes on along the minus strand of DATFON010000077.1, from coordinate 4,823 downwards.
AGGCGCAGACCACGCCTAGTGCCTGCACGCCGAGCTGCTCGAAGCTGCCGGAGTAGACGAGCCCGCCGAGGAACTCGCCCTCGTCGTTGGTGGCGCCGATCACGTTGTACTCGGCGAGGCGGGGGGCGGTGAAGAAGCCGCAGGAAAGCGTTCCCCAGATGCCGGCGAGACCGTGGGCCGAGAGCGCGCCGATCGGGTCGTCGATCACCTTGTCGATCGTGATCACGCCGGCGACCACGATCACGCCCGCGATCAGGCCGATCAGGGGCGCCGGCCACCACTCGATGTATCCCGAGGGGGCGGTGATCGCGACCAGCCCCGCCAGCGCCCCGTTCGCGGTCATGCCGATGTCGAAGCTGCGGGTAAGCGCGTAGATCGTCAGCATCGCGCCGAGCACGCCACCCGCGGCGCCGAGCTGGGTGACGATCGCTACCTCGGCGAAGCGCCCGTCCAGGGTGGAGAGGGTGGAACCGGGGTTGAAGCCGAACCAGCCGATCCAGAGGATCACGATCCCGAGCCCGACCAGCGGCATCGAGTGGCCCGGGATCACGTTCGGGCGACCGTCGGGGCCGTACTTGCCCTGGCGCGGGCCGAGCAGCAGCAGGGCCGCCAGGGCGCCGGTGGCGCCGATCAGGTGGATCACGGTCGACCCGGCGAAGTCCTGCATGCCGAAGTTGACCTGCAGCCAGCCGCCGCCGAAGATCCAGTGGCTGATGATCGGATAGATCAGCGCGCTGAAGATGATCGCGTAGATCACGTACGCCGCGAACTTGATGCGCTCGAGCGTCGTGCCCCAGACGATCGCCAGCGACACGGCGCAGAACACGAACTGGAAGAACAGGAACGCGGCCGGGTTGATCCCATAGGTTCCGACGAACGGAATGAGCTCCCCGGTCGAGGCGGCATCCGAGCTGACGTTGAGGAAGAACCCGTGTGTCCCCGCGATCTCGCCCAGCCCACCGAAGGCGAGCGCGAACCCGACCGCCCAGTAACAGAGCGATGCGATCGAGAAGTTCACGAGGATCTTGGCGACCCCCGCGCCCGCGTTCTTCGCCCGTGAGAACCCGATCTCCAGCAGGGCGAAGCCAGCCTGCATGAACATTACGAGCACGGCGGCGACGATTACCCAGGTCGTGTTGACGCTGGAGATCGTGTCGGTGAGTGACGGGCCCTTGGCGCCCAACGCGGCGCTTGGCACCAGAAGCGCCGCAATCAACCCCAACGGGGCTGCGGCAAGCAGCTTACGTCGCATGTGTCATTTCCTCCTAGGCCACCGGGGCACCGCCCCGAGGTCGCGGTTATCGGAATCTGGCCGCGAAGTTAGGTGCGCTCGGCCCGGAAGTCTCTAGCCGCGTGTCGAGAATTTTCGGCGGGCGTTTGTACCGACTGTCGAAACGCCCTGCTCCCGCGCATGGACAGGATGGCCAGGCTGCCTTGCCATCAGTACCGTCAGGCCGTGGTCGTCAGGCCCGCGGGCGTGGCGGCCGTGCCCACCTCGAGCTCCTCGCCCTCCCTGGCCATCGTGATGAGCGCGGGGTCGCCGCCGAGCTCCGCCCACCGCCGGCGGGCAGCCGCGTGCAGGTCGTCGAGGAAGCCGTCGGCGTGCAGCGGGTCGTGATGGAAGAGCAGCATGCGTCGGGCGCCGACACACGAGGCGAAAGTGAGGGCATCGCTCATGCCTGAATGCCCCCAGCCGACGTGCAGCGGGTACTCGTCGTCCGCGTACTGGCAGTCGTGAATCAGAAGATCGGCGTCCCGTGCGAGGTCGTAGCCCGAGATCCACTCCGGGTCCGTGTCCCCTAACACCGTGCCCAGCGCCGGCTCGTGGTCAGGGATGTAGCAAAGGGTGGTATCGCCCTCAGTGATCCGGAAGCCGAGAGTCGGTCCGCGATGGTTGATCGCCTCGCAGCGGATCGTCGCCGACCCGAGCTGCCATTCGCTGGGCGGTGTGTCCCGAAACGAGACGTCGCATGGCAGCTCCCGGACCTCCACGGGCGAGAGGGGCGCCGAGATGTAGCGGGCGACACGGTCCTCCAGCGACGCCTCCGGCGAGGCCGGGCCCCAGATCGTGATGTCGGCGTCGGCGCGAAAGCACGGCGGGAAGAACATCAGTCCCTGGATGTGATCGAGGTGGAGGTGGGTGAGGAGGATGTTCACGTGCGGTGAGACGGTGAGGTCGAGCCCAAGCGTGCGGATCCCGGTGCCCGCGTCGAGGATGAGGTGCTCGCCGCTCGCCAGCGTGATCTCGACGCACGAGGTGTTGCCCCCATAGCGGTTCATCTCCGGCCCGGGCGCAGGCACCGACCCTCGCGCTCCCCAGACCTTGAGCCTCATGCGTCCTCCGCTTCGTCGCCGTCCTGTGGCCAAAAGAAGATCATCGCCCCGGAGGATCCCTCCTCCGACGCCACGATGGGGAAGGCGCTGGACTCAATCTCGCGCTTGCTGCCGGTCGCCGAGCGGATCGTGAACACCGCATGCGCCGGCCGGCCGTCCCGCACGGCCCGCGTCGTCGGAAGCTCGTCCAGTTCGAGGGGTTGGCCGTTGGAGTCGAACGGGCCGTATCTTGAGGTCCACTCCTCGGGCGACATGCGCCCCACATCTTCGAACGAACGGCCGAGCAGTGCGCCAGCGGCCTCGTTGTAGAAGACCAGTGCCGCGTCTTGGTCGACGAGGAAGGCGGGGGTCGAGATGCTGGTCAGCAGGTTCCTCGCGAGGATCAATTCCAGGGGCTTTTGCGCCGCCATCGTCCCCATTCTTCCATCCTTGAATCAACTGGCACGTGATTCGGGAGGCGGAGGTAGCCTGGCGGCTCGGATGATGCAGCGAGCGGCAGCGGTCGCGGTCGCCTTGTTGGCGATGCTGGCGGCTCCGGCGATTGCCGGGGCGCAGACGGCTGGGGTGACCCCACCCGCGATTCCGCAGGGCCCGATGGCGGGCGACATCACGCCCTTCGAGGGATCTCCGGCAACGCCCGACCCGTTCTTCCTGCCTCGTGTTCCCCAGAACCCGTTCATGGCGCCGAACGGGCTCTCGAACCTCCACAACGACGCCCACCAAACCGATGCGTACCGCTGGAACGGGCCCCTGGGTCGGGGAACCCGCACACAGTCCGCTTTTTACGCGGGCACCGTGCTGAGTCGCGAGTGCGCCTCGATCACGTTCGACTCGCAGGGACGCCTGGTGGCGATCTGCGTGGGGCTCGACAGGCCGGTCGTGACGATCATCGACCCGAAGACGCTGACGCCGCTGGCCACCTACCCGATGCCGCCGCGACAGCCCGGCGCCGGCAATCCCTTCACCGACTTCAGCGGTGGTGGCTACTTCTACCTCGACCACAAGGATCGCGTGGTGGCGCCGACCACCACGCGGCACATCTTCGTCATCGCCGAGACGCCGGGCCCGAGCCTCGAGCGGCGGCGGGACTTCGACCTCTCGGGGCGCCTCGCGAGCGACGACAAGGTCGTGTCGGCGCTCCCCGACTGGGACGGGCGAATCTGGTTCGCGTCGCGCGAGGGCGTGGTCGGGTGGGTCAACCGCAGGACGGGCAAGATCCACACTCGCGACCTGGGCTCGCCGATCGGCAACTCATTCGCGGTCGACGAGCACCGCGGGGTTTACGTCGTGACGGACGGGGCGCTCTACCGACTCACGGCCAGGCGAGGCCACGTGCGCGTCGTGTGGCGCCACGGCTATCCGAACGACGGCACGGTCAAGCCGGGCCAGACGGAGGCCGGATCGGGAACCACGCCAACGATCATGGGCGGCGGCCGCTACGTGGCGATCACGGACAACGCTGACCCCGTCCACATCATGGTCTTCCAGCGCCGCGCGGATCCCGATGGCCGGCGGGTCATCTGCCGCAAGCCCGTCTTCAAAGAGGGTGCGTCGTCCACCGACCAATCGCTGATCGGCGCGGGCCGGGCGCTCATCGCAGAGAACAACTTCGGCTACACGATCATGGCGACGCAGAACGGGGGGGTGACCTCGCCGGGCCTGGAGCGGGTCGACGTCGACCGCGACGGTCGCGGCTGCCGCAAGGTCTGGCACAGCGGGGTGCGCGCCCCGTCGGTGGTGCCGAAGGTCTCGGCCAAGGCGGGCCTCGTCTACACGTACACGAAGCCGCAGCGGAAGGACGACCAGGACGCCTGGTACCTGACGGCCCTGGACTTCGACACCGGCAAGACCGTGTGGCACCGCCTCTCGGGCGAGGGCCTCGGCTACAACAACAACTACGCCCCGGTCACGCTGGCCCCGAACGGCACGGCATACGTCGGGGTGCTGGGCGGCATGGTGAAGTTCCGGGACGCCGGCGGCGGCTGAGGGACGGGGCACCCAGGAAGCGGTGGCGCAAGCCGGGACGAGTGTGGGATTAACCACCTATACGGTGGTAAATCGCACACTCGATGGCAGGTTCGTCCGGAGAGCCGAACCCGCTTCCCCTGGGTGCCGCCGTTTTTCGTCCCGGTGATGCGCCACGCGCTCAGCAGAGCTCCAAGAGCTCCGCCAACGATGCGTCAAGGCCATCGGCCAAATCGCTCACGCCGGGGACCGCGCCAGGGTCCGTGCAGAAGCCGAGCCCCATCCTGCCCGCGAGGGAGATCGCCGAGGCCCGGAGGGCATGGCGGTCGGCGGGCTCGGCTACCGAGTAGAGCTCGGCGACGCTCTTGCCCAGGAGGCTCACCGGCTCCCTGGGTCCGGGCACGTTCGACACCGAGAGCGCGAACTCCCTCGGGCCCGAGGCGAACCCGGAGGCCACCTTGTAGAGCGGGCGGACGTGGGACAGGCTGTGGAAGAACGAGTACAGCTCGTCCGGATCGTGGTGC
>DATFON010000076.1:0-5078 GCA_035265465.1 Solirubrobacterales bacterium | reverse complement strand
AAGTCGAGCCTTGCCTTCGACACGATCTACGCGGAGGGCCAGCGGCGCTACGTCGAGTCGCTGTCCGCTTACGCGCGGCAGTTCCTCGGGCAGATGGAGAAGCCCGATGTCGACTCGATCGAGGGGTTGTCGCCCGCCATCTCGATCGACCAGAAGACGACCTCGCGCAACCCCCGCTCGACGGTGGGCACGGTCACCGAGATCTACGATTACCTGCGCCTTCTGTGGGCCAGGATCGGCAAGCCCCACTGCTACAGCTGCGGCGCCCCGATCCAGGGCCAGTCCCTCGAGCAGATCACCGACCGCGTGCTCACCCTGGAGGAGGGGACCAGGTTCATGGTGCTGGCGCCGATCGTCCGCGGCCGCAAGGGTGAGTACGGGCGGCTGCTCGACGAGATGCGCGGGCAGGGCTACGTGCGCGCCGTGATCGACGGCGAGCTGCGGCGACTCGACGAGGACATCGATCTCGACAAGAAGTACAAGCACGACATCTCCGTGGTCGTCGACCGGCTGGTCATGAAGGAGGGCGTGCGAAAGCGGCTATCCGAGTCGATCGAGGCCGCGTCGCAGCTCGCCGAGGGGATCATCGAGGTGGAGCTCCTTGACGGGGACGCTGCCGGCGAGCGGGTCAGCAACGGCGACGAGGCGCCCGGCGTCAAGGTGCTGAGCGGCCCCAGCGCCGGCAAGCGGGGGGACGTGCTGGTCTTCTCGGAGAAGTTCGCGTGTCTCAACTGCGGCACGTCGATGCCGGAGCTCGAGCCGCGGATCTTCTCGTTCAACTCGCCTCACGGCTGCTGCTCGGGCTGCCACGGCCTGGGGTTCCAGCGGGTCATCGACCCGGAGCTGATCGTCCCGGACCCCACTCTGTCGATCGCCGAGGGTGCCCTGGAGCCGTGGACGAAGGCCGCGTCGATGTACCACCGCCGCCTGCTGGAGGCGGTCGCCGAGGCGAACGGGATCGACATCGACGTGCCGTGGCAGGACTTGTCCCAACGCGATCGGGATCTCCTGCTCCAGGGCACCGGAAGCGAGCGGCACACGGTCAGCTACCGCAATCGCTTCGGGCGCCGGCGCACGTACACGGTGCGGTTCGAGGGCATGCTCTCGAGCCTCGAGCGCCGGTATGAGAACACCGACTCCGACAACACGCGTGAGCGGATCGAGGGCCTCATGGCGCTGCAGCCGTGTCCCGCGTGCGGCGGCGCGCGGCTGCGGCCGGAGAGCCTCGCCGTCACAGTCGGCGGGCTCAACATCTACGAGTACACAAAGCTCTCGGCGCGAGCGGCGCTGGGCTGGATCGAGGATCTGGAGCTGACCGAGACTGAGCGCGCGATCGCACGGCTCGTGGTCCGCGAGATCGCCGAGCGCCTGCGCTTTCTGGACAGTGTGGGAATCGGCTACCTGTCGCTGGAGCGGGCGGCGACGACGCTGTCAGGCGGTGAGGCGCAGCGGATCCGGCTCGCGACGCAGATCGGTTCGTCTCTCGTGGGCGTGCTCTACATCCTCGACGAGCCGTCCATCGGGCTGCATCAGCGCGACAACGCCAAGCTCATCGACACGCTCCAGCGACTGCGGGATCTGGGCAACACGGTCATTGTCGTCGAGCATGACGAGGGGACGATTCGCGCCGCCGACCACGTGGTCGATCTTGGCCCCGGTGCCGGCGAGCACGGGGGAGAGGTGGTCGCCGAGGGAACGCCCGCACGGATCGCCCGGACGGCGGCGTCGCTGACGGGCCAGTACCTGAACGGCAAGCGGACGATTCCGGTTCCGGAGCATCGCCGGTCGCCGAGCGACGAGCTCGTCGTCCGCGGCGCTCGCCAGCACAACCTCAAGAACATCGACGTCGAGGTGCCGCTCGGCGTGTTCTGCTGCGTCACCGGCGTCTCGGGCTCGGGCAAGTCGACGCTGGTCAACGAGATCCTCTACCGGGCGGTGGCCAATCGCCTCCATCGCGCGCGGCTGCGCCCCGGGGCTCACGATCGCATCGACGGGCTCCAGAGCGTCGACAAGATCATCAACATCGACCAGTCGCCGATCGGCCGCACGCCGCGCTCGAACCCCGCCACCTATACCGGCGTCTTCGACCACATCCGGGAACTCTTCTCCAAGACCAAGGAGGCGCGCGTTCGCGGCTACAAGCCCGGCCGGTTCAGCTTCAACGTCAAGGGCGGGCGCTGCGAGGTCTGCCGGGGCGACGGCCAGATCAAGATCGAGATGCACTTCCTCCCGGACGTCTACGTACCCTGCGAGCAGTGCCACGGGCGCCGCTACAACCTTGAGACGCTCGAGGTCCGGTTCAAGGGCAAGTCGATCGCGGACGTGCTCGAGATGTCGGTCGAGGAGGCGGTTGAGTTCTTCGCGCACATCCCCAAGATCAACCGTCGCCTCCGGACCCTGCACGACGTCGGCCTCGACTACATCCGGCTCGGCCAGCCCGCGACGACGCTGTCGGGCGGCGAGGCTCAGAGGATCAAGCTCGCCACCGAGCTCTCGAAGGTCGCCACCGGCGACACGCTCTACATCCTTGACGAGCCCACGACGGGCCTGCACTTCGCGGACGTCCAGCGCCTGCTGGAGGTCCTCGACCGGTTGGTCGAATCCGGCAACACGGTCGTGGTGATCGAGCACAACCTCGACGTCATCAAGTCCGCGGACCGCATCGTCGACCTGGGTCCCGAGGGCGGCGATGCCGGCGGAGAGGTGATGGCAATCGGTACGCCCGAGGAGGTCGCCGCAAATCACGCCTCGTACACGGGCCGGTTCTTGAAGGAGCTGGTCACACCGGCGAAGCCCCGGGCTCGCCGCCGCGCTCCGCAGCGCCGCCGCGAGCCCGTCGCGGCCTGATCGAGAGCCCAAGGCGTAATGAGGAAGCCGTTGGCGATCGCGGCCGTGGCGCTGATCGCCTTCTTCGCGATCTACGGCATCGCGGTGCAGACCAGGGTGGGCCAGCGTGCCGACGAGGCGGCCCTCGTCGGTGGGCGCTCGGCGCCGGAGCGGGCGCAGTCGGGCGCCTCGAGGCTGCTGCGCTTCATCAGCGTTGGGTCGCTGGCCGCGGCCGTGATTGCCTTGGGGGCGCTCGCCTGGCTGTGGCGCCGACCGTGGCTGATCGCGCTACCCGCTGCCATCGTCGGCATCAGCGTCCTGGCTACGGAGCTCTTCAAGCTGGTGATCCTGGAGCGGCCCGACCTGTGGCATTCCACGCTCAGCGGCAACAGCTATCCGTCCGGCCATACCGCGATCGCGACCAGTCTCGGGCTCTCCGCCGTGCTCATCGCCCCAACGCGGCTGCGCGGCGTCGCGGCGCTCATGGCGGCGCTCTTCGCCGGCGGGGTCGGGATCCTGGTCGTCACCGCGGACTGGCATCGGCCGAGCGATCCCCTCGGCTCCTACGCACTGACGCTGGCCTTTACCGCTGGAATAGTCGCGATGCTCCACGCGTGGGGTCCCGGTGAGGTCAGCGACGCGCAGGTGGAGGGGCCGGCACCACCGTCCGCGACGGTGCTCGCCCGTCGACTCGAGGTCGCGGCGATGGCGGCCGGGTTCCTCCTCTTCGTGGGAGCGGTGCTCCTCGCGGCCCTTCGCTACGGGCCCGACGTCGCATGGAATCGCCCGCATGCGGCCTTCCTCGGCGCCGTGGTCGCGATCCTGGTCGCGGCCGGCATCACGGTGGGGGCCCTGCTGCGGATCCTGCCCGAGCCGGCGAGCTGACGGTTGCGCCGGGCCGCGCCGTCACGCGATTCATTCGAGGCAAGTAGGGGAGGTGGGGCCGGCTGCCGATCGAGTGTGGGATTCACCCGAATATGTGGGGGCAATCGCACACTCGACGCCCGGGCCGTGCCTTCGGTGCCACTTTTGGGGCACCCGTTATCGTGCGCGCATGGACCCCCCGCCGCCCCTTTCCGGCGATGAAGCCGGCCTGAGCGGTCACCTGATCGGCGTGGACGTCGGCGGGACGAAGGTGGCTGTGGCCGCGCTCGAGGACGAGCGCCTCGGCGCTTCCAGCGTCGAGCCCACCGAGGCGTCGAATGCCGACGGGCTCGTCGACGAGATCGTGGCGGCCGTCGAGACTGTGCGCAACCCCCGTACCCAGGGGGTGGGGGTGGGCGTGCCATCGGTTGTGGAGTTCGCCACCGGCCGCGTGCGCTCGAGCGTGAACCTCCACCTGGCGGATTTCGACCTTCGACGTGTGCTCCAGGATCGGTTCGACCTGCCGGTGTTCGTGGACAACGATGCCACCGTGGCGGCCCTCGGCGAGGCGTTCGACGAGGGTGGCCGCGCACTCGTGCAGAACCTCGTCATGTTCACTGTGGGAACGGGAATCGGCGGTGGGCTGGTTCTCGGTGGACGGGTCTACCGCGGCTCGACGGGCGCGGCCGGCGAGCTCGGTCACACGCTCATCGGCTCCAGCTTCGGCGAGGGACCCCCGGTTGCGGGCCGTTTTCCGCAGCAGGGCTCGCTGGAAGCGCTTGCCGCGGGGCGGGTGCTCGACCACATCGGCGCCGACGTCGCCGCCCAGCGTCCAGACTCGAAACTGGGGCGGCTGGCGGCACAGGGCGATCACGTCGATGGGCGCGACGTGGTGCGCGCGGCGCAGGAGGGCGACCCGGACGCCATCGGCGCCCTGCGTGTCCTGGGTGAGCGGCTCGGCGTGGGAATCGCGAACGCGATCAACACGTTCGATCCGGACGAGGTAGTGGTGGGCGGTGGCGTTTCGGTGGCGGGTGAGCTGTTGCTCGGCCCCGCGCGAGAGGTCGCCCGCGAGTTCGTGCTGCCGGGCGTGGGCGAGCGCACCGAGATCAGGCTGGCCCGGCACGGCCGCGAAGCCGGGGTCCGGGGCGCGGCTCTGCTGGCGGGACTGGAGCTGGCCCAGGCGGACGCGGTATTCGCCTCACCACGAAGCGGGGTGGAGGCCGGCTCGTGACCACCGCGACCCAGGCCGAGGCTCTGCCCGAGAACCCGTTCGCCGAGGACATCGAGGAGCCGCTCCCCCCGCCGACGACCCTCGTCATCTTTGGCGGCACGGGCGACCTGGCCGCGCGAAAGCTCCTGCCGGCCGTCTACAACCTCCGTCGCGG
>DATFON010000075.1:0-5337 GCA_035265465.1 Solirubrobacterales bacterium | reverse complement strand
GCAACCGAGCGAGACTTCGCCGCGGCCCGGTATCTCGGCTAGGCGCGACCGCAGGCTTCGAGCGTCACGCTGATCGCGCGCCGGTGCGGTGCGCGGGGTGCGCCTCCGCCCACTCGACGATGCGCGCGGAGTCCGCGACCACCTCACCGTCGTCCGTGACGAGCACCGGCACCGCCCGTTGGCCGCTCAGCTCCTCGACCTCCCGCCGCCCATCCGTGATCCAGTGCATGAACCGGGGACCGATCCCGAGCCCGCGGACCCTGACGACCTCGGGCTCGTACCCGGCGAGCCGTAGCGCCTCGTGGGCGTTGTGGCAGGGATGACCGCCGGGACGTGGCGTCTGGACGGTCGTCCAGCAGACGTAGAGCTTCATGTGCGCCGAGACTACCCACTGGGCGATTGGTAGTTTGCTTACGTGGAGCTCGACGGCAAGACGGTGCTGCTCACGGGCGCGACCGGCGGCCTCGGGCGGGCGATCGGTGAGGCCCTCGCTGGACGCGGCGCCAGTCTCGTTCTGAGCGCTCGCAAGGCCGAGGCGCTGAACGAGCTCGCGGCCTCGCTTCCCGGCGAGCACCGGGTGGTCCCGGCTGACCTCGGCGAGGACGGGGCCACCGAGCGCCTCGTGGAGGAGGCCGGGAAGGTGGACGCCTTGGTCGCGAACGCCGGCCTCCCGGGCACCGGCAAGGTCGAGAGTTTCTCGCCCGAGGAGCTCAAGCGGGCGCTTCGCGTCAATCTCGAGGCGCCGATGATGCTCGCCCGCGAGCTCGCCCCTTCAATGCGTGAGCGATGCGACGGCCACCTCGTCTTCGTCTCATCGCTCGCCGGCAAGGCGCCGAGCCCGAAGTCCGCGGTCTACGCGGCCACGAAGTTCGGGCTCCGCGGCTTCGCGCTCTGCCTGCGCGCCGATCTTTCCGGTACCGGGGTGGGCGTCTCGCTCGTCGTGCCGGGCTTCATTCGCGGAGCGGGGATGTTCGCCGACGCCGGCGCGCAGCCGCCACCTGGCCTCGGTACCTCCACCCCGCAGGAGGTCGCGGGCGCCGTGGTGAGCGCGATCGAGCGCGACAGGATGGAGGTGGCCGTGGCGCCCTTGCGCCAGCGCGCGCTCGCCCACCTCGGACTCGCGAGCCCGCGCGTTGCGATGCGCGTGATCACCGGCGGAACCGCAAGGAAGGCAGCGGATCGGGTAGCGGAAGGTCAGACCGACAAGCGCTAGTAGCGCTCCGAAGGAGGAGGTGCCAGGTGAGCAACGACAGCTTCGGCGCCCGCGACACACTCGAGGTCTCGGGTAACGAGTACGAGATCCACCGCCTGGACTCCCTGCAGTCCGAGTACGACGTCGCCCGTCTTCCGTACTCGATCAAGGTTCTGCTGGAGAACTCCTTGCGCCTGGAGGACGGCGAGTCGGTCACCCGCGACCACGTCGAGGCGATCGCCACCTGGGACGCCAAGGCGGAGCCCAGCGAGGAGATCCCCTTCCAGCCGGCCCGCGTCCTGATGCAGGACTTCACCGGGGTCCCGGCGCTCGTGGACCTGGCCGCGATGCGGGACGCCATGGAGGAGCTGGGCGGGAGCCCCGAGCGCATCGATCCACTCGTGCCGGTCGACCTGATCATCGATCACTCGGTGCAGGTGGACGCGTTCGGCAACGCGCGCGCCTTCGACATCAACGCGGACCGCGACTACGAGCGAAACGGCGAGCGCTATGCGTTCCTGCGCTGGGGACAGCAGGCGTTCGACAACGTCCGAGTCGTCCCGCCGGCCACCGGCATCTGCCACCAGGTGAACCTCGAGTACCTGGGCCAGGTCGTCTTCAGGCGGGAGGAGGACGCGAGCTCGGGCGACGGGCCCTCGCTCCAGGCCTATCCCGACACGCTGGTCGGGACCGACTCGCACACGACCATGATCAACGGCCTGGGCGTGCTCGGGTGGGGGGTCGGTGGGATCGAGGCCGAGGCGGCGATGCTCGGCCAGCCGATCTCGATGCTCTTGCCCCAGGTCCTGGGCTTCAAGGTCAGCGGCGAGCTGTCCGAGGGCGCAACTGCGACCGACCTCGTCCTGACCGTCACCGAGATGCTCCGCGAGCACGGCGTGGTGGGCAAGTTCGTCGAGTTCTTCGGCCCGGGACTTCACACGCTCGGGCTGGCCGACCGGGCGACCATCGGGAACATGTCGCCGGAGTTCGGCTGCACCTGCTCGATCTTCCCCGTGGACAAGGAGACGCTCCGCTACCTGGAGTTCACCGGTCGCCCAACGGACCTGATCGAGCTGGTCGACGCGTATGCCCGCGAGCAGGGCATGTGCCACACGGAGGACTCCCCCGATCCGACCTTCTCGGAGACGCTCGAGCTCGACCTCGGGGACGTTGAGCCGAGCATCGCCGGACCAAAGCGCCCGCAGGACCGGATCGCGCTGTCCGACGCAAAGGGAGCCTTCCTCGAGTCGCTGAAGGAGTTCGATCCCGACGCGGCGGAGAGCCTCGGCAACAACTACGACGACGCGGTGGCCGGGAGCTTTCCCGCATCGGATCCTCCGGCCGAGGACCACAACGACGACCGGGGTAAGCCGCGCCACGCGGGCGGCACGGTTGTGGAGGAGCGCAAGGCGGAGCCGGTTGCCGTGAAGCTCGAGGATGGAACCGAGACCGAGCTCGACCACGGCCGCGTGGTGATCGCGGCCATCACGAGCTGCACCAACACGTCGAATCCCACCGTCATGGTCGGCGCCGGGCTGCTCGCCAAGAAGGCGGTCGAGCGCGGGCTCGACAGCAAGCCGTGGGTAAAGACATCACTGGCGCCCGGGTCCACGGTCGTTACCGACTACCTGGAGCAGGCCGGGCTCACGGAGCACTTGGACAAGCTGGGCTTCAACCTCGTGGGCTACGGGTGCACGACCTGCATCGGCAACTCGGGTCCGCTGCCGGAGGAGATCTCGAAGGTGGTCAACGAGAACGATCTCGTCGTCTGCTCGGTGCTGTCCGGCAACCGGAACTTCGAGGGCCGGATCAACCAGGACGTTCGCAACAACTACCTGGCCTCGCCGCCGCTTTGCGTCGCCTACGCGCTTGTGGGTCGGATGGACGTCGACCTCCTGGACGAGCCGCTCGGCGAGGGGTCCGATGGCGAGCCCGTGTACCTGCGCGACATCTGGCCGTCGAGCGAGGAGATCAAGCGGACCGTGGAGAGCGCGGTCCGCTCCGACATGTTCACGAAGAGCTACGAGGACGTCTTCAGCGGCGACGACCGCTGGCGCGGCCTCGACATCCCCGAGGGCGACCGCTACGAGTGGTCGGATTCCACCTATGTCCGCCAGCCGCCCTACTTCGAGGACATGGACGTCGAGCCGAAGCCTCCCGAGCCCATCGAGGATGCCCGGGTCCTGGCCGTGCTGGGCGACAGTGTCACGACCGATCACATATCCCCTGCGGGCGCGATCAAGAAGGACAGCCCTGCTGGCCAATGGCTGATCGACCAGGGAGTCGACGTTCGCGAGTTCAACTCATACGGCTCCCGCCGCGGCAACCACGAGGTCATGATCCGCGGCACGTTCGCGAACATTCGGCTGCGCAACCAGCTGGTCGACCGCGAGGGGGGTTTCACCCGCCGGTTCCCCGACGGCGAGGAGACGACCATCTACGAGGCCGCGATGAGCTACGCGGAGGACGGCGTGCCGTTGATCGTGCTCGCCGGAAAGGAGTACGGCTCCGGGTCGTCACGGGATTGGGCCGCTAAGGGAACGGCGCTGCTGGGCGTGAGGGCGGTGCTGGCCGAGAGCTTCGAACGGATCCACCGTTCCAATCTGATCGGGATGGGCGTGCTCCCGCTCCAGTTCCCCGACGGCGAGAGTGCCGAGTCGCTCGGGTTGACCGGCGAGGAGGTCTTCACGGTGGAGGGATTCGAGGAGGCCGTCGATCCGGACTCCGGCGGCACCCGGACGGTCAAGGTGAAGGGCGAGCGAGAGGGCGGCGATCCGGTTGAGATCGAGGCGCGAGCCCGGCTCGATACCCCGAACGAGGTTGCCTACTACCGCAATGGCGGCATATTGCACCGCGTCCTGCGCGACCTGCGATAGGGTTCACGTCACGCCGCTTGTCGGTGGATCCGGGTTGTGTGCGGGATTCCCAGGGAGTATCTATTGACTTTCCCGCCCCGGATGTATCAAAATGGCTCTAGAACCACGGAAAAGGGAGATTTCCAAACTCGTCCCCGGCCAGTCCCGCCTCCGGGGACGATCGCGTCGGCATCCCTCCCTGGCTACCGACGCGCAGGCGTGGGCGCGGGCTGTGTGGACCCCCTGCCTCCCACAGCCCCGCCCCGCCATCTTTTCGGGCCCTGCAACGAGCTGAGCAAGTAGGGTCCGCCCGCCACGGGTGAATCGACGCCTTGTTGCCCGGTATGCGGCAATAAGGCGTCAAATGTGGATTTGTGGCTGCCTTTCGGGGCGCCCTACCCAGCCCTACTCCCACTCGCGGGATCAGCCCCGCCTCGAATTAACCCCGGCGCTTTCGCTCGATCACGCCGATGCCGATCACGCTCCCCAGCGGGCCGACCGGTGTCAGCGTTGCCGCGAGCAGGGTGTAGGGGGCCTCGCGGCGCAGAATCGCGATCCAGATCAGGACGCACAGGGCGATGAAGCCGATGCCGTGCGCCCAGCCGAAGATGAAGGACTCGTGGTCGAAGCCCGGCGCGAGCCAGAAGAAGCAGAGGCCGGCGAAGATGGCGAGCTCGACCCAGCTCGCGCGCTTGACCCACGGCCAGAGGGCTCCCGGTACCGGCTTGCCCAGGGGTTCAGCGGGAGGTGACGTCGTCGCGGGGTCGCTGCGCTCTGGGGAGGCGATGGCCACGCGGGCGAGATTAGCGCCGCTCGGATCTCGGGAGACGCTCAGAAGTCCGGCTCATCTCCGCGGCCCCGTGCCCACGGGATGACGTACCAGAGGGCGGCGAACACCAGGCCCGAGGCGACCGCCACGACGATCGACGCCGCCTCACTGAAGATGACGTGCGCGATCAGGAGGATCGCGCCGGTCATCGCGAGGGCGAGTACCGCGAGCCCCGCCATCGCGGCTCGATTCGCGAAGAAGAGGATCTCGGGCTTGTAGCCCTTGCGGAACAAGACGCGGTGATAGGCGGTGGGAGCGATCAGGAGCGCCGATGCGAGGGCGGTCAGCAGGAGGACCACGAGGTAGAGGTCTCGTTGGAATTGACTGAGGCCTGCGAATCCCTGCGCGAACGGCACGGTCAACAGGAACGCGAACAGCACCTGCACTCCGGGGAGGGCGATCCGCAGCTCCCCGAGGAGCTCGTTGAAGTTGCGGTCGATGCGCTCCGCTTCGGTCTCGTC
>DATFON010000074.1:0-37654 GCA_035265465.1 Solirubrobacterales bacterium | reverse complement strand
CGGTCGAGAGCGGGTCGATATGCGTCCGCATGCCTAAAGAAGGCCACCGAACCCCCCGATAAGTGGCTTGATGGCGTTCGATATCGACGCTTCGCTGCGCTATGTGGTCGAGCACGAGGGCTCGGACCTTCACGTGAAGGTGGCCTCGCCTCCGATGGCGCGCATTCACGGCGCCTTGCGGCCGATCGACGACTCCGAGAGCCTGAGCGCCGAGGCGACGGAGTCCGCGCTCGAGCACATCCTCGGCGACGCCGCGTTGCTGAAGGAGTTCGCCGACGAGGGCGAGGTGGACTTCTCGTATGAGATCCGCGGCCTTTCGCGGTTCCGGGTGAATGCCTTCCGACAACGCGGCTGGGTCTCGATCGCGTGTCGCGCAATCCCCTTCCAGGTGAGAACCATCGACGATCTCGGGCTGCCCGACGTCATCCGCGACCTTGCCGAGGAGCCACGCGGGATCGTCCTGCTCACGGGCACAACCGGATCGGGGAAGTCGACGACGCTGGCGGCGATGATCGACCACATCAACTCGAGCCGGTCGCGGCACGTGGTGACGCTCGAGGATCCCATCGAGTATCTGCACCGCGACAAGCTCTCGATCATCAACCAGCGCGAGGTGGGCCAGGACACCGAGAGCTTCGCTCGCGCGATGCGACGAGTCCTGCGGCAGGACCCGGACGTGATCCTGATCGGGGAGATGCGAGACGAGGAGACCGTTCGGACCGCTCTCGCAGCGGCCGAGACCGGGCACCTGGTGCTGTCCACGCTTCACACTCTCGACGCCTCGGAGACGATCAACCGGATCATCGACTTCTTCCCTCCCCACCTGCAACAGCAGGCGCGGGTGATGCTGTCCTCGACGCTTCGGGGTGCGGTGTCGCAGCGGCTCGTGCCGACGGTCGACGGCAACGGCCGCGTCGCCGTCTGTGAGGTCATGGTGGTGACCGGGCGCGTCCAGGACCTGATCCTCAATCCGCAGGAGACCGGGCGGATCACCGAGGTGATCGCCGAGGGCTCCTACTACGGGATGCAGACCTTCGACCAGGCCCTCCTGAAGCACGTCGTCGCCGAGAACATCACGGAGGAGACCGCGTTCGAGGTCGCTTCGAGCGCCCACGACTTCAAGCTCATGCTCGCCGCGCAGGGCCAGCGAGCGAGCGGTATCGAGCAGGTCATCGGCGACGTGGACGAGCCCGAAGACTCACTTCACTTCGTAAAGCGTTAGCTATACTCGGCAGTGCGGTGGGGGAGCCGCAGATTCAAGTTTTTCCCTGCCACCAAGGCGCAAATGACCGAGAATCCCTGTCCAGTCGGATGTTGCGCGGAGATCATCTCCGGCAAGTGGACACTCCTCCTGATCCGCGACCTCGCCGAGGGAAGCCAGCGGTTCTGTGAGCTCGAACGTTCGCTCGACGGCATCAGTCCCCGCACCCTCTCGCTTCGCCTGAGGGCGCTCGAGGACAACGGCATCGTCGAGCGTCGCACCTACCCCGAGGTCCCCCCGCGTGTCGAGTACGCGCTCACTGAGAAGGGCAAGGCCCTGGTGCCGCTGATCGAGGACATGCGCGCCTACGGCCAGCAATGGCTCCTGAGCGGCGAGCGTCGCAGTGAGAGCGCCGTCGCCGCCTAGGCGGTAGCGCGGCAAGTCGCCCGGGGGCTCGAAAGCAGGCGCCCAGGCAGGGCGCCGTTTGGACTTCGGCCGGCGGAGGAGCCCGAAAGTCGGTTTATTCGGCCTATAGCCGAATGAATCGACTCTCGGCGAGCGGACGAAGGCGATCTGTTGCAGCTTGGGCCGGTGAGGCTGCTGTACCTGCCCTGCAACGGTGGTTGCAGTCGCAGGAGGCCTTCGTGCCCGGGCGAAGCGTCCGAGCATGCGCGACCTGGTTCTTCGAGAGGCGTTGAAGGTGATGGCTCGCGACGCCTCCAAGCGCCTTCGGGAGTTGGTTGCTGAGGGCGAGGAGCTTCCCTACGACGTTCACGAGGCCGAAGCGGGATCCCCGCTTCCCCAGTACATCCCCCTCACCGAGCGCTTCATCCGTGACCACTCGCAGGCGCTGTGCGCGCTTGATTCTTTTGGCGCGGCTTGCGCCGCCGTGGATTCCGCGGAGCTGGCCGGTCCATACCTCGAGAGCTTCGGCATCGGCGTTCCGCGTGACGGCCGCAAGCGGGGAGAGCTGGCCGGAGTCGTCTTCCTGTGCGGGCTCTGGGCCGGTTCGACCGACTTCTCGGTTGACGACGCCCGGCTCGGCACGGCGATCGCCGAGCTCGAGGCCGGAGGAGAGATCGCCGACGACGAGATCGAGGTGATCGTCCCGCTCCGGGGCCTCCAGATGCCAGTGACGCGACTGGAGCTCGCGACGGCGACCATCGTTCGCGCCGACGCCGTCGACGTCCCGCCCGAGGCCAGGGCGCCGGAGGGCTCAGGCGCCGCCGGCTGGGAGCCCACCTTCCTGGCTGCGACGCGGGTGAGCGAATCCGACGTCGCCGACGGACCGAGCATCGACGCCGGAGCCCGCGCGGTCGAGGCATTCCGGCAGCTGGTAACGACCTTGCGCCTGTTCAAGTCCGGTGGCGTCGGCCTCGGTCCGTATGCATGGACGCGCGCGGGCGAGCATCGCTGGCGCCGGATCGCGACAGGCGCCGGCCGGCCCCGTGCCGGCGGCTACCGGCTGGGCGAGGAGGAGCTCACCGATCTGGCCGTCTTCTCGCGCACGCTGGCCTTTCGCTCGACGGCCTTCGGCCGGCCCGCAAAGAGCGAGCCGGGGCTCTCCGGCGCGCTGGCGCGGGCCATCTCCCGCTTCGAGGCCGGGCTCGAGCGCGCGGTGGTCATCGATGCTCTCAACGACTACCTGCTCACGCTTCGCTTCGTGCTCGAAGGCGGCGGCGCCGCTCAGCTCGGCCTCGCGATTCGCGTCGCGGCTCTTTGTGCCGAGCCGGAGGATCGCGGCGAGACGAAGGCGGTCATCGACCGCGCGGTGAGCCTTGAGCGCGAGCTCTGGAGCGGGGAGCCTGCCCAGTCCGGCAACGGATCCGCGACCCCCGCGCAGACCGCGGCCGCCGTCGAGGACCTGACCCGCGCAATCTTGAGGGATGCCGCCTGCGGGCACCTGGGAACCGACCTGCGATCGACCGCGGACGAGATCCTGCTGGCCGACGGGCTCGCAGTCGGCGAGGGCCGCGCGGAGCAGCGCGGAGGCGTCGAGGAGTGGGATGCCGGGCAGGACGAAGCACCGGACGAGACGCGAGAGATGTCTCTCGAGGAGCTCGAAGCCGAGCTCAACGAAGCACCATCCGAATCCGAGCCGCAGACGCGCGAGGATCCCGCGCCGAAGAACGAGCCCGAACCGCAAATGCCAGACCCGGCGCGCGTGGTGCCCGAGCAGAACACGCTGTGGATGGACGCGCTGGCTGAGTGGCAGGAGGTTCGGCGGGAGCCTGACGAGCGGATGCAGGTCCCCGAGCCCCGAGGGCGAATCAGGGTCGAGTCACGCCCCCGCTCCGAGGAGGAGACAGTGTCCAGAACCGAAGACCACGCCCCGCGCGAAGTCCAGCCGCGAACCGTCGGCGAGGCCGACCAGGCGACCCACTCCCGGGTCGCCGAGCTGCTCGAGGAGCGCCCAGACGGGCGCCACAGGACCTCTGAGCGCGTCGCCTATCTCTTCCCGCGGCCTGAGACGACCGAATGGAACGTTCGCGAGATCGACTACGACCGCCGGCGCCGCGCCCAGGTTCGCGCCTCCTAGGCGGGCTCGCACCGCTCGCTCCAAAGATTTCCTCCGATCACCCAGGAAGAGCGGCTTGAGTACCGGTGGGCCTCGTGCCCGCCGGGCTCAGGCCTGCCTGGCCCTCAGGCCTCCGCCGCGATGGCGGTCCGCTCCTTGGCCCCGGCGGCGAACAGGTACTCGTTCATCTGCATGAGGCCGGAGAGGTCGTGCACGTCGGCGTCCAGGTACGGGACCTGGATGACGAGCCGGGCACGCATCTCGGCCGTCAGGCGCTTGATGTTGCTCTGATCGCGAGCCGCCAGCGCCCGGTAGTCGTCGAAATTCTCGATCGCCCGCCGGGCCAGGTCGTCGTCGCTCAGCGCATCAGCCAGCTGCCCCTCGAGCCCGTCGTCGTACGGGGGAAGCTCGCTCTCGTAGTGGACCTTGTTGACGATGACGCCGCCGAACGGAAGCTCGGCCTCCACGAGCTTGCGGTGAAAGTAGACCGCCTCCGTGATGGGCTCTCCCTGCGGCGCACAGACGACGAGGAAGCACGTCTCCGGATTCGCCAACAGCTCGTTGACGCGCTTCGCGCGCTCGCGGAAGCCCCCGACCATGCCGCTGAACGCCTGGAAGAACTCCGAGAGGTCCTCCAGCACCTCGACTCCCGTGAGGCGGCGAAGCACCGAGAACATCATCGAGGTGCCCCGTCCGAAGACCTTCATTCCAAGGCCCGTGGGGCGCATGAACACCTGTAGGGCGCGCCCCTCGATGAACTGCATCAGCCGGCGCGGCGCCTCCAGGAAGTCGAGCGCGTTGCGGCTTGGCGGCGTGTCCAGCACCAGCAGGTCGTAGCGATCCTCGGCGTGGAGCTCGAACAGCTTCTCCATCGCCATGTACTCCTGCGAGCCGGCGAGCGCCGCGGACAGCTGCTGATAGATGCGGTTGGACAGGATGCGCTCGCGCGTCTCGGCGTCGGGGGCATGGCGGCGCACGAGCTCGTCGAAGGTGGCCTTGGCATCCAGCATCATCGCCCAGAGCTCGCCGCCCTCCATCTCGATCCCGGACTCGGCGAACAGTTTCGGGTCCACCCGCCGCTCCTCGTTTCCCAGCTCGGGAAGCCCGAGCGAGTCCGCGAGTCGCTTGGCCGGGTCGATCGTGAGCACGGCCACCTTCTTGCCCCTTGCCGCCATGCCGGCCGCGATCGCCGCCGAGCTGGTGGTCTTTCCCACCCCGCCCGAGCCGGCGCAGATGCAGACGCGCTTGCCCTCGAGGAGGTCGCCGACGCCCGCCATCAGCCGATCTCCCCGGAAAGCTCGCGAATCTCATCGACCCCGATTTCGGGCTTGAAGACGAACGGAAGCGTCCTGACGGGCGCGCTGACGAGCTCCGTCAGCCGGGCAAGCTGCTCGCGCTGGGAGGCGGCTCGACGGCTCTCCCTGATCGCCGCGCGGCAAGCGGCGCGCAACGCACCGTTGCCATTCTGAGAGGCGGACTCCAGGCGCTCGGTCTCCGGCTTCGAGAACCGCTCCGGATAGAGCGCGTTCATGTAGACACGGTCCACGGAGACTCCGACATCCTCGGTCAGCGTGTGCTCGAGGGATGCGGTCTCGTTGACCGGCATCTCCTCCGGAAGCGCGACGATGGCCACCCCGGTCTTGCGGTGGTTGACCAGAAAGGTCTCGAGCGCCTCGGCCTGCGCCTTGATCGGCCCGACCCGGGCGACGTTCGCGAACGTGCGGGGGGTCTGCAGGAAGGCGACGCCGTGTCCGGTCGCCGGGGCGTCGACGATCACGAGGTCGTACTCGCGGCCCTTCTTGATCTTGCGGTCGGGGAGCGCGACCTCCCAGATCTTTCCGATGGTTACGAGCTCCCGAAGCCCCGGGGTCGCGGCGGCCATGTAGGTGAAGATTCGCGACCGGAACAGCAGGTCGCGCATCGCCCGGACCCTCAGCTGCAGGAGCAGGTACTCCCGCATCGCCTGGTCGGGATCGATCGAGATCGCCCACAGGTTCTCCGCCATCTCGACCTCGTGAAACCCCACCTCGGCCCGGTTGAACACCTGGGACGTGTGCTCCTGGGAGGAGACCTCGCAGACGATCGTGCGCCGCCCCTCGGCGGCCGCGGCGAGCCCCATCGCCAGCGCAACCGTGGACTTCCCGACGCCACCCTTGCCGGTGACGATCACGAGGCGCTTGTCGAGCAGGTCGGGCACGGTCTGAACATACTTTGACCGTGAAGGGGCCGCTAAAACCGTTACGGCGTCCAAGCCTCGGTGTGGTCGTGGCTCGATCGCCCCAAAAACGGGCACCCAGGGGGCGCACTGGTAACCCGGTGCGAGCCCCTCGAACCCCGACGGACCTCCCAAACGAACGATTGTCGAGAAACCGACGCTATAGGCACCGTTTCTCGACAATCGCCGCCGACGGCGGACGCGAGCCGGCGATGGAGGGATTCCGGCGACATAGGCGCCGTTTCCATCCATCGCTCGGGAGGGGACTTACGGGCCGGCGGGGCTTGCCTTACTTGCCCTGTTTGGTCACCGTAGGCACCCGAAACACCTGCGGATTGACTGGCTCCCGCGACGCTAGTGAGCTCGACGGGGTCTGGACCGGTGCGGAGAATGCGTCTCATGAGGAGGAAACGCACTAGCGCGTGCGAATAGTCGCGATCAATGGGTCTCTTTAACCGCGGTTCCAAGTCAGACGTTCCCCTGAGCGGGGACGAGTGGTCGAGTAACGGCAACTCGCGAAAGCGCGATCCCGTCGCTGAGTCCAGCGAGGATGAGCGTCGTCCCGCGCCGGTCGAGGAGCGTGAGGATGAGGTCGTCGAGGCTCCGGAGGTGGAGGGAGCTGCGTCGAAGGACGACGTGGCCGACGAGCCGCCCCCGAAGGAGCCCGTGATCGAGGACGCGACGCCTGCCGACGAGGCGCCCGAGGTCGAGGCGCCGCCGGAGGTGGAGGCTCCGCCCGAGGTCGCGGCGCCGTCCGAGCCTGAGCCGGCTGAGATCAAGTCGGAGGAGAGCAAGCCGATGCCGCCCGTGAACCAGCCGTCGCCGCAGAATGGCGACGATGCGCGGATCACCGCCGAGAACGCGCTCGCGCCCGTCCGCCGGCCTGGGATGGGACGGCCGCCCGGAGCTCACATCGGCGACGAGTCCGAGCGCCGGGCGAAGATCATCTCGTTCGCCAATCAGAAGGGCGGCGTTGCGAAGACGACGACCACGCTGAACCTGGCAGTCGCGTTCGCGGAGTCGGGCCACGACGTGCTGGTCGTGGACCTCGACCCGCAGGGAAACTTGACGATGAGCCAGGGAATCGATCCCGACAAGGTCGAGCGGAGCATGTACGACGTGCTCGTCGACCACATCCCGATCCGGGAGGTCATCCAGGGTCGCGAGATCGACGTCGCGGTCGCCTCGATCGACCTCGCCGGAGCGGAGATCGCGATGAGCATGCAGATCGGGCGCGAGCGCTCGCTCGAGAAGGCGCTCTCGGCCGTTGTCGACGATTACGACTTCGTCTGCATCGACACGCCGCCGAGCCTCGGATTGCTCACGGTCAACGCCCTCACGGCGTCCGACAAGGTGATCGTCCCCGTCCAGTGCGAATATCTATCCATGAGGGGCCTGGTTCAGCTCCAGAACACGCTCGAGATGATTCGCGAGAACCTGAACCCGCGGGTGCAGATCGAGGGAATCCTTCCGACGATGCTCGACTCCCGGACCGTCCACGCCAAGGAGGCGGTGGAGATCCTCGAGGAGAACTTCGGCGAGCTCGTCTTCAAGTCCCGCATTCGCAAGGCAATCAAGTTCGCGGAGGCCCCGGTCCGGGGGTCCAGTGTGCTCAAGTACGATCCGAAGGGAAACGCTGCCGAGTACTACCGTGATCTGGCCAAGGAGGTCCTGACGAATGGCGCGTCGTAAGCGGGCCAGCATGCGCGAGGGCCCGCTGGCCGATCTCTTCCGCTCGACCACCCGCGAGGAAGAGGAGCAGCCCACTCAGCAGCAGCCTGCGCCTGAGGCACCGAGCGAGGACGAAACGCGCGTCTTCGACCGTGAGGGCGGGACGCCCTCGCCGCCGCCCCCGGAGCCGCCCCAGGTTCACGAGGAGCCGGAGCCCGAGCCGGAGCCCGCGCCGCCCGACCCGGAGCGCGTCCGCGCGTACCGTGTCGACGACATCCAGGAGATCCCCCATGCGAAGGAGCGCCTGAGCCGGATCTTTGCCGAGGAGCACGATGTCGAGGGCCCCGCCTATGGGCGCGAGGAGCCCGGCCTGAGCAACTACCACGGCCCGCCGCGCCCGCACATGCCCGTGATCCGCGTGGTCGGGGTGGGGGGCGCAGGCGTGAACGCGATCAACCGCATGATCGAGGCGCAGATCCCCGGCGTCGAGTTCATGGCCATCAACACCGACCTTCAATCGCTCCAGCAGTCGACGGCCGACGTGACCGTGCATCTGGGAAGCGGCGTTGCTCGCGGCCTTGGAACCGGCTCCAACCCCGAGCTCGGATACCAGGCCGCCTTCCAGGAGCAGGACAAGATCAAGCGCCTTCTGAAGGGCTCGGACATGGTGTTCGTCACCGCCGGAGTGGGCGGGGGCACGGGGACCGGCGCCGCTCCGGTGATCGCGCGGCTCGCGCGCGACGTCGGCGCGCTGACGGTCGGGATCGTGACGAAGCCGTTCCGGTTCGAAGGGACCCGTCGCGGCTCCCAGGCCGATGAGGGCATCGAGGCGCTCAGCGCCGAGGTCGACACCCTGATCGTGGTGCCCAACGAAAAGCTTCTGACAGTGCTGGCGCGCGAGACGACGATGGTCGAGGCGTTCCAGGTCGCCGATGACGTGCTGCGCCAGGGCGTGCAGGGCATCTCCGAGCTGATCACCCTTCCCGGCCTGATCAACCTGGACTTCGCCGATGTTCGCACCACGATGCGCGACGCGGGGCAGGCGCTGCTCGGCATCGGGATGGGCACGGGCGAGACGCGAGCGGTGGCCGCCGCGGAACGTGCCGTCTCATCCCCGCTCCTCGAGACTTCGGTGGACGGCGCCCGCTCGATTCTCCTGTCGATCACAGGCGGGCCAGACCTGGGTCTGTTGGAGGTCTCCGAGGCTGCCCAGGTCGTCCAGGAGGCCGCCCATCCGGACGCCAACATCATCTTCGGGGCGAACATCGACGAGACCCTGACCGACCAAGTCTGGGTGACTGTCATCGCCACCCGCTTCGACGGGCGCGGGCGCCGGGCCGACGGCTCCGGTGGGACGGAGCGACGCGCCGCGGGGACCACAACCGCGGCGGTGCGCCGACCCGCCGACCGCCGCGCCGGAACTGCAAAGAGCTTCGAGTCGCGCCCGCGCGACCTTTCGATCGACGTCCCTGAGTTCGTCCCCGGCCGCTAAAAGGGGCCTCTCGGTGAGCCCGCTGGGTGCTGTGGCGGCGGGCCATCCGCTGACTGCGGAGGCCGGTGCCCGCGTCCTCAGGGAAGGGGGGAACGCGGTGGACGCTGCGGTCGCCTCCGTGCTCACGTCGTTCGTGACCGAGAGCCCGCTCACCGGATTGGGCGCCGGCGGATTCATGCTGGTCCACGACCCAGGGAAGCGGGACGTCCTCCTCGACTTCTTCGTCGAGGTACCCGGCCGCACGATCGGCGAGCGCCGCTCCGAGCTGGTGCCGATCCCGGTCTACTTCAGCCCGGAGTCGCCGCAGGTCTTCAACGTGGGGGCGGCCTCATGTGGCGTGCCGGGCACGGCGGCGGGGCTGGCCCAGGCGCTCGAGCGCTTCGGCTCCGTGCCGCTTGCCGAGCTCGTTCGCGACCCCGCTCGACTCGCTCGCGAAGGAGTGGAGGTGAACGCCCAGCAGGCGTTCATCTTCCAGATCCTGACGCCGATCCTCACGCACCAGCCCGAGGGAGCGGCGATCTACGCTCCGGCGGGCCGGATCCTGGGGGAGGGCGAGCTGTTCAAGTTCCCGGACCTGGGGGAGGCTCTTGACCGCTACGGCGCCGAGGGGCCCGAGCCCTTCTATCGCGGCGAGACCGCACGGCGGGTGTCCGAGTGGGTCGTCGAGCGGGGTGGGACGCTTGGCGCCGACGACCTCGCCGGGTACGAACCTCGGGTACGCGATCCGGTCCACGCGAGCTACCACGGCCGCGACGTGCTCACGAATCCGCCGCCCTCGTCGGGTGGCGTGCTGATCGCCTTCGCCCTCAGCCTGCTCGACCTCGCCGGATCCTCCGACCTCGCGAGCGTGGTTGCCGCGATGGAGGAGGCCCAGGTCGCCCGTACGGAGGCCTTCTTCCACGGGCTTTACGAGGCGGGGTTCGCGACGCGGTTCCTGGCCCCGGGGCGGGTCGAGGAGGCGGCCGCGAGGGTGCGCGACGGCGCGCGTCCGCCGGAGCCGGGTGGGAACGACCGGGGGGACCGGCTCGGCTCCACGACTCACATCACCGCCGTGGATCGGGAGGGGCGATGCGCCGCGGTCACCTGCTCCAACGGGACGGGCTCCGGGGTGATCGTCCCGGGCACCGGCGTACATGTGAACAACATGCTGGGCGAGGAGGACCTGAACCCGCTGGGGTTTCACGTCATCCCCGCGGGCCGGCGGGTGACCTCGATGATGTCTCCCACCGTGGTGCTGCGAGATGGCCGTCTCGAGGCCGGGCTCGGCAGCGGCGGCTCCAACCGCATCCGCTCAGCGGTGCTGCAGACGATCATCCGGGTGATCGCCGAGGGCATGGACGCGCAGGACGCCGTCTCGGCCCCACGCGTCCACTTCGAGGCCGGCGCGGTGCAGGCCGAACCGGGCGTGGCCGAGAGCGGCCTCGACGCCCTTGCCGACCGCGGCTACCAGCTCGTGCGCTGGGAGGATCGGAACCTCTTCTTCGGGGGCGTCCACGCGGTCGTCCGCGATCCCGCCACCGGAGAGCTGAGCGGCGGCGGCGATCCTCGACGCGGCGGCGCCGTGGCCTACGCCTAGCGCAGTACCATCGTCCTTGAGCATTGAAGGGGGCACGCGGTGGCCAAGGCGCTGCTCATCATCGACTTTCAGAACGACTTCACCGCCGGGGGCGCACTCGAGGTTCCGGAGGGGGACGAGATCGCGCAGCCGGTCGAGCGGCTGGCCGAGCGGATCGACTTCGTGGCCGCGACTCGCGATTGGCATCCACCGGACCACGCATCGTTCGACACGCAGGGCGGTCCGTGGCCGGTGCACTGCGTCCGCGGCACCCACGGCGCGGAGTTTCACCCGGCCATGCAGGGGATCGACCTCGACGCCGTCGTGGACGTGGGCCAGGGTCGTGACGACGAGGGATACTCGGGCTTCGAGAACTCCGACCTGGCTCGCATCCTGCACGAACACGACACGGACGAGGTGTACGTCTGCGGGCTCGCCACCGACTACTGCGTTCGGGCATCGGCGATCGACGCGTGCAAGGAGGGCTTCGACGTCACCGTGATCGAAGACGCCGTGCGTGGCGTCGAGGTCAACGAGGGCGACTCCGAGCGGGCCTTCCAGGACATGCGCGAGGCCGGTGCGCGCGTCGCCACCTCGGGCGAGGTGCTCGGGAGCGCCAAGGCCGGCTAGCCACGGCCGTGTCCGAGTCCCTATCCATTGCGCGACGCTTCAATGGACCTGTCGACAGCGGCAACGGCGGCTATTGCTCGGGTGCCGCCGCCGCCTTCATCGAGGGGCCGGCGGAGGTCAGTTTGAGGCGCCCGGTGCCTCTCGACACTCAGCTCGACGTCGAACGCGAACCAGACGGGTCGTTGCGGGTGCTCGAGGGCGACGCATTCGTCGTCGAGGTTCGCCCGGCGCCCGAGTTCGACGTAGAGGTGCCCGTGCCCCCGAGCCTGGACGAGGCGCGCGTGGCGGCGGAGCGCTATAGGGGGGTATCCGATGGTGTGTTCAGCCGATGCTTCGTTTGCGGGCGCGCACGCGAGGACGCGTTCGGCGTGTTCGCCGGCGAGGTCGAGGGCCGCGAGCTCGTCGCCTCGCCCTGGAAGCCGCCCCCGTGGACGGCCGACGACCGTGGACATGTGCGCCCGGAGTTCGTCTGGGCCGTGCTCGACTGCCCCACCTACTTCGCTGCATACGCGCGCGAGGAGCTGCCCATGAGCGTGCTCGCCCGGCTAACCGCGCGGTTGGACGCACCCCTCGTCGCCGGCGACGAGCACATCGTGATGGCGTGGCCTATCGGGGCCGAGGGCCGCAAGCGTCACGCTGGAGCGGCTGTTGTGTCACCGGAGGGCAGAGTCCTGGCGGTGGCACGCGCCCTCTTGATCGAGCCGCGAGCCGACTAGGACCCCTTCAACCGACGATCACCTTGCCGTTCATCTTCGCCCGCTCGGCGATCTCGCTGGAGCGGGCCACGGCGGCGACCAGCGCTTGGAGGGCGTTGCCGAGCATCCGCATGCGCTCGGGCTCGGAGCGCTGCTCCAGCAGGGCCTGCTTTGTCTCGACGGGGAGCTCGACCCGCGCCGCGATGCCGTAGGAATCCTCTGCCTCCAGGTCGAGGTCCTCGGGGGATTGCCCGCCCGAGACTCGCTTGACCAGCTCGGCGAACGCCTGCCGGGCCATGTCCGCAGCCTCGGGATCCTCCTCATCCAGCGCGTCACGACGGTCGATCGGCTCGACCTCTCCGGCCGGGTAGTCGGCCTCCTCGAAACGCTCCAGGACCCGGAACGGTTGCTCGCCCGTCACGACGACGTTCATCCGTCCATCGTCGAAGCGCTCGAGCACCTCGGTGACCCGGGCCGTACAGCCGATGCGGTGCGCCGTTCCCTCCTCGTCGCGGAAGACGATCCCGAACGGCTCCGCGCTGTCGAGGCAGTGCCCGATCATGCGCTTGTAGCGCTCCTCGAAGATGTGGAGCGGGAGCAGCTCGCCGGGAAGGATCACCATCGGGAGCTCGAAGATCGGCAGTTCCATGCCGTCGCCCGCCATGGCCCCATTGTAAGAGGCCGTCTCACCCACCTGTACGAGCGAGCCGCGTCGCCCTGGAAGAATCGGACCAATGAACGGCACATGTCACCGCCGGCGCCGTACGGCCCCGGCCTAACGCACGTGGCGATCGACTTCGAGCGCGAGGGACTGCTGAAGGGAACCCGCGGCAAAGCCCGCGAGGCGCGGCTCGACCTGCTGCAGGAGCTGGCCGACGACGGCGTCTCAGTCGAGGACCTGCGCCAGGCGGTGAGCGAGGATCGCCTCGCGCTGCTTCCGGTGGAACGGGTGCTCGAGGGCGAGGGTCGCCGCTACACCGCGGCGGAGGTGGGGGAGCGAGCTGGGGTGGACGAAGACCTGCTCCGCCGGAACAGGCTCGCGCTCGGGCTCCCCGATCCCGGGCCCGACGACGCCGCGTTCACCGAGGAGGACGTGAAGGCCGCCAAGCGCATCGCCGCTCTTCGTGGGGCGGGGCTTCCGGATGAGGGCATCCTGGAGGTCTCTCGGGTCATCGGCCTGGCGCTCGCCCAGGTGGCGGCCGCGAGCCGCGCGCTGGTTGCCCAGTCGACCCTGGCGGAGGGCGGCAACGAGGCCGAGGTCGGCCGCCGTCTTGCCGAGGGAGCGCGCGAGCTCGGGCCGATGATGGGCCCGTTGCTCGAGTACGTGCTGAACCTCCATCTCCGCGAACAGGTTCGAAGCGACGTCATCGGCCGGGCGGAGATCAGGACGGGTCGCCTTCCTGGATCCCAGGAGGTGACCGCGTGCTTCGCGGACATGGTGGGGTTCACGAAGCTGGGCGAGGAGCTCCCTCCCGAGGAGCTGGGGGCGCTGACCGGCCGGCTGGGCGAGCTGGCGAGCGCCGTCGCCGACCCCCCGGTGCGCCTGGTAAAGATGATCGGCGACGCCGCGATGCTCGTGTCGCCCGACAACGACGCCCTGATCGATGCCGCGCTCGATCTGGTCGAGCGCTCGGAGGCCGAGGGCGAGGGGTTCCCGCCGCTGAGGGCCGGACTCGCGAGGAGTGCGGCGCTGGCCCGTGCGGGCGATTGGTACGGGCGCCCGGTCAACCTGGCGAGCCGCATCACGGGGATCGCCTACCCGGGAAGCGTCCTGGTGAGCGAGGACGTGCGCGACGCGGCCGGAGCGAGCTTTCGCTGGTCGTTTGCCGGCGAGCGCCGGCTGAAGGGCATCGACGGCAAGGTGCGGCTGTTCCGCGTGCGGCGGGACGACCGGGAGGAGGAAGAGGAGGAGTGAGCGGCGCGCCACTGCCGGGAATGAAGGGCCGGTCGGCGGGCAAGCGCTATCTGAGCGCCTTTGTCGACCTCGGGGGATTGCAATCCGATCACGCGGTCCTCGAGCCAGGATGTGGGAGCGGACGGATGGCAGAGCCGCTTGCCGAGTACCTCGGCGACGCTGGTAGCTACGACGGCTTCGACGTGGTAGCCAAGGCGGTCGAGTGGTGCCAGAAGAACATCGCGGGCAAGCACCCGAACCTCCGCTTCCGCCATGTCGACGTCCTGAACAAGGCCTACAACCCGAACGGCCACCTGGATCCCGAGAGCTTCACGTTTCCGTACCCGGACCAGGCGTTCGACTTCGTCTTCCTGACGTCCGTGTTCACGCACATGCTGCCGCCCGAGGTCCGTCATTACCTGAGCGAGATCCACCGCGTGCTGCGGCCGCGCGGCAGCTGCCTGATGACCTTCTTCCTCTTGAACGCGGACTCGCGGGAGGCGATTCGAACAGGGCGCACCGAGCGCCGATTCGAGCACGAGGGTGACGGCTATCTGTACGACTCCATCGAGGTGTCCGAGCGGGCGGTTGCCTACCGGGAGGACGAGGCGCTGTCCCTGCTGGAGGAAGCCGGATTCAGCCTGCGGGTTCCCATCGAGCGCGGGCGCTGGGCCGGAGGGCCCAGCCCGTACGGCCAGGACGTGGTCGTCGTCGAGCCGCGAGGTGAAACGGCTGCCTCGGATCCGGGACTTACATCAGATTAACGTCGGTTAGCGAATCTTGATTCTGTGGTTCTTCTCGTCCTATTTGCCCTGCTTGCGGGCGCCGGTACGGCGCTCTCGCCGTGCGTGCTCCCGGTTCTACCCGCCGTGCTGTCTGCAGGCGTCACGGGGGGCCGTCGGCGGCCGCTCGGCGTGGCCCTTGGGCTGGCGCTCTCGTTCACGTTCGCCACGGTCGCGCTCGTGTACGTCATCGCCGCGCTCGGGCTCCCAAACGACCTGACGCGCGATCTGGCGATCGCGACGCTCCTGGTATTCGGGGTGATCCTGTGCGTGCCACCGCTCGCCGACAGGCTCGAAGGCTGGATCTCGCGGGTGGTGCCGAAGCCGGTCCGCGCAGGCGGCGACGGATTCGGCTCGGGAATGCTGCTCGGCGCAAGCCTCGGCCTCGTGTACGCGCCGTGCGCCGGACCGATCCTGGCCGGTGTCATCACGGTCTCCGCCGCGCAGGACTTCACCGTGGGCAGATTGGCGGTCGCATTCGCCTACTCAGTGGGCTCCTCAACCGTGCTGTATGTCCTCATGCTGGGCGGGCGCCGCATCACGGACCGCCTCCGCTCCGTGCGGGCGCGCATCCAGGTGGCGATGGGCGGGGTGATGATCGTGGTGGCCGCGCTGATGATCGCCAATCTCGACGTCCGCTTCCAGAGCGCCATCGCCGATGACCTGCCCTCGGCGCTGGTCAATCCGACCAGCGGGATCGAGGGGAGCTCCAGCGTCTCCAATGACATCGCCGCGCTGCGTGGCGGGGGTCCGGCCTCCCACGAGGTGGGCGCCAGCGAGGCGGCAGCCGGCAAGCGGCTCCCCGTCTACTTCAACGCTCCGAACTTCATCGGGACCCAGGAATGGTTCAACACGCCCGGCGACCAGCCGCTCAGCATCGGCGGGCTCCGAGGTGAGGTCGTGCTCGTGGACTTCTGGACCTACACCTGCATCAACTGCATCCGCACGCTCCCATACGTCGAGGCCTGGTACCGCAAGTACCACCGCGACGGTTTCACGGTCGTGGGAGTCCACACGCCCGAGTTTCCGTTCGAGCGCGACGCGGCGAACGTCCAGCGCGCGATCGACGACTTCGGCGTGACCTATCCCGTCGTGCAGGACAACGAGTCCGAGACCTGGAACGCGTACCACAACCAGTACTGGCCGGCCAAGTACCTGATCGACGCCTCCGGCAGGGTGCGGCTGGTCCACTTCGGCGAGGGCTCCTACTCGGAGACCGAGGATGCGATCCGCGGGCTGCTCGCGGAGGCCGGGGATCGCAAGCTCGGCGGTCCCGCGCACGCCCATGTACAGCGCCCGAATCCGCATTCGACGCCGGAGAGCTACCTGGGCGCCGATCGGGCCGCCCGCTTCGCCAACGGCCCGATCCTCCCCGGCGGCCAGCAATTCGAGGACATCCCTGCGGACTCACTGGCTGAGGACCAGCTCGCCTATGGCGGGAACTGGACGATCAAGCCGGAGTCGGCGACCGCCGGGCCAGGAGCGAGCCTCGAGCTCAACTTCTCCGGTCGCCGGGTGTTCCTGGTGCTCGGCTCGCCCGGCAAGCCGCGCAGGATGCAGGTACTGCTCGACGGCAAGCCGATCCCGGACTCACTCGCAGGGCCGGATGTTCACCGCGGGGTTGCAACGATCTCCAACCAGCGGCTCTACCGCCTCGTCGATCTGCCGCACTCCGAGCGACACGTGCTGACGCTGCGCCCCGAGGCGGGTATCGAGGGCTACGCATTCACGTTCGGCTAGGTGCGCGGTCAGTCTCGATCGATCTCGTAGCGCAGCTCGACCATCCCGCTGTCGAAGGCCCGCGTCCCAGTCAGTCGCATGGGGCCGCCCGGCAACCGGCGGTCGAAGAGCGGCTTGCCCATGCCGAGCACGACCGGCACCACGGTGGCGATCACCTCGTCCAGCAGCCCCTCATCGGCGAACTGCGACGCGACGTTCCCGCCGCCCACCACCCACAGATTGCGCTCGCCCGCTGCGTCGACCATCTCCCGGTAGAGATCTCGCACGGGCCCTCGGGCAAACCTGACGTCGACCCCTTCCCCTTCCGGCCTCGGCAGATCGCGCGACGTCAGGACCCAGCAGGGCTTGTCCCTGTAGGGCCAGTCCGCCACCTCGCGGAGGACGAACTCATACGTCGCCGAGCCGCTCACCAGCGCCCCGACCCTCTCGTAGAAGCTGTCGTACGTGCCCTTCATCGGCTCGGCGCCTGGGCCGTCGTAGCTCCCCTGGTAGCCGGTCAGCCATCCGAGCGTGTCATCCACCTCAGCGATGAATCCATCGAGCGTGGTCGCGCAGTAGTACTGGGTCCGGCTCAAGTGAGTTTCCGCGCCGACAGCACGAGGTTGTAGAAGAGAGAGGGCGGGAGCCGAGGCTCCAGGACCTCGGTATCCACGCGCTGCAGCGCGATGTAGCCGCGGAAGGCGAGCTCACGCCACCGGTACGGCACTTCCTCCGGCTCGGCCGAGCCCTCGAGCGTTCGCACGGTCCATCCGTAGACGTTCGCAAGCAGCTCCTCGCCCGAGATCCGCACGGCATCGAATCCGGCCGCGCCGAGCAGCGTCCGCAGGCGGGCTGGTGAGAAGGCGTGCACGTCCACCTCGGGCTCGAGCTCGTGCCCGTCGAGCTCTTCCTCGCTCTCCGGCTTGCGCGCCGACGCGCCGAGGGCGAGCCGCCATAGTGGGGCGGCCAGCTGTGCGCCGCGTTTGGGGACCGCAGCCAGGAGGTCCCCGTAGCGAGACGGCTCGCCGCAGAACGCCAGGGCGCCGCCGGGCCGAAGGACGCGCCGGAACTCCGAGAGGGCGGCGTTCAGATCGGGCACATGGTGCAGCACGGCGTGGCCGAAGACGAGGTCGAAGCTCTCGTCGTCGAAGGGCAGGCACTCGGCGTCGGTGACCTTGGTGTCCACGGCGAGGCCCAGCCGGCTCGCGGTCGTCGAAAGGGTTGAGAGCATCCCCGCCGAGATGTCGGTCGCGACGAGGTGGTCGATCGCGCCGAGCTGAACGAGGTTCAGCGAGAAGTAGCCCGTTCCCGAGCCGATCTCCAGCGCGTCCGCAAAGGGCTCGGCGGGCCACTCTCCCAGCGCCTTGACGAGCTTCCCGCGCACCTGTTGCTGCCCGATCGGGCCGAAGTCGATTCCCCACTTCGAGTCGTACTCGGACGCCGCGGCATCGTGGTAGCGGACGTTGACGTGCTTGATGTGCTCGGGCGACGCCGAGGACCTCGCGGGCATGGCGGGACTGTATTGAGCCGGCGGTGAGCGGCGTGCAGCAGGCAGCAGCTAGCGTCCCGCCGACCACTCGCCGACTGTCTCGCGGCCCGCCCGCTAATGCACCACGTCCAGCAGAACCAACCGCACGGCGTTCCTCCGCTCGCCCTGACCGGCGAGCGGACACTTCCTGACGTGCCGGAGGAGAACTACTGGTTTCGGCGGCATCTGGCCGTGTACGAGTGGATCGGCGAGCGCGTGCGCGGGCTGCGCGTAGCCGACCTGGCGTGCGGCGAGGGATACGGGGCCGATGTCCTCGCCCGGACGGCCGCCGATGTCGTCGGCGTCGATGCGAACCCCGATGCTCACGAGCACGCCCGCCTGCGCTACCCGCGCCCGAATCTGCGTTTCGAGCGCGGCCTGGTCGAGGACTTCGACGGCCCCTGCGACTCGATCGTGTTCCTGCAGACCATCGAGCACATCCACGAGCCCGGAGCTCTGCTGGAGCGCTTCGCCCGAACCGCCCCGCTCGCCTACATCACGACCCCGAACCGGCTCACCCTGGCGCCGCCCGGAGCCGAGAAGTCGGAGAACCCCTGGCACCTGCGCGAGTACGCGCTCGCCGAGTACCGGGACCTTCTGGACCCGCATTTCTCACGGGTCGAGATCCTCGGCGTATTCCACGCCCGAAAGCTGCGACTCCACGAGCTCGCGATCCGCGCGGGGTGGGATCGCGTCCACCCGGCGCTTCGCATCACCAAGCCGTTCTATTCGCGCTTCGTGCCGGCGATTGCCTCGTCCGACTTTCGCCTGACCCCCGAAGGCGACCTCGACCGGGCGCTCGACTTCCTGGCGGTATGCCGTGCCTGAGCGCGGCGAGCCCGTTGGCGATCTCGCCCTCGTCCTCCATTCGCACATGCCATACGTCGAGGGCTTCGGGACCTACCCCTTCGGCGAGGAGTGGCTGTTCGACGCCGTTGCGCGGTCCTACCTGCCGGTCCTCGATCACGTCCGCGACCTCACCATGACGGTCTCGCCGGTGCTGGCCGACCAGCTCGAGGCTCCCGGCGTGGCGGCTCGGATGGAGACGTTCCTGCGTCGCTACCGGCTGGGCGCGGCGGAACGAGACAGCGAGACTGCGCAGGACGAGCTTCGCCCCGCCGCCAAGGCGGAGGCAGCCCGCTACCGGCGGTCGGTCGATCGCTTGTCGGAGCTCGATGGTGATGTCATCTCGGCCTTCCGGGAGACCGCGCGCGAGCGAAACGTCGCCCTCATTCCGACGGCGGCCAGCCATGCCGTGCTGCCGCTCGTCGCCACCACGGCCGGCCGCCGCCTGCAGATCGACGCCGCCCTGCGCTCGCATCGGCGACGCTTCGGCGCGGCGCGAGGCTTCTGGCTGCCGGAATGCGCCTACCGCGCCGGGATCGAGCCGCTTCTCGCCGAACGCGACCTGCGTTTCTTCTGTACCGATCAGAGCCGGCACGAGGGCCCGCTCGCCGCCCTGGCCCCGGCGCGGGCTGGCGATGGCGTCGTGGGCTTCACGATCGACTGGGAGACGGTTGAGCTCGTGTGGGCAAAGGGCGGCTATCCCTCCGATGGCGCGTACGCGGAGTTTCACCGCCTCTCGATGGAGGGGACAAGGCTGTGGGCGGTCTCAGGAGGCGCCTACGCTCCGGCTGCGGCGGCGGATCGCGCCGGGGAGCATGCCGCGGAATTCCTCGACCGGGTGGCGTCCAGGCTCGCTCGCTTTCGCGCCGAGCGCGGACGCGCCGGCCTGCTCACGTTCGCGGTCGACACCGAGCTCCTGGGTCATTGGTGGTCGGAGGGGCCACTCTGGCTGGCGGCCGTCCTGCGCGAAGCTCCCGAGCGCGGGATCCGGCTCGTTACGCTGCCGGCGGCCCTCGATAGGCATGAGCCGGAGTCCCGCGCTCTCGGAGAGTCCACCTGGGGCGAGGAGAAGGACCTGCGCACCTGGGATTCGCCAACCGTGAGGGACATGGCCTGGGCGGCGCGGAGGCTGGAGCTGCGGCTCGTCAATGCCGTCGGCGCGGGCGAGCTCTCGCCAGAGTCGGCCGAACGAGCGGCGCGCGAGCTCCTCGCGCTCCAGGCCAGCGACTGGGCGTTTCTCGACCGGCGCGAGCAGGCGGGTGACTATCCGTTCCAGCGCTCGACAGGTCACGCGCGTGCGCTGCTCGAGGCCATACACTCCGGCCGGCATCACCCCGTCTCGAGTCGTGCGGCGGAGGCCGATGCCCCGGATCCCCGCATGCGAAACCTGGCACCAGACCTCAGCCTCGCTCCCCTGCTGGAGCCCTGACAACCGTCAGATCGTTCCAGCCGTGACCTCAGTTCTCATCCTCTCCTGGGAGTACCCGCCGTTGATCGAGGGCGGCCTCGCCCGCCACGTGCGGAAGCTGTCCGAGGCCCTCGTCGAGCTCGACACGGACGTCCACGTGCTCACGCGCGGCGGCGAGGAATCCCCCGCGGAGGAGATCGTCGGCGGCGTGTCGATCCACAGGGTCCTGGAGCCGAGGCGCCCGACGGACCTCGGCGAGTTCGTCGCCTGGGTGGAGCGGATGAACGCGGACATGCTCGCCGCCGGCGTGGAGCTCGGAGATCGCTACGACTTCGACCTCGTCCACGGACACGACTGGCTCGTCGCCATGGCGTGCGATCACCTCGCTCGCCGCTTCTCGTCGCCGCTCGTGACGACGATCCACGCGACCGAGCACGGTCGCCACCAGGGATGGGTGGACAAGCACCCCCAGTCGCACATTCACGGGGTCGAGCAGTGGATCACGAACCGCGCCGACCGCGTGATCGCCTGCTCCTATTACATGCGCGAGCAGATCGCCGACATCTTCGGCGTCGACGACTCGAAGGTCGCCGTGATCCCGAACGGCATCGACCCCGGCGATCTGCGACCCCAGGCGGCTTCGGAGCTGGAGCGCCTGCGGCTCGAGTTCGCGGCGCCGGACGAGAAGCTCGTGCTCCTGATCGGCCGCCTGGTGTACGAGAAGGGCTTCCAGCTCGCACTGGAAGCGATGCCGGCGCTGATCGAGCGCCTGCCCCGCACCCGATTCCTGGTCGCCGGGTCGGGGACCCACGAGGAGGAGCTACGGCGCCAGGCGGACCAGCTCGGGCTGATGGAGCACGGCACGTTCCTCGGTTGGATCGGCGACGACGTCCTGCATTCGCTCTACCCGATCGCCGATGTCTGCGTAGTGCCGTCGATCTACGAGCCGTTCGGCCTGGTCGCCCTGGAGGCCATGGCGTCGGGATGCCCATGCATCGTCGCCGACACCGGTGGCCTGCGGGAGGTCGTGCCCCACGAGGAGGCGGGACTTCGCTTCCGCGCCCGCGATCCCGAGGCCCTAGTCGACGTGGTCGCCCGCGTTCTGTCGGACGACGAGCTAGGCCGCCGGCTGGTCGCCGAGGCATACGAGCACGTGCGCCGCTTCGACTGGCTCGACGTCGCGGAGCGGACCGCCTCGCACTACGCGGACCTCACGCGCGAGCGGGTCTGACGCTACTCGGCGTCGCTCTCGGGAGGAGCCGGCGCGCCCTCGGGCCCGGGCTCGACGGGGTCCGGCCACCGCAATGACTTTGGCGCGTCGCGCATGCGGATGATCCGCGCGGGAACCCCACCGACGACGGCGTTCGCCGGCACGTCGCGGGTGACGACCGAGTTGGTGCCGATGACGGCGTTGTCGCCGACCCGCACGCCGCGGAGGATGCAGGCGCCGTAGCCGATCCAGACGTTCGAGCCAACGTCGACGTCGCGCTTGTAGATGCCCTGCACGCGGATCGGCCGCTCCACCTCGACGGCACCGTGGTCGAAGTCGATGAACATCGCCCGGTCCGCGATCACGCATTGCTCGCCGATGCGCACGTGCTGGTAGGCGGAGACCGTGCACTCCTGGCCGATCACCGTGTTCTGGCCGATCACCACCTCGCCCTCGTGGCAGCGGATCTTGGTCCCGTCCCCCAGCCATACGAACCGGCCGAATCGGATCGTTCCCTTGCGCCCGATCTGGATCTCCAGTCGCTTGCCGAAGAACAGCAACCCGTCGGTCTCCCATCGCCATCCCGCCGGCGTCAGCAGCCGGCGCCAGGCGTACCGAACGGCAAGGCGCCCGTACTTCGGCGTGAGCATCCGGTTGCGGGCCAGGAAGCTGAGCAGGCGGAGCACAGCGGTCGGACTCTAGTGCGGCGGCCCGCCGAGAAGCCAGCCACGCGAGACGTACACTCCGCTCCGCATGCCGGAGGCCGCGCAATCCGCCGACGCTCCGCTCGCCGACCGCGTACTGGCCGGCGACAAGCGGGCGCTGGCGCGTGCGATCAGCCTGGTCGAGAACCGCGACCCGGAGGGCGATCGGCTCGTCGCCGAGCTCTTCCCACGCACCGGCAAGGCGCGTGTCGTGGGCGTGACCGGGCCGCCCGGCGTGGGGAAGAGCACTCTCATCGGGGCCTTGACCGCCGAGTTGCGACAGGCCGGTCGGGGGGTGGGGGTCCTGTCGATCGATCCGTCCAGCCCGTTCACCCAGGGGGCGATGCTGGGAGACCGGATCCGGCTCGCGGATCATTTTCTCGACCCCGAGGTCTTCATCCGCTCGATGGCGACGAGGGGCTCGCTGGGCGGCCTCGCCGAGGCCGCGCTGCAGGCCGCCCTGCTGATGGACGCCTCCGGCAAGGACGACGTCCTGCTGGAGACGGTTGGCGTGGGGCAGGGGGAGATCGACATCGTTGACCACGCCGACACGATCGTGCTCGCCCTCATGCCGGGCTCGGGGGACTCGATCCAGGCCCTCAAGGCGGGGGTCATGGAGATCCCGGACGTCATCGTCGTGAACAAATCCGATCATCCCCTTGCCGACACGATGGTGCGGGAGGTCCGCTCGGCTCTCGGCCTGGGTCCCCAGGGGGCCTGGAAGGTCCCGGTGATCAAGACCGAGGCGGCGAAGGCGGAGGGGATCACCCAGCTCCTTCGCCAGATCGATGCTCACCGCGATCACATCATCGAGAGCGGGTCACTTGCCGAGCGTCGCGCCCGCAACCTGCGAGCGGAGGTGCTCGGCATCGCTGCGGCACGGCTTCGCCGGCGGCTCGAGGAGCGTGCGGCCAGCGATCCGGGCTGGGAGGATCTCCTGGAGAGCGTCACGCGCCGTGAAACCGATCCCGCGAGCGCGGCCCGGAAGTTGCTAGAAACGATCGACGATGGCTGACGAGCCCAATCCCGCTCCACCCACGGCCGCTTCGACCGTAGGCCCTGAGGCATCCGAAGTGCGGGACTGGGTCGGCGGGCGACTGGACGTGCTCGGCGGCTCGAGCGTGGCCCGGATCGACGGCTTCTTCGTCGACGAGGAAACCGGCAGACCGGAATGGCTCGTAGTGAGGCTGGGCCGGTTCGGCCAGCATGCCCTGAGCCCGGCTCGTGAGGCGGTGCACGCCGCGGGCAAGGTTTGGATTCCGTACTCGCGCGAGACCGTCAAGGGTGCGCCCCGCGTTAACACCAAGGCACCCCTCAGTCGCGAGACCGAGCTCGAGCTCCTGAAGCACTTCGGGGTGACGGGAGACACCGGACGCGCCGCCGAGCTCAACGCTCGCGGCTTCGAGGTGATCACCGCCAGCCCGGCGACCTGATCTTGGATTGCTAGAGCGTTCCCGTTGACCAGTCGAATGGCGCCGGCGCGCCGGCCGCAGCGCCCGCGCCGTCCGCGGCGACGATCACGCGAGTGCGGCGGCCACCCGCTCCGCGCTGCACGCGGACCTGGGACCACTCCGCACACGGCGCGAAGGCCTCGGCCAGCTGCAGGGCGAGTCGGGACGGTTCACGCTTACGTCCGTTCTGCTTTCTGTCCACTGGATCCCCCCAGCTCGAAGGTTCCGACGACGCTGCGACTCTATGCCGCCCCCCGGCCGGAATCGTGGCGTCCGTGACAATCCCCGAAAGTCAAAGCCCCAAATTGGGCAATTCGCGAGTCAGCAACCCAACAGACGCGCGATCACCATCTGCTGCACCTCGTCGGTTCCCTCGCCGATGGTGAGGATCTTGGCGTCCCTGTAGAAGCGGCAAACCGGGTATTCCTCGATGTAGCCGTAGCCGCCGTGGATCTGGACGGCCTCCTCGGTCGCCCGCACCGCGAGCCGTCCCGTCTTCAGCTTCGCCTGTGCGGCCGCGAGCGTGAACGACTCCCCGCGATCCTCGAGAATCGCGGCCTTGTAGGTCAGGAGACGAGCGGCCTCGAGCTCCGCGGAGATGTCGGCGATCTTCATCTGAATCGCCTGAAACCTGGAGATCGGCTGCCCGAAGGCCCGCCGCTCCTTCGCGTACGAGATCGCCTCGTCCAGCGCGCCCTGCGCGAGCCCGACGCCCATCGCGGCGACGCCGATCCGCCCCCCGTCGAGGATGTGCAGGAACTGCTTGAAGCCCTCGCCCGGCCGTCCGAGCAAGTTCGACTCCGGGACCCGGCAGCCGTCGAACATGAGCGGGCGAGTGTCCGAGGCGTTCCAGCCCATCTTCCGGTACGGCTCGCCCTGCTCGTACCCGGGCGTTCCGTTGGGGACGATGATGTTCGAGATCCCCTCTCCGTCGCCCCCGGTGCGCGCGGTGATCGTCACGCAGCCCGAGATGTCCGTGCCGGCGTTGGTGATGAACTGCTTGGTGCCATCGATGACCCATTCGCCGTCGTCGGCGCGGGCGCGCGTGCGGGTGGCGCCGGCGTCGGAGCCGGCCTCGGGCTCGGTCAGTCCGAAGGCCGCGAGCTTCCGGCCGCTCGCCAGCTCGGGAAGCCACTCGGCCTTCTGCTCGTCCGTGCCCCAGAGGTGGATCGGCATCGTGCCGAGCGAGGTGTGCGCGGCCATCGTGATGCCGACCGACGAGTCGACGCGCGCGAGCTCCTCGACCGCCAGCGCGTAGGCGAGCGTGTCGGCTCCGCCGCCGCCGTACTCCTCCGCGAACGGGATCCCCATCAGGCCGAGCTCTCCCATCTTCCGGACGATCTCGTACGGAAACGCCTTGGTCCGGTCGAGCTCCTCGGCCACCGGCGCGACCTCCTGGCGCGCGAACTCGCGCACCGTGTCACGCAGGAGGCGCTGCTCGTCGCTGAGGTCGAAGTCCACGTCAGGCCGCGCTCTCGGCCAGGAGCGTGACCAGCAGGCGCACGCCAAATCCGGTCGGCCCGCTGCCGACATAGGCGCGGCCCACGTCCCAGGCCGTCCCCGCGATGTCCAGATGCGCCCACGGGACGTCGTCCACGAACTCCTCCAGGAACTCCGCCGCGTAGATCGTCGACGCTTTGCGCTTGGAGGAGCTGTTCGTGAGATCCGCGTCCTTGCCGCGGGTTAGGTCCTTGTACTCGGGATGTAGGGGCAGCCGCCAGGCCAGCTCGCCGGTCCGTTGGCCCGCGGCGAGAACCCGGTCGGCCCACTCGTCGTCGTTCGCAAGCAACCCCGCGTACGTGGAGCCGAGCGCGATCACGACGCCGCCCGTGAGCGTCGCGATGTCCACCACGCGGTCTGCCCTGAGCTCACGGACGCAATGGGTCAGGGCGTCGGCCAGGATCAGGCGTCCCTCGGCATCGGTGTTGTTGACCTCCACCGTCTTGCCGTTGAGTTGCGTGATGATGTCGCCCGGCCGCGTGGCGGTGCCGCTCGGCATGTTCTCGGTCGACGGAACGCAGGCGACAACGTTCACCGGAAGCTGGAGCTCGGCGATGGCGGCCACCGTCTCCAGCACGGCGGCCCCACCCGACATGTCCATCTTCATCTCCTCCATCCGCGCGGAGGGCTTGATGGAGATGCCGCCGGTATCGAATGTCACGGCCTTGCCCACGAGCCCCAGCTTCTCCCCGTCCGACTTCCCGCCCGCGTAGCGCAGCGAGATGAGCTGCGGCTCCTGAGCGCTCCCCATGGCGACCGCCGCCAGCCCGCCCATGCCGCGCTCGGAGATCTCGGCGCGGCCCAGGACCTCGACGTCCACCGACTCATGGGCGTCGGCGATCTCGCGGGCCCGCGAGGCCAGGTAGCTGGGGGTGACGACGTTCGCCGGCAGGGCCTGCAGCTCGCGCGCCCGGTTCGCGGCCTCGGCGGACACCCGCGCCATCGCGACCGAGTCAGCGAGGTCGGCCTCGCCGGGGGCGGAGATCAGCAGGCGCTCGAGCCGGGCCGGCGGCGGGTCGTCCGGATCGCGCGACTTGAAGCGGTCGAAGCGAAACGAGGCGAGAATCGTCCCCTCCACGAGCCCGGCCGCCAACGCGGTTGGCGTGGCGGTGGTGGCTCCGGCATCGGGCAGGGCCCATGCGACCGTCGTGGCGTCGTACAGCCCCGCCTGGGTGACCGCGAGCGCCGAGACGATCCGCAGGCGCTCGGGATCGACCTCCTCGCGCTTGCCGAGGCCGACCACCAGCAGCCGGCGATCCGCATCCGGTCGCAGGAGCGCGTGCTTGCGGAAGCCACCGCGCACGTCCTCGGCACCCGGAAGCTCGCGGTAGGCCGGATCGAGCTCCTCCTCCTGAGCCAAGCCGATGACGTGAAGATCGGCGTCGACGCCGTCAAGCGACTGTCCGGTGACCTCGACCTGCACGGGCGGCGAGTCTAGTGAGCGATGGTCACTAGCATCCATCGCAAAGGTCAAGCCCGCGGCCCAGCGGCCGGCCGCCCGTCCACGAAAGGCTCAGATGTCCCAGACCGTGATCCTCGGCACTGCCCGCACCCCGTTCGGAAAGATGGGAGGAGGCCTCTCCTCGCTCGACGCAACCGATCTCGGCGGCAAGGCGATCGAGTCAGCCCTGGAGCGCTCCCAGGTGGAGCCGGAGCAGGTCGAGACGGTGATCTACGGCCAGGTCCTGCAGGCCGGACAGGGGCAGATCCCGTCACGCCAGGCGCAGATCAAGGCCGGAATCCCGCGCGAGGTCCCATCGGAGACGATCAACAAGGTCTGCGCGTCCGGGATGCGCTCGATCGGCCTCGCCGATCAGGCGATCCGGGCCGGTGATGTCGACATCGCGGTGACCGGGGGAATGGAGTCCATGAGCCAGGCGCCATACCTGCTCCCCGGCGCGCGGTTCGGGTTCCGCATGGGGGATGTGCAGGCGATCGACTCCATGACCCACGATGGGCTGACCAACCCCTTCACCGAGAAGCAGATGATCAACGAGGCCTCCGAGGTCTCCAACGAGCTCGAGATCACCCGCGCGGACATGGACCGGTTCGCCGTTCGGTCCCACCAGTTCGCCGCGAAGGCCACCGACGACGGCCTCCTGGCGGAGGAGATCGTGAGCGTGAGCGTGAAGCGAAAGAAGGACGAGGTCGAGGTCGCGGCCGACGAGGGGATCCGTCCGGACACGACCGTGGAGGTCCTCGCGAAGCTCCGACCGGTCGGCGGAGACGACGCGACCCACACAGCGGGCAATTCACCCGGCGTCAACGACGGAGCGGGCGCAGTAGTCGTCGCCTCCGAGGAGTGGGCTGAGCGCGAGGGCCGCATGCCCATCGCCCGCGTCCTGTCCTACGGCACCGTCGCCGACAACTTCGCCTACCTTGCGCGCACGCCTGCCAAGGCCGCAACGCAGGCTCTCGACAAGATCGGCAAGACCCCCGAGGACGTCGACCTGTGGGAGATCAACGAGGCGTTCGCCTCGGTGGCCATCAACTCGGTGCGCATGCTCAGCATCGACGAGGACAAGGTCAACGTCAACGGCGGCGCGATCGCATTGGGCCATCCCATCGGCGCCTCGGGCGCCCGGATCGTGGGCGCCCTCGTCCACGAGCTGCGGCGGCGCGGCGGCGGCCTGGGCTGCGCCGCCATCTGCTCCGGCGGCGGCCAGGGCGACGCGATCCTCATCGAGGTGAACGGGGCGTAACGGATCCCGCCCGGGCGGCCGCTCGGGTCGCAGCCGGTTGAGGCTGGGTAGGGCAGTCCCGCCACACGCTGACAATCGAGTGAACGATTCGGGACCGTATAGGTCCCCAATCACTCACTCGATCCCTGGGACCGCCGGGAGTGAGCGCCGCATACGACGCCGGTTGTCGTTTGCCCTGGGTGCCCGCCGTTGGGAGAATTGCCCGCTCCTTGGCCGAGGCATCGAAGCTCACCAGGCGCAAGCTCGTTGGATCCGCCGCCGCCGGTGCGGCCGGTGCCGCGCTTGCCGGCGCGCCCGGGGTCCTCGCCGATTCGCGGCGTGGCGGACGCGCGAAGGTCGACGTGGCGATCGTGGGCGCCGGGTTCGCGGGCCTGACGGCGGCGATCGAGCTCCAGCGTCACGGCAAGTCGGTGATCGTGTTGGAGGCCCGAAACCGTGTTGGTGGGCGCGCCCACAACCATCACCTCGGCGGGGGAGAGGTATCGGAGGCGGGTGCGACGTTCGTCGGGCCCACCCAGAATCACATCCTGGCGCTCGCGAAGCGATTCCACGTGCCGAAGTTCCCTACCTACAACGAGGGCAACAACGTCTATTACCGCGACGGGATTCGGCTCACGTACAGCGACAAGACGGCCACCGGCATCGTGCCGCCGGATCCGACGATCGCCCCCGACGCCGCAGCCGTGGTGACCAGGCTGGATCAGCTCTCGACCCAGGTTCCGATTGATGCGCCCTGGGAGGCCGGGCGTGCCGGTCAGTGGGACGGCCAGACGCTCGAGTCCTGGGCTCAGACCCATTCGAGCTATGGCGCCAACGAGAGCTTCCGTCGCCTGGTGGCGGTCGCGTCGCGGCCGATCTTCGGGGCCGAGCCCCGCGAGGTGTCCCTGCTCTTCACGCTGTTCTACATCGCGGCCTCCGGCAACGAGACCCACCCGGGCACGTTCGAAGCGTAACTTCAGCACCCGCAACGGGGCCCAGATGTGGCGCTTCCACGGCGGACCACAGCTCATCACCCAGAAGATGGCCAAGCGCCTCGGCGACCACGTCGTCCTGGACTCGCCGGTCAGGCGGATCGTCCAGCGCGACGGCCGCGTCACGGTCCATTCGCATCGCCTCGACGCCCGGGCAAAGCGCGCG
This sequence comes from Solirubrobacterales bacterium, assembly GCA_035265465.1. Lineage (GTDB taxonomy): Bacteria > Actinomycetota > Thermoleophilia > Solirubrobacterales > 70-9 > AC-56. The sequence continues at coordinate 8,796 of DATFON010000074.1, read as the reverse complement.
ATCGTCGCGATCCCGCCCACGCTCGCCGGGCGCATCGACTACGCGCCCGATCTGCCGCCGACCCACGACCAGCTTCTCCAGCGCATGCCGCAGGGCACGCTGATGAAGGTGGCGGCGGTCTACGACAGGCCGTTCTGGCGTGAGGCGGGGCTGACGGGCACGGCGCTCTCGCTCAATGGGCCGGTGAACGCCACCTTCGACGACTCACCGCCCGACGGCAAGCCCGGGGTCGTGTTCGGGTTCGTCGGCGGCGACGAGGCGCGCAAGTTCATGCGGCTTTCCAAGTCGGATCGTCGCGCTGCCGTCCTCAACAACTTCAAGGCCTATTTCGGCCCGAAGGCCGCGAGGCCGCGTGAGTACTTCGAGACGAACTGGACCAAGGATCAGTGGACACGGGGATGCCCGGTGGCGGTTCCCGGGCCCGGTGTTCTGGTGGCCTACGGCCCGGCGCTGCGACGGCCGTTCAGGCGCATCCATTGGGCCGGCACCGAGACTTCGACGTTCTGGAACGGCTACATGGACGGGGCGGTGCGCTCCGGCGAGCGCGCCGCCAAGGAGATCCTGGACAGGTTGTGAGGCCAGCGAGCCTGGAGGGCGAGCGGGTGAGGAAACCAGCCCCCGGCGCCCGCCGGGAGCGGGTGCGGCTGGGTTCGAACCGCCGCAATGTGTGGCGCGCTCGCCACCCTGCTCGCCTGCATGGTGCTGCCGGCGCAGGCCGCCAAGGACCGGGCGCGCTGGGACACACGAGTCCTTGCCCTGGTCGGCAAGCCGGGATTTCCAGCGCGCGCCTACGTCGCCCCGAACGACAGGATCTACGAGGGGACCTACGCGAACCCGCTTGGCGGCAACCAGCCCTCCCGCGTGCGGGAGTACACCGGCAAGGGCGCGCTCCTGCGGGGCTGGACCGTCCCCGGCCAGGATCTCTCCGGCGGCCAGGGCGTCCAGGTTGCGACCAGCGACGCCCGCGGTCGCCTGGTGCTGCTCGATCGCGCTCCCGCGCGCGTCCTGCTGCTCAACACGCGACGGAACCGGTTTCGCACCTACGCCACCTTTCCCGACCTCCCGCCCTGCGGGCTGGGAAGCACCGGTCCCGACTGCTCGCCGACGATCGGCGACGAGCCGCCCGTTCCGAACTATGCGGCATGGGGGCGCTGCGGAGCCCTTTACGTCACGGATTATCTGCAGGCGGTCATCTGGCGCGTTCCCCCCGGGGGCGGCAAGGCGAAGGTGTGGCTCGCCGATCCCAAGCTCGACGGAAGCGAGTTCGGCACTACGGGAATCGTCCTGGAGCCGAACCATCGCGCCCTGCTCGTGATGCAGCAGAGCTCGGCCGGAGGCGCCGACGGGAACCCGACGACCGGAAAGCTCTACGAGGTCTCCATCCGTAGTCATCACCGGCCGGGAGAGCTCCACCGGATCTGGCAGAGCCAGCCGGTCGAGGGTCCCGACGGGTTCTGGGTCGCGCGCTCAGGCAGGATCTACGTGGCGCTCGTTGGCAGCAACCAGATCGCGGTCATCGGTCCCGATGGCTCCGACGTCGAGCGCTTCCCTGAGACTGCGCCGAGCGGCGAGAACGGGGCGCCGGTTCCATTCGACGCGCCGTCGAGCGTCATGTTCAAGGGCACGCGCTTGATCGTCGCGAACCAGGCGTTCGTCGGCGGCGATCCCGCCCACCAGGCGATCCTGGACGTCGAGGCCGGCGAGCGCGGCATGCCGGAGTTCATTCCGCGCCGCGCCGGCCTTCGGCCACGCCACCGCTAGCCGCGAGGCGACCCGGGGGTAGCTAGCCTCCGGGCGCATGCAACGGGGCGCGGCGTTCTTCGACCTCGATCGCACGCTGATGGCGGGCTCCAGCGGCATGCACTTCGCGCGCGCGGCCTACGGCAGCGGCATGGTGGGCCGGCGCCAGCTGATGCGGTGGGGGGTCGAGCACGTGCGCTTCCGCCTGCGGGGGTCGAGCGACGAGCGCACGTCGCAGCTCCTGTCGCAGGTCAAGGAGCTCCTGGGCGGCGTTCCCGCCCGCGACATCTCGCGGCTGGCCCCGGGGCTCCTGGCGGGCGTGCTGCCACGTATCTATCCACAGATGCTCGACGAGGTCCGCACCCACCAGGACGCGGATCGGCCGACCTTCATCGTCAGCGCTGCGGGCAACGACCTCGTGGAGATGCTGGCACGCGTCCTGGGCATGGAGGGTGGCATCGGCACCCGCTACGAGGTGGACGGCGACGGCCTGCTGACCGGGCGCATCGTCGAGCCGTTCGTCTATGCCGAGGGCAAGGTGGCCGCGATGCGCGGATTCGCCGCCGAGCACGACATCGATCTGCGGGCCTCATGGGCCTATTCGGACTCCGTGTCGGACCTGCCGATGCTGCGGGAGGTCGGGAACCCGGTCGCCGTCAACCCGGACGCTGAGCTGGCGGAGGTGGCGGCCCAAGAGGGATGGCGCGTGATGCGCTTCGAGCGGCTTGGACGCCAGCTCGCGATCGCCGGGGCGACGCTGGTCGCTGCTGCGGTCGGTGGCACGGGTACCGTCCTTGCTCGCCGGCGCCCCGAGCGGCGCGGATACCGCGCATCACTTCGCCGCTAGGCGCCCGAACCCGTCTTAGACTTCCAATCAATGAACGACACCAGCCAGTCGCCGAGCCCTACGGCTCGGCGCTACGAATACCTATGAACGACACCAGCCAGTCGCCGAGCCGTACGGCTCGGCGCTAGAAGCCATGGCAATCGAGCCCGAGGCACGGCGGCGCGCCCACCAGTGGCGCGACGAGGTCTATTCCGGCCAGCCGGAGCGAGATGCGCTCTTCGAGACCATCTCCGGCCAGCCCGTCGATCCGCTCTACACCGAGGAGGACCTCGCGAACTGGGACACAGAGTCCGATCTCGGCTTTCCCGGTGAGTATCCGTACACGCGCGGCGTCTATCCCTCCATGTACCGCGGGCGCCTGTGGACGATGCGCCAGTTCGCCGGCTTCGGCACCGCCGAGGAGACGAACGAGCGCTTCCGCTACCTGCTCGATCACGGCCAGACCGGCCTCTCGACGGCCTTCGACATGCCGACTCTGATGGGGCTCGACTCCAGCGACGGGCGCAGCCTCGGCGAGGTGGGCGTGGAGGGAGTCGCCATCGACACGCTCGACGACATGATCGACCTGTTCCGGGGGATCCCGCTCGACCGGGTGACCACGTCGATGACCATCAACGCCCCGGCGGCGATTCTGCTTGCCTTCTACGTCTGCGCGGCCGAGGAGCAGGGGATCGCCCCGGAGGCGCTCGGCGGGACGATTCAGACCGACATCCTCAAGGAGTACATCGCCCAGAAGGAGTGGTGCTTCCCGATCGAGCCGGCGATGCGCCTGGTCGGGGACATGGTTGAGTGGTGCACCGAGCGGATGCCGCGGTGGCACCCGATCTCGATCTCCGGCTACCACATCCGCGAGGCTGGCTCGACCGCTCAGCAGGAGCTCGCGTTCACGCTGAAGGACGGCTTCACCTATGTCGAGGAGGCGGTCGCGCGCGGCTTGGACGTGGACGACTTCGCACCGCGGCTGTCGTTCTTCTTCAACGCCCACATCGACTTCTTCGAGGAGATCGCGAAGTACCGCGCCGCGCGTCGCATCTGGGCCCGGGAGATGAGCGACACATACGGCGCCCGCCGGCCGGAGTCGCTTCGGATGCGCTTCCACACGCAGACTGCGGGCGTCTCCCTGACCGCGCAGCAGCCGCTCCTGAACATCGTGAGAACCGCGATCGAGGCGCTGGCGGGAGTGCTTGGCGGCACGCAGTCGCTCCACACGAACTCCTACGACGAGGCGCTCGCCCTGCCCACTGAGGAGGCCGTCCGCGTCGCGCTTCGCACGCAGCAGGTGATCGCCCACGAGACCGGTGTGACCAACACCATCGACCCGATGGGTGGCTCGTACTTCGTCGAGTCGCTTACGGATGAGATGGAGCGCGCCGCCTACGAGTACTTCGCGCGGATCGACGAGCTCGGGGGGATGGTCGAGGCGATCAAGCGCGGCTTCCCGCAGCGGGAGATCGCCGATGCCTCGTTCCGCTACCAGCAGGAGGTGGACTCCCGCAGGCGGATCGTGGTCGGCGTGAACGACTACCGGCTGGACAGCGAGGAGGGAATCGAGCTCCATCGTCCGGATCCCGCGATGGAGAGAAAGCAGAGCGATCGGCTGGAGCGCACGCGCGCCGGCCGCGACTCGGCCGTCGTCGAGCGCGCCCTCACGGACCTCAAGGAGGCCGCGGCGCGAGAGGGCGAGAATCTGATGCCCCACTTCATCGACGCGGCGCGGGCGCGGGCCTCGGAGGGTGAGATGGTCGCCTCCCTGCAGGAGGTCTTCGGCCGCTACACCGAGCAGCCGGTTTTCTGATCTCGTCCACCGGGTATCGGCACGACATGCCGAATGTGCTTGTCGTTCGAGACGAGGTGGACGGTTGGGACGTCGTGCGCGAGGATGATCCGCAGGCGCTCACCAACACCCCCACCAAGGACAGCGCCGTCGAGGCCGCGAAGCAGTTCCTCGCCGACGACGGCGGCGAGGGGGAAGTGGTCGTCCGCGAGGACGAGGTTCACCAACTCGATGACACCGGACGGGGCGTGAAGACCTATGTCGTCGCGCTGCTGGGGCTGCTTGCGGTGATCACCGCGATCATCGTCATCACGTCGCTCCTGGCCTACTGGACGCTTCCCTGAATCGCGGATAGCCGGGCCCCCGCCGGTTTCCGGCCACTAAGCTGCCCGCGTGGAAGGTTCCGGGCAGAGCGAAGCCACATCCGGCCGCAAGATCCGCGTCGTAGTGGCGAAGCCGGGCCTCGACGGGCACGACCGCGGGGCGAAGATCATCGCGCGAGCGCTGCGCGACGCCGGGATGGAGGTCATCTACACCGGGCTGCACCAGACGCCCGAGCAGATCGCGGCCACCGTGATTCAGGAGGACGCCGACGCGGTCGGGTTGTCGATTCTCTCCGGCGCCCACATGACCCTCGTTCCAAAGGTCGTCGAGCTCCTTCGCGAGCAGGGCGTTGACGATGTCGTGGTGACGGTCGGAGGCACGATCCCGGCGGACGATGCCCCGGAGCTGAAGAAGCTGGGCATCGCCGAGGTGTTCACGCCGGGCGCCTCGACCGACGAGATCGTCGACTTCATCCGCAACGCCATCGACGAGCGCCGGACGCTCGCCGCAAAGGCGTCCTGAGGTCCCCCTCCGTAGCCCCTGGTTTCGTCTCCCGTGAAGGGGGAAGCAACTGATTGACTGGTCAGTCAGACGATGCTCAGCCGCTAATATGCCGCGCGCCATTCCCCTTGAAGGAGGGACCACTTGAAGATCTGTTGCCTGGTCAAAGAGGTTCCCGATGCCGCCGTTCAGAAGCGCATCGACCCGAACACGAAGCGGCTCGACCGCTCGGGTGAGAAGAACCTCAACCCATTCGACACCCACGGCATCGAGGCCGCGATGCAGATCCGCGAGGGCGGTAAAGCTGACGTCGACGAGATCGTCGCGGTGACGATGGGACCTGAGTCCGCGGTGCGCGCGCTCCACAAGGCGGTCGCGCTCGGCGCCGACCGATCCGTCCATCTGACCGACGAGGCCCTCGCCGGATCCGACGTCTGCGCGACGGGCTACGCGCTGGCGAAGACGCTCGAGTCCGAGCAGCCCGACCTGGTGCTGCTGGGCCAGCAGTCGGATGACGGCGAGTGCTACACGATCGGCGCGGTCGTCGCCGACCATCTGAAGATGCCCTCGCTGACGCAGGTGATCAAGATCGAGGTCGGCGACGGCAAGCTCACCTGTGAGCGCCAGGCCGAGTACGGCTACGACACGGTCGAGGTCGACCTTCCCGCCGTCATCTCCGTCGGCGACGCGATCAACGAGCCTCGCTACCCAAGCCTCAAGGCGATCATGGGGGCGAAGAAGAAGCCGCTCGAAACGCACGCGACCGGCGACGTCGGAATCGAGGCCGATCAGGTAGGTGAGGCCGGCTCCAAGACCCAGGTCCTGGAGATCAACCCCCCGCCCGAGAAGCAGGCCGGGGAGATCATCGAGGACGAGGACACGAACGAGACGGTCGAGAAGATCGTCGCCTGGCTCGACGAAAGGAAGCTGATCTAAATGGCTGGAGGCATTCTGGTCTACGCCCTCCACGACGACGAGGGCAACTTCAACAAGAACTCCCAGGGCGCGATCTCCGAGGCCGCCAAGCTGGCCAGCGAGCTCGGCTCCGAGGCGGCGGCGGTCGTCGTGGGCGACGTGTCCGACGACGCCTGCGCCGGGCTCGGCGCCTTTGGCGCAAAGCGGGTCTTTCGCGCCAAGGAGGCCCCGGAGGGACTCGCCCAGCCGATCGTCGACGTGATGGCGAAGGTCATCTCGGATGAGGGCTTCTCCTACGCGCTGTTCGGCGGGGGCTTGCTCGGATTCGAGATCGGCGCCGGGCTCACCGCCCGCCTGAACGCCGGGGTGACGATGGAGGTCACCGAGGTGAAGGTCGCCGACGGCAAGCTCGTCGCCGAGCGCCCGGTACTCCAGGACTCCGCGATCGCCGACGTGGGGTACGTCGGCGAGCCCGGGATCATCATCGGCCGGCTGAACGCCTTCGACGTGAACGAGGGCGACGGCGGGTCCGCGGAGGTCGTCGACGTCGAGGTCGAGCTCTCCGAGTGGTCCACCAAGGCGAGAATGGTCACCCGCGGCGAGCAGCGCGGCGCCGACGTCAACATCGAGGATGCCGAGATCCTCGTTGGCGGCGGCCGCGGTCTCGGCGAGGCCGACAACTTCAAGCTCGCCGAGGAGCTCGCCGACGCGCTCGGCGGTGCGGTCGCGGCCACCCGCGCGGTGGTCGACGCCGGGTGGTACCCATACGCGGCTCAGATCGGCCAGACCGGCAAGACGGTCGCGCCGAAGCTGTACCTGGCCGCGGGGATCTCGGGCGCCATCCAGCACAAGGTCGGGATGCAGAGCTCCGAGAGCATCCTCGCGATCAACAAGGATCCGAACGCGCCGATCTTCGAGTTCTCCGACCTCGGGGTCGTCGGCGATCTCCACAAGATCCTGCCGAAGCTCACCGAGGCCGTGAAGGCGAAGAAGGGCGGCTAGATCTGATGTCTGTCGCTCCGGCAGAGTTCCCGCCGCCGGTCGATCCGGCGGCGAACTACGTGACCGATCCGACCGATCCCGAGGAGGACAGGATCGAGGTCGGCGTCGCGATTGTGGGCGGCGGCCCGGCGGGCCTGGCGTGCGCGATCAAGACGATGCAGCTGCTGGAGTCCGAGCCGGAGCTCGCCGAGAAGCTCGGCGAGGTCCCGGTGGCCGTGATCGAGAAGGGCAAGGTCACGGGGGCGCACCTGCTGTCCGGCGCGAACATGCGCCCGTCGGCGATGCGGGAGCTGTTCCCGGATCTGGACCCGTCGGAGTGGCCGGTCTACCAGGAGGTCACGAAGGACGCCGTGTACCTGCTCACGAAGCGGCAGGCATTGCCGCTGAAACCGATGCCGCCCAACTTCCGCAATCACGGCAACTACGTCACGTCGATCGCGAAGCTGGGCCGGTTCCTGGGCGAGAAGGCGGAGGAGGCCGGCGCGTATCTGCTGACCGAGACCGCGGCCGACAAGCTGCTCGTCGAGGACCGGATCGTCAAAGGGGTGCGCTCCGGCGACAAGGGACGGGGCCGCGACGGCGAGGAGCTCTCCAACTTCGAACCGGGCTCGGACGTGGTCGCCAAGGCGACGGTCCTCGCCGAGGGCACGCAGGGCCACCTGACGGGCGCCGCGATCGACTACTTCGAGCTCCAGGGCCTGCTTCCCCAGCGCTGGGAGCTCGGGGTCAAGGAGGTCTGGGAGGTCGAAAAGCCACTCGATCGCGTGATCCACACGATGGGCTGGCCGCTACGCAAGGCGCCCAAATGGAATGAGTTCGGCGGCAGCTTCATCTATCCCATGGGCGAGGACAAGGTGTGCATCGGGCTCGTGGTGGGCCTCGACTACACCGACGCGACGCTCTCCGTCCACGACGCGCTCCAGGAGCTCAAGACCCACCCCTTCGTCCGCAAGATCCTCGAGGGCGGCAAGCGCGTGGGCTGGGGCGCGAAGACGATCCCCTCCGGGGGCTTCTGGGCGCTCCCCCGCACGCTGACCGTGCCGGGACTGGCGATCGCGGGCGATGGGGCCGGGATGGTCAACGTCCCCGAGCTCAAGGGGATCCACTACGCGATGCACGCGGGCATGTACGCGGCCGAGGCGATCATCGACGCCCTCAAGCGGGACTCGGTCAACTTCGACGCCTACGACGAGCGGGTCCGCAGCAGCACGATCGGCGAGGATCTCTACCGCTCGCGCAACATGCGCCAGCCGTTCTCGCGCGGGTTCTTCGTGGGCGGCGCGCTCGCAAGCGCGATGACCATCACCAAGGGTGCCTTCCCCGGAGGCCGCTGGCACCAGCATCCCGATGCCGAGGAGAAGATGGAGATCGACGGCGCGGCGAAGCAGTACCCGAAGCCGGACAACAAGTACACGTTCGACAAGCTCTCATCGGTCTTCGCGTCGGGCAACGCCACGCGCGACGACGCCCCCAACCACATCAAGGTCCAGCGCCGCGTGCCGCGCGAGGTTGCCCAGACCTGGGTCTCGATGTGCCCTGCCCAGGTCTACGAGATCCCGGACGACCAGCTTGAGAACGGCGCGGCGGAGGTCGACCTGAACATCACGCCGTCCAACTGCGTCCAGTGCGGCGCGATCACGGCGAAGGGCGGCCGTCTGACGCCACCCGAGGGCGGCGACGGCCCGCTGTACCA
>DATFON010000073.1:0-11970 GCA_035265465.1 Solirubrobacterales bacterium | reverse complement strand
GCCTCGCGCGTGTACTCGTCGATGATCGCCCTGAGCGCCGCGTCGGAGAACGAGATCTGGCTGCGCGACAGCCCGTTCTGGGAGATCTGGCGCGGAACGAGGTAGCGCTTGGCGATGTGGAGCTTCTCGTCCGCGGTGTAGCCGGCGAGCTGGATGACCTCCATGCGGTCCTGGAGCGCCGGCGGAACCGTGTCGAGCGTGTTCGCCGTCGCGATGAACAGCACGTCGGAGAGGTCGAACTCGAGATCCAGGTAGTGGTCGCGGAACGAGTCGTTCTGCGCCGGATCCAAGACCTCGAGCATCGCGCTCGCTGGGTCGCCGCGGAAGTCGGTGCCCATCTTGTCGATCTCATCGATCATGAACACGGGATTGCGCGTCGCCGCGTCGCGCAGCGCGCGGATGATCGTGCCGGGCATCGCGCCGATGTAGGTGCGGCGGTGGCCGCGAATCTCCGACTCGTCTCTGACGCCGCCGACCGAGATCCGCTCGAACTCGCGGCCGAGCGCCTTGGCGATCGAGCGGCCGAGGCTGGTCTTCCCCACTCCCGGCGGCCCGACGAAGCACAGGATCGGCCCGGGGGAATCCGGGTTCAGCTTGCGGACGGCCAGGTACTCCAGGATCCGGTCCTTGACGCGCTCGAGGTCGTAGTGGTCGGCGTCCAGGACCTCTCGCGCGTGAGAAAGGTCCAGGTTGTCCTCGGTCCGGACGCTCCATGGAAGCTCCACGAGCCACTCGAGGTAGGTGCGGATGACGCCGTACTCCGCGGCCGCAGGGGGCAGGCGCTCGAGGCGACCGAGCTCACGGTCAGCCTGCTTGCGAGCGTGCTCCGGGAGGTTGGCCTGCTCGATGCGCTCGCGCAGCTCGTTGATCTCCGCCTGTTGCTCGTCGCCCTCGCCGAGCTCCTGCTGGATCGCCTTCAGCTGCTCGCGCAGGTAGAACTCGCGCTGGCCCTTGTCGATCTCGGATTCGACTTGCGACTGGATCTTCGTGCCGAGCTGGACCACCTCGAGCTCGCGTGCGAGGATCTCCGACAGGCGGCGAAGGCGCTTGGCGACGTCGACCTGCTCCAAGAGCTGCTGCTTCTCCTCGGTCGAGATCCGCAGCGCGCCGGCGATCAGATGGGCGAGCGCCGACGGATCGTCGACGTTCGCCACCGCCAGCTGGAGCTCCTCCGGGAGGTAGGGGATCTGCTCGATGATCTCCGTGAACGTGCGCTGGACGTTGTGGGTGAGGGCGTCGAGCTCCGCGGACGGCTCGACGACGTCCGGAAGCGCCTCGACCCTGGCGATCAGGTATGGCTCTTCGGCGACGAAGTCGGTGAGCCGTACACGCTCGGTCCCCTGGACGAGGATGCGGATTGAGCCGTCGGGAACCTTCAGCATGCGCGCGACGATCCCGGCCACGCCCACGTCGTAGAGCTCCTCGGGCCCGGGCTCCTCGGTCTCGGGGTTCTTTGATGCCACGAGCGCGAGCATCCGCTCGCCGGAGAGCACCTCGTTCACCAGCCGCATCGAGCGTGGGCGCCCAACCGCAAGCGGCGTCAGGGTGTCCGGAAACGGGACCATCTCCTGCAACGGCAGCACCGGAAGCGCGGCGGGAACGGGCTGACCCTGGCGCTCGCGGATGACCTGCTCGACGTCAGCGCCCTCGACGACCTCGATGCTCGGGCCGCCATCCTGCTGCGCGCCGATCCCGGGGATGTCCCCAGCACGCCGCTCCATCAGACGGTCGTCACTCCTCCGTCTCGATCGGGACGCTGCGGCGCGACTCGCTTCGCGCGCGCAGCGGCAGTTCGATGCGCAGGATGCCGTCCTCGTAGGTGGCCTTGGCGTCCTCGGCGACGGGATCTGCGTTCAGCTCGATCACGCGCCGGAAGGGCCCGGCCTCGATCTCAACCTGCTGGTACACGCGACCCTCGGTCTCCTGGATAGGACGCTCGCCGGTGATCACCAGGTCCCGCCCCGCGATCTCGAGGCCGATGCTGTCCAGGCCGACGCCGGCGAGATCGACCTTGACGATCGCCTTCGGCGGCTGCCCGCAGTAGTACACGTCCACCCGTGGCGAGAACCCAGGCTGCGGCCGTCCGGCAAACCGGCCGGTCCCGCCCCAGACGTTGCCGAACAGCTCGTCCATCTCGCGCCGCATGCGCTCGAAATTGACCAGCAAGTCCCGCTCGCGTGCCACGGACCTACCTTAGCTAGCGGCGCCGGGGCTCACACCTCGTAGACGGCACCCTCGCGCGCCACCTCAACCTGGGCGCCGAATGCTGCCGAGCCTTCCTCCCGGGCCCAATCCGCGTCGAGCTCGTCGGACATGTGTGTCAGGACGACGCGGTGGGCGCCGGCCCGCCGGGCGTGATCCCCGGCTTCCGCGGGCGTCATGTGCCCCCGCTTCCCGGTGCGCTCGGGGCGCGGCAGCGTCGCCTCGACAAAGAGCAGATCGGTGTCGCGGGCGATCTCCACCAGCCCGTCGCCGGGACGGCAGTCGGCGCTGTATGTGAAGCGGCCGGGGCCGCTGGTCGAGCTGAAGTCGATCGCGTAGGTGGTCGTGAAGTGAGGGACCTCCTTGAAGCGGGCGCGAAGCGGCCCAACCTCGACGGTGGAGTCAGCGTCGTACTCCTCGATGGCGAATGCGTTCTCGATCAGCTCCTCGCTCCCCCACGAGCCGCCCAACTGGCGAAAGCAGCGTCCGGCCCCACCGGGCCCGATCAGGCGCGGGCGGGCGGGGCTGTCGGTCCCGGGGTACCCGGCGACCGGCACCGGCTGTTGCCGGGGGGAATAGGTGAGCGCGTACGCGAACGGCACCACGTCCAGCATGTGATCGGCGTGCAGGTGCGAGATCAGGATCGCGTCCAGCCGCGTGTAGTCGAGGTGCTCGCGAAGCTTGGCGAACACGCCGTTGCCGCAGTCCAGCAATAACCTCGTCTCCCCGTCCTCGACCAGGTACCCGCTGCACGCGCCCCCCGCGTCCTGCCACGAGGGGGACTTCCCCAGGACGGTGATCCGCATGGCAGGGCAACTCTAGTCCCGGACCACCGCGAGAAGCCGCGGACAAGGCCGGTGCAATCCCGCGACCGCTCCGGGGGGTTCGCTGAGTATGGTCAACGTCATGGCTCAGACGTGTGCGCGTTGCGGTGCTTCGGCCGGCGACGACGCGCGGTTCTGCCCCTCCTGCGGGGCGCCGCTGGGAGAGCTCGCCGGAGCGGAGCGAAAGCTGGCGACGATGGTCTTCGCCGACCTCGTGGGCTCGACGCAGATGGCGTCGGACCTCGATCCCGAGGAGCTTCGAGGCCGCCTCGCGCCGTTCTTCGAGGTAGCGAGCTCAACCCTCGAGGAGCACGGCGGAACCGTGGAGAAGTACGTCGGGGACGCCGTGATGGCGGTCTTCGGGGTCCCGCGTGTCCACAGCGACGATCCCGACCGGGCGGTAGCCGCCGCGCTCGCCCTGACCGAGCGGGTCGGATCGATGGATCACGATCTGGCCGTCCGGGTGGGGATCGAGACCGGCGAGGTTCTCGCCCTGGACCGGGGGGGCGATCTGTCGGTGACCGGCGAAGCGGTCAACGCCGCCGCACGCCTCCAGCAGGCGGCGGCTCCGGGCGAGGTGCTGGTCGGGGAGCGCGCGGCGCGCGCGTGCCGCGCCTCCGAGTTGCGCGAGGCCGAACCCGTCGAGGCGAAGGGCTTTCCGGCTCCGCTTCGGACCTGGCGCGTGGAGTGCGCGGGCACCGAGCGTGTCGGGACGAGCGTCCCGTTCGTCGGCCGCGACGATGACATGGCGCTTCTGGAGCTCGTCTATCGACGAGCGACGCGGGACCGGGTTCCAGAGCTGGTCACGATCACCGGCGACGCAGGCGTCGGAAAGACGCGCCTCGCGAGCGAGCTGACCGAGCGGCTTGCCTCCGCCAGTCCCGCGCCCGAGACGCTCCTGGGACGAAACCCGCCGTACGGCCGCGGGATCGCATTCTGGGCGCTGGGCGAGATCCTCCGTGCCGCCGCCGGGGCGGGCGCGGATGACTCGGTAGCAAGCGTGCACGACGCGCTCGGCGACCGGCTCACCAAGCTCGGGGCGGACGACGCCGACGAGCTCGCTCACTGGCTGGCGACGGCGCTGGGCGGCGAGGCCACCGATGGCGACGTCGAGGACGAGCTGAAGCGCGCGTGGCGCCGGCTGGTCGCGCTGCTGGCCGGACAACGGCCACTGGTGATCGGCATCGATGATGCGCACTGGGCGGATGACGGCTTGCTCGATCTGGTGGAGGAGGTGGTGTTCCGGCTTGACGACGTCCCGCTGATGGTGCTCTGCACGAGCCGCCCGGAGTTGTTGGAACGCAGGCCAGATTTCGGTCGGTCGGCCCGCAACGTCACCCAGATCGAGCTTCGCCCGCTGACCGCCGAGGCCGCCGACGAGCTGGCCGCCGCGTTGCTGCCCGCCGGGGACCGCGCGCTCGCCGGACGCGTCGCGCAGGCCTCCGGCGGCAACCCGTTCTTCGCCGAGGAGGTCGCCCAGGCGATCGTGGAGGGTCGCGGCGGCACCACCGATCAGCTTCCCGACACGGTGCAGGCGGCGATCGCCGCGCGGCTCGACCTGCTGCCGCCGGCGGAGAAGCGCGCGCTTCAGCACGCATCGGTCCTCGGGCCGAACTTCCTCGAGGAGGCGCTCGACGACCTGCTCGGCCAGCCGTCGGCTCCGGCTCTAACCGCCCTCGCACAGAAGGCGCTGGTGCAGGAGCGGATGGCGATCGGCCCCGGGAGGTTCGGTTTTCGCCATCACCTGATTCGCGACGTCGCGTATGCCTCGCTTCCGCGCGCCGAGCGCGCGATGCTTCACGAGCGCGCCGCAGAGGGGATCCTGAAGCGGGCTGGGGAGCGGTATCCGGAGCTCGCCGAGCTCGTCGCCTATCACCGGGTCCAGGCCGCCGATCTCGCCCCGACGCCCGACCACGCCGAGGCCGCCCGCCTCGCCAGCCTCGAGGCTGCGACGGTTGCGGCGCGCCGGGGCGCGTCGGGGCGAGCCCAGGAGCTGTTCGAGCAGGCGGCCAAGCTGGCAAGCGATCCCGAGGACAACGCCGATGCCCTGCGGTTCGCGGCCGAGCTGGCCCTGCACCGGTGGCGCGGCGACGACACGTTGCGCCTGCTTCGTGAATCGGCCGCGGTCTCCGAAGAGGTGGGCGCGACCCGCCAGGCCGCGACCACCTATGCACGGGTCGTTGAGGTCGTTGCGCGGATGGGTGGACTGACGGGCCTGCTGCCGAGGGAGGAGATCGAGGCGATGCTGGCCCGGGGGCAGGAGCTCGTGCCAGACGACGACGTCGTGACTCGGGCGCGCCTGGTTCTCGATGAGGCCTGGATCGCCTGGCGCTACGGCGAGGACGAGAGGATGGCCGAGCCTACGCGCGCCGGGCTGGAGCTGGCGCGCCAGACGGACGACGTGGCCGTCCGTTCCAGTGCGCTCGACGCCGCGACCGCGGTCGCGTGGGGTGAGGGGCGATACCGCGACGCGGTCCAGACCACCCGCGAGCGGATCGAGCTGCTGGACCGAGCTCACGGCGGGGGGCTCCAGCTCGGGCCGGAACGCAGCGATTCCCTTCACATGATGATCGAGTCGCTCGTGGCCACAGGCGAGTACCGGAAGGCCGCCGAATATGCAACGCAGGCGCGCGATCTGGACCTCTCGGTTGGCGCGGTGTATTCCGGGTGGTCGCGGGGGCTGTTGCCGGCGTTCTTCCTGGGGAACTGGGACAGCGCGACCGAGATGGCCCACGCACTCCGCGAGGCATGGGCGGCGGCCGATCGCCCGACGATCGCCGCCATGGCCGCCGCCCTTGCCTGCGCCGGGGCGATCTACGGCTACCGCGGGGACGAGCCCGCTGCCGCGGATTGGTTCAAGTTCGCCGAGAGCGTGGCGCCCTCGATCAGCGGACAGGTGTCCGGAGTGCTCCTGCTCGAGTCCGAGGTCGATCTCCACAGAGGGTGCTTGCGCCAGGCCGCGGAGCGGGTCGCCGAGGTGCCGGCCACCAACTTCTGGTGGCGCGCGGTCTACGCGGCGACTCGGGCCGAAGCGCTGGTTCGCGCGGGCGACGCGCGCGGGCGGGAGGCGATCGGCGAAGCGGAGGCCACGATCGGTGACCATCGGTACGCGCGTGGGGTCCTGCTGCGCGCGCGGGGCCTGCACGACGATGAGGAGGGGCCGATTCGCGAGTCCCTGGCGCTCTTCAACGAGATCGAGTGCCCCTACCAGGCGGCGCGAACCGGCTGGCTGCTGGGCGGCGCCGACCGTGCCGAGGCCGAGCGTGGATTCGCCGCCCTCGGGGCGACGCTCCCGTCCTAGGCCCCTCGCTCCTCCGCGTCGCGCAGGCGTGAGGCCAGGCTCTCCAGGAGCGGCCAGGCAACCTCCGGGTGCTCCTGCACGAACGAGCGGAATTCCCACGCAGCCATCCCGCGGCAGCGTAGGTCGGTCGACGCGGTGACCGTCGCCGAGCGCGGCCCCTCGTCGATCAAGGCGATCTCGCCGAAGTGGTCCCCCGGGCCCAGGGTGCGCACGATCTCGCCCCTGAGGCTCACGGACGCGTTGCCGTCCTCGATGATGAAGAACCCGATGCCGCTTCGGCCCTCCGTGGTGATCTGCTGGCCCTCGTCGAAGCGGCTCTCCCGCATCACCTTCGCCAGTCGCCCGAGCTCCCGATCGCCCACGCCGGCGAACAAGGACACGCCCTTGAGACTCTGGACGACATCGGCCATCGGGCCGATGATATCCCGCGTGTGAGCTTGGCTCAGGCTGCTCGGACGGCGCGCTCGTCAGGCGCCTGGCGCAGCAGCAGCGCGGGCTGTCGCGGAGGGACCAGCCCGTCGTCGGAGTTGGGGCGAAAGGTCGAGCAGGGCTCGTCCAGGTCGAGCGCGCAAAGCATCTGGCAGTGGAAGAAGCAGTCGACGCAGCTCGGCCGGCCCTTCCGCCGCTTGCTCACCAGACGCCGCCCGAGGCCGATCGCCTCCGCCATCTCCATCGCCGGTCCGTTTGCCCCAACTACTACTCCCATGAACGCTCCGTGATCGCCGTTGCCGTGTCCAACTGGATCGATCATGTCACCGGCTCGTGAACGCCGCAGGGCGCATT
The DNA here is from genome assembly GCA_035265465.1 of Solirubrobacterales bacterium. GTDB lineage: Bacteria > Actinomycetota > Thermoleophilia > Solirubrobacterales > 70-9 > AC-56. The sequence goes on along the minus strand of DATFON010000073.1, from coordinate 4,860 downwards.
TGCGCAAATCGCCGCCTTTTTACGAGTCGGGCGATTAGCGGATTTCCGGCCTTTGCGGAAACACGCGACGCCGCCGGTAAAATTGGCCGCCGATGGCAGACCGACGGACAGCACGGCTGAGCTCGTCCCCGCCGCTCTTCGACAACCGGTTCCTCGATTTCTTCTCGAGGATCCATCCCTCGATCCCGGCGGTCATCTTCCTCCCAGTGGTGGGCGGTGGCATCTGGCTGGGCGCCGATGGTGGCTACGGCGCGCTCTCGCTCGTCGGCTTCGTCGCGCTCGGGCTCCTGATCTGGACGCTCACCGAGTACTGGCTTCACCGGCTCGTCTTCCACTGGGAGCCCGACCATCCGATCGGCAGCCGCCTCCACTTCATCATCCACGGCGTCCACCACGACCATCCGAACGATCGCCTTCGACTCGTGATGCCACCCGCAGTGAGCATCCCGCTCGCGGCGCTCTTCCTCTTCGTCTACACCCTCATCTTCGGAACCCCGGCGGCCTACCCGGTCTTCTCGGGATTCATCCTCGGCTACCTCGCCTACGACTACACGCACTACCACGTGCACCATCACACGCCGCGGACCAAGTTGGGCAAGCGCATTCGCGAGCAGCACATGCGCCACCACTTCCAGGACCACCGCTATGGCTACGGCGTCTCCTCCCCCCTGTGGGACGTGGTGTTCCGAACGCTTCCCCGCAAGCGGCGTTACTGACACACTTACCCGAGATCACGCGGAGCGGGTAACTGTCACACTCCCGCACCCACTCGTAATCTCGCCCCGCCTAGCCGAAAGGATTTTCCATGGCACCAGTGTCCAGCGCGGTCGATCAGGCGGCCACGCTCCTGAAGAAGAGGATCGACGAGCTCGAGAGTGAGCTCGCCAAGCTCCAGCGAGCGCTAGCCAGCCTCACGGATGGCCGTCAGGGCCGCCGCGGACCGGGCCGCCCGCGCGGATCTCGCGCAGGGACGACCCGCACCCGACGGCGTCGGCGGCGTGGCGGAACCCGCGCCGACCAGGCCGTGAAGCTCATCAAGGAGAACCCGGGCATCACGGCATCCGAGATCGCCAAGAAGATGAATATCCAGCCGAACTACATGTACCGAGTGCTCGGCGACCTCCAAAAGGAAGGCAAGGTCAAGAAGTCAGGCCGGTCGTACGCGGCGGCGTAGTCACCGCCGGCGACAGTGTCGAGCCGCGGCGGTCGTGTGGTGCCGGCGGGTTATGGCAAGTACGGCAGGGGTCTTTGACTTTACGGTCGCTATGTGCACGTAAAGTCGAAGACCCCCCACCGCGAGGGTTCGAGTGTTGCTGGGGCACGGGCGAATGTCACGGAACGGTTTGGGAACTGTGACCGCTGCCCCTACTTGCCCGAGCAATTCCGGCCTACGGGGAGTGGTCCGGGGCTAACAAACCTCGTCCGCGTCACCGCCCCGCCTGGGCTAAATCAGCCCCAACCCCTTCACCGCGTCGCGCTCGGCCTTCAGCTCGTCGACCGATGCGTCGATTCGCTCGCGGGAGAAGTCGTCGATGTCGAGGCCATCGACGATCTTCCACTCGCCACCCGAGCACGTACACGGAAAGCCGGAGATGAGGCCCTCCTCGACGCCGTAGGAGCCGTCGGAGGGAACGGACATCGAGACCCAGTCGCCGTCGGGCGTCCCGACCACCCAGTCGTGCATGTGGTCGATGGCGGCGTTGGCCGCTGACGCGGCGCTGGAGGCGCCGCGAGTCTCGATCACCTCGGCGCCGCGCTTTTGGACCCGGGGGATGAACTCGTCCTTGATCCAGGCCCCGTCGTCGACGGCATCCCAGGCGCTCTGACCCGACACCTTCGCGTGCACCAGGTCCGGGTACTGAGTCGTCGAGTGATTGCCCCAGATCGTGACGTTCGTGATCTCGGTCACCGGAACGCCGAGCTTGGCCGCAAGCTGGGCGATCGCCCGGTTGTGGTCCAGGCGGGTCATGGCGGTGAAGCGCTCCGAGGGGACGTCGGGGGCGTTCGACATCGCGATCAGGCTGTTCGTGTTCGCCGGGTTGCCGACCACGAGCACCTTGACGTCGTCGGCCGCGTGGTCGTTGATCGCCTGACCCTGAGGCTTGAAGATTCCGCCATTGGCCTCCAGCAGGTCGGAGCGCTCCATGCCCTTCGTGCGCGGGCGGGCGCCGATCAGCAGGGCGACGTTGCAGCCATCGAAGGCATCGTTTGCCTGATCGTGGATGCTGACGCCGGCGAGCAGTGGGAGCGCGCAGTCCTCCAGCTCCATCGCCGTGCCCTCGGCGGCCTGCAGAGCGTCGGGGATCTCGAGCAGGCTCAGGTTCACGGGCGTGTCGGGGCCGAGCAGCTGGCCACTGGCGATCCGGAACAGGACCGCATAGCCGATCTGACCGGCGGCGCCGGTGACGGTGACCTTCACGGGGGTATCGCTCACTTCGCAGCCTCCTGGTGGGTTGAGTCGCTGGTCGCTAAGTCCGTGTCATCCATCGCCCGCTTGAGGTTCTCGTCGATCGCCCCGAGGAACTCCTGCGTGGTCAGGAACTCCTGGTCGTCACCGACGAGGAGGGCGAGGTCCTTGGTCATTTTCCCGCTCTCGACCGTCTCGACGCACACGCGCTCGAGCGTCTCGGCGAACTCCGCCACCTCGGGGGTGTCGTCCATCCGCGCACGGGCCGCCAACGCGCGGGTCCAAGCGAAGATCGACGCGATCGGGTTGGTCGACGTGGGCTTGCCCTGCTGGTGCTGGCGGAAGTGGCGCGTGACGGTGCCGTGCGCGGCCTCGGCCTCCACGGTCTCGCCGTCGGCCGTCATGAGGACGCTCGTCATCAGCCCCAGGGAGCCGAAGCCCTGGGCGACCGTGTCGGACTGCACGTCGCCGTCGTAGTTCTTGCACGCCCAGACGTACCCGCCCTCCCACTTCAGCGCCGCCGCGACCATGTCGTCGATCAGCCGGTGCTCGTAGGTCAAGTCCGCCGCGTCGAAATCGCCCTTGAACTCCGAGTCGAAGACCTCCTGGAACAGATCCTTGAAGCGCCCGTCGTAGGTCTTCAGGATCGTGTTCTTGGTGGACATGTAGACGGGATATCCGCGGTCGAGCCCATAGCGGAACGAGGCGCGAGCGAAGTCCCTGATCGACGCGTCCAGGTTGTACATCGCCATCGCGACCCCTCCGCCCTCGGGGAAGTCGAAGACCTCGAGCTCCATGGGATCCCCGCCGTCGTTCGGCTGGAAGCTGAGCGTCAGCTTTCCCTCGCCCGGGATCTTCGTGTCGGTGGCCCGGTACTGATCGCCGAACGCATGACGGCCGATGATGATCGGCTTGGTCCACCCCGGCACGAGCCTCGGGATGTTCGAGATCACGATCGGCTCCCTGAAGATCACCCCGCCGAGGATGTTGCGGATCGTCCCGTTGGGGGAGCGAAACATCCGCTTCAGCCCGAACTCCTCGACCCGCGCCTCGTCGGGAGTGATCGTGGCGCACTTCACGCCGACGCCGTGCTCTTTGATCGCATTCGCCGCGTCGACCGTGATCTGGTCGTCGGTCGCATCGCGGCTCTCAATGCCCAGGTCGAAGTAGACGAGCTCGACGTCCAGATAGGGCAGGATCAGCTGCTCCTTGATGAACGCCCAGATGATCCGGGTCATCTCGTCGCCGTCGAGCTCGACGATTGGGTTTTCGACCTTGATCTTCGCCATGTGCAGCGTCAGGTACCCGGCGCGCGGCGATGCTATCGGTGGGCTGCCGGGGACGTAGGGGTTAGCCGCGAGGTCACACCCGAGAACGGCGCAAAGATCGGATCTGCCAGGAAAGTGGTGGTAGAAATGTCGGTGCGCAATCGAGGTTCGGGCATCGGCCCGGGAAGGAGAGGGGCACGTGAAGCTCTACATGATCCGCCGCCGCACGGCCTGGCAGTCGCCGGAGGAGCTCGAGAAAGCGGGGGCTCGCTCCAAGGAGGTCGCGGAGGACGAGTTCCCCGACGACATCCGGTGGATTCGCAGCTACGTCATCGAGGAGGACGGGGGCACGCTCGGCACCGTCTGCATCTACGAGGCGTCGAGCGAGGACGCGGTGCGACAGCACGCCGACAAGGTCGGGATGCCGGCCGACGAGGTGCGCCCCATCGCCGACACCGTGATCGTCAGGCCCGATCCGCAGGCGGCCGCGACCGCATGACGCCAGGCCCGGCCTCCGTGCATTCGGGTCGGGGGAGCGGATTCGCCGCGTAAGATTGCCCCGATGGCCGTCACGGAGCCACGTCCAACGTCCGCGACCCACGGGGTCTTCAACCAGTCCGGGGCGCTCACGCCATACAACCCCTTCGAAGCCGATCGCGTGCTGGCCGAGGCGCTGCGGCGGGAAGGCGCCGACTGGGCGGAGGACGACGCGCGGGAGCTCGGAACCATCTGCGGCCGTCCCGACGTGGTCGCCAAGGGAGCGCAGGCCAACGAGAATCCGCCCCGACTTCGCACACACGATCGATTCGGCAACCGGATCGACGAGGTCGAGTTCCACCCGGCCTGGCATGACTTGATGCGCGTGGGGGTCGGGCATGGACTCCATGCCTCCCCGTGGCGTGAGCCGCAAGCGGGAGCCCACGTCGCCCGCGCCGCAAAGTTCATCCTCCTCTCGCAGGTCGAGGCCGGGGTCGGATGCCCGATCTCGATGACCTACTCGGTCATCCCGGCGCTGCGCATGCAGCCCGAGCTGGCGGCCGAGTGGGAGGAGCGCTTCCTCTCCCTCTCCTACGACGGTGAGCGGCTCGTGCCGGCCCCCGACAAGAAGGGCGCCCTGTGCGGGATGGCGATGACCGAGAAGCAGGGCGGCTCCGACGTCCGGGCGAACACCACGGTGGCCCGGCC
>DATFON010000072.1:0-3127 GCA_035265465.1 Solirubrobacterales bacterium | reverse complement strand
TGGTCGCGGACTCCGCGCGCATCGTCGAGTGGGCGGAGGCGCACCCCGCGCACCGCACCGGCGCGCGATCAGCGTGACGCTCGAAGCCTGCGGTCGCGCCTAGCCGAGATACCGGGCCGCGGCGAAGTCTCGCTCGGTTGCCGCCTGTTAAGGACACCCGCGTGGACGGTTTGTCTCGCATAGCGAAACCAGGTGTCCAAATCCGTTGCGCGACGCTCCCCTGGGTGCCTCGCCCGGCTGTCCTCGTAGCTCCGTTTTGGCCGATTTGCAGGACTTTCGCCTTTCATGGCGAAAGTGTGAGCTTTATGTGAGGAAATTGTCGGTTCGATGGTGTAAGGTGCCGCGCCATCGATAACCGGTAAACGCCGAATCCCCGTCTGAACTTCGGGCGGGGAGCGGGGGAACCAACGAATTGGGGCTAACCCACCGACGGTGGGGGCGCAGGCTCCTTAAGCGCCAGCCCGACAGCTAACCCCGTAGGCCGACGAAGGAGACTGGCGATTTTGCATACCCCAAGGCAGGTTCTTTCCAGGCGAGGGAAGCCCAGTACGCGGATCAGGCTCGCGGGCACGCTCCTGGCGGCCACGGCGGCTTTGATCGCGCTCCCGGCGGCTTCGGCCGTCGCGGCAGGAGGCGGGACCTCCGTTACGGGCTCCGGAGACGGCGGCGGCGGACGCTGCGGTGACGCGAAGCTGAGACACGGCAAGGCCAAGGTGCCTGACTGCGCGCCACTGCGAGTCAAGAAGGTCGTGTGGGCGGCGAACGAGATCGCCAAGGGCGAGGGGTACTGCTACGGCGGCGGCCACTCGAGCTTCAAGTCGAGCTGCTACGACTGCTCCGGGTCCGTGAGCTACGCGCTGCACGGCGGGAACTTCGTCAGGTCCCCCATGCCCTCGACCGGATACTACGGCTGGGGCAAGCGCGGCAAGGGCGACTGGTTCACCGTCTACACGAGCTCAGGCCACATGTTCCTGGTGATCGCGGGGCTGCGCTTCGACACCTCGATGACGAAGGGGGCGGGGCCTGGATGGAGCTCGAAGATCCACGAAGAGAACCTGCGGGACTTCAAGAAGCGCATGAAGCGGCGCTTCTAGCCGAAAGCATCTGAAAGCGGCCTCCCCCCGGGGCCGCTCATGGACAAATCGTCCAAACCGGCCCGCCCCTCGCAGCGGGCCGGTACGCAGGGGGCGCTCCACATAGTCCATGCGGGGCGCGGAAATTTGTCCACGGGATTCCTACAAGGCGGCAGGTCCTTCGTATAGCTTCTCCACGAGGGCGGCTCGAGCCGTGCTCATCGAGTGGAGGAAACCGCAGCCATCAGCTTGGAACCGGGGAGGCACGACCACCCCGCCGCGGCGCCGTCCGAGCATGACGCCGAGCCGCCCGACGTAAGGCTGACCGGTCTTCGAAAGACCTACGGCGAGGTGGTGGCCGTCGCCGGCATCGATCTCGAGATCGCACGCGGTGAGTTCTTCACGCTTCTGGGTCCCTCCGGATCGGGCAAGACGACCACGCTGCGCATGATCGCCGGGTTCGAGGACCCCGATGCCGGAACGGTCGAGCTCGGCGGCCAGGAGGTGACCGGGATCCCCCCGTACGACCGCCAGGTCAACACCGTCTTTCAGGACTACGCGCTCTTCCCCCACATGACGGTGGGCGCGAACGTCGAGTACGGGATGCGAGTCCAGGGGGTCCCGAAGGACGAGCGCCGCGCCCGGGCCGCCGAGGCGCTCGACATGGTTCGCCTCTCGGGCTATGAGGCGCGAAAACCCTCAGAGCTCTCCGGCGGTCAACGGCAGCGTGTCGCCCTGGCGAGGGCAATCGTCAACCGCCCGCGCGTCCTGCTGCTGGACGAGCCGCTGGGGGCGCTCGACCTGAAGCTTCGCGAACAGATGCAGATCGAGCTGAAGGGGATCCAGGGGGATGTCGGCATCACGTTCATCTACGTCACGCACGACCAGGACGAGGCGCTGACGATGTCGAACCGGATCGCCGTGTTCAACGACGGGCGGGTAGAGCAGGTGGGCGCTCCCGCCGAGATCTACGAGCGACCCGCGAACCCGTTCGTTACCGGATTCGTGGGCGTCTCCAACACGCTGGAGCGTGACGGCAGGCGGTTCACCGTGAGGCCGGAGAAGATCAGGCTCCTGGACGATGACAGCGACGCCGCGGGGCTTCACACCGAGCGTGGCGTCGTCCGCGAGGTCGCCTACGCCGGAATGGTCACGCGGTATCTGGTCACGCTGGAGGCAGGCGGGGAGCTTCAGGTCGTCCGGCAGAACCTCGAGACGTCCTCCTCGGAGGCGCTCGAGGAACGCGGGCGACAGGTGACGGTCGGATGGCGGCCGGATCAAGCGGTCGCCGTCCAGGAACAAACACGAGGAGAGGAGTTCCAGTGAGAGGTAAAGGCGACGGTCATCCGGCAAGGATGGCCTGGCTGATCGCCGCCGGACTGGTCGCGGCCCTGGTCGGGATCGGATGCGGTGGTGGCGGCGACGAAACCAGCGACGCTGTGCAGCAGAGCGTCGGCAAGGGAGAGGGCGAGGTCAATCTGATTGCGTGGGCCGGCTACGTCGAGGACGGATCCACCGACCCGAGCGCCGACTGGGTGACCGACTTCGAGAAGCAAACCGGGTGCAAGGTGAACACCAAGGTCGGCAACACATCGGACGAGATGGTGCAGCTGATGCGTACCGGGCAGTACGACGGCGTGTCGGCCTCGGGCGATGCGACGTTGCGCCTGATCGAAGGCGGCGACGTGGCGCCGGTCAACACCGATCTGGTGTCGAACTACGCCGACGTCTTCCCGGGGCTGAAGGACCAGCCCTACAACAGCGTCGACGGCCAGATGTACGGCTTCCCGCACGGGCGCGGAGCCAACCTCCTGATGTACAACACGGATGAGGTCGAGCCCCAGCCGCCGAACTCGTGGAGCGTCGTCTTCGATCCGAAGCAGGCGAGCAAGTACCAGGGGCACGTGACGGCATACGACAGCCCGATCTACATCGCCGATGCGGCGGTCTACCTGATGAAGCACGAGCCCGACCTCGGGATCACCAACCCGTACGAGCTGGACGACGAGCAGTTCAACGCCGCGATCGACCTGCTCTCCGAGCAGAACGCGAAC
>DATFON010000071.1:0-2659 GCA_035265465.1 Solirubrobacterales bacterium | reverse complement strand
ACGCCCCCCTTTTTCCAGGCGGCGGTCGCCAAACCGCCCCAGCGAAAGCTCCATCGCCCGATCCTCCGTCAAGCCACGACAGAGAATCAGACATCGCCAGCCCGCTCAAACCGAAATGTGTGAATGCCGTAGCCCCGCAGGGGAGGGCCGACTCGGGGCGCGAGCCCCGAGCGGAGTGGGGATCGCCGGGCGTCGAACGGGCTGGCGACGAAAAGCCTCGATCATGCCGGCCGCAGGCTATCGCCGGGCGGATCGCTTGGGATCGGTCCTGACGGCTGATCCGTGGCGGGCCGGCTTCGACCAGGAGCCCTATGCCCGGCGGTCCCCACCCCGCTCGGGCTTTGCCCGAGTCGGCCCTCCCCTGCGGGGAGGGAGAACGAAGGTCTCCAGCCGCGAGGCTTCGCGCTCCGACTCATCCCTCCCCGGGGAGGGCCGACTCGGGGCGCGAGCCCCGAGCGGGGTGGGGATCGCCGGGCGTCGAACGGGCTGGCGGCGAAAAGCCTCGATCATGCCAGCCGCTGGCCATGGTCCAGCGGAGCCCTATGCCCGGCGGTCCCCACCCCGCTCGGGCTTTGCCCGAGTCGGCCCTCCCCTCCGGGGAGGGAGGAGGGCGGCCTTGCTCTCACGCGGTGTCGTCCCGGAAGCCGCGCAGCGGCTATCCGGGATCCACCCCCACGCGCCGGCGCTATGGATCCCGGCTCTCCGCTGCGCTCCGGCCGGGATGACCGCTCTTGGGGAGAATAAGGAATGACCGCCCCCCTCCTCGTCCTCGAACACCTGAAGAAGGTCTACAGCCGCGGCACGCTCGTGCGCCGGCCGACGTTCACGCTCGAGGTGGACCTTGCCTTCCCGGAGAGCCGAATCGTCGGCGTCGTCGGGCCGAACGGGGCCGGCAAGACGACGCTGTTCGAGATGATCACCGGCTCGAACGCGCCGACCGCGGGGCGCGTGCTCGTCGCCGGCGCCGACATCCACCGGGTCAAGTACCGCGAGCGCGACCGGCTGGCGATCCACTACCACCAGTCCTACCAGGTGCGCTCCTTTGCGAGGCGCGTTCCCTCGATCCTGCTCGCTCGCTCCCCGACCGCGAAGCCGGTGCTGCACCTCTTCGACGAGCCGCAGTTCAACACCCAGGACGGCTACATCGGCTTCATGCTCGACTTCTTCCGCAAGCTGCGCGCGGAGGGCAAGCTCGTCTTCGTCTGCCTGCACCCGAACGCGCGCTACCACCTCGAGATCCTGAAGGAGATCGCCGAGAGCTTCCTCCTCGTGCACGGCGGACGCGCGACCGCGAAGGCGAGCTTCGCCGAGCTCGTCGCCGACGAGCGGGTGCGGACCTATCTCGGCCGCGACATGACCGCGGCCGCCGAGGCGCTGGCGTGACGACTATCGACGCGCCAGCCCCGATCACGCCGAAGCTCGATTTTGCCACCGAGCTCACCGGATTGTTCGATCTGTCCGGCAAGACCGCCTTCGTGCCGGGCGGCACCGGCGGGCTCGGCGAGGCGATCGCCTGGGGGCTCGGGCTCGCCGGCGCCGTCGTGATCGCCGGGCGCGAGCGGGCAAAGGCCGAGCGGCTCGCCGGCGCGATCGAGGCCGGCGCGAAGGTCGCGGTCGCGGGCGTCGCGATCGAGGTCACCGACACCGGCTCGATCGAGGCAGCGACGGCGGAGGCCCATGAGCGGCTCGGCCGGATCGACATCCTGGTCAACTGCGTCGGCATCCAGATCGAGGAGCCGCTGCTCGAGGTCCGCGAGGCGAGCTTCGACCGCGTCTATGCCGTGAACCTCAAATCGGCGATGTTCCTCGCCCAGGCCGCCGCGAAGCGCCAGGTCGCGGCGGGCGCCGGCGGGCGCCAGATCCACCTCCTCTCGGTGCGCTCGCAGCTGGCCTTGCGCGGCAAGGGCTACTCGGCCTACTGCACCACGAAGGGCGGCCTCGTGATGCTGGTGCGCCAGCACGCGATGGAGCTCGCCCCGCACGGCATCACGGTCAACGGCGTCGCTCCGACCTTCGTCAACACCGAGATGATCCAGCACGTCTATGCCCGGCCCGAGTTCCGGGAGGCGATCCTCGCCCGCATCCCGCTCGGGCGCATCGCCGACCCGAAGGACGTCGTCGGCGCCGCCCTGTTCTTCGCCTCCCCGGCCGCCGGCTTCGTCACCGGGCAGGTGCTCTACGTCGACGGCGGCATCACGGCGAGCCAATAAGGCATGATCCCGAAAAGTGGCTACCGGTTTTCGGAAAAGATCATGCTCAAACAGGGAGGTAGAGCGGGATGACGATTCGACGAGAAGTCATCGCGCTCTAGGACGGGAGTCGCGGCCCCGGCGGCGGGCTGTTAAGGTGGCCTCCGTGAGCGAAGCGATTCCGGTCCCGGCGATTGCGGCCCCGCGCGGGCGGGGCGTGCGCGGCCGGCTGTTCCGCAAATATGTCGGCCTGTTCGTCGCCGTCGTCTGCGTCGCGCTGTTCGCCAACGGGCTGTTCGAGATCTGGTTCTCCTACCAGGAGCACAAGACGGCGCTGATCCGCATCCAGCGCGAGCAGGCCGAGGCCGCGGCCGCGAAGATCGGCCAGTTCGTCAAGGAGATCGAGGGCCAGCTCGGCTGGACCGTGCAGCTGCCCTGGTCGGCGAGCACGCTCGAGCAGCGCCGCTTCG
>DATFON010000070.1:0-9433 GCA_035265465.1 Solirubrobacterales bacterium | reverse complement strand
GCGGGGCGCGTCCTCATCGATGGCACGGACGTGGCCGGCCTGCCCTCCTACAAGCGCCCGACGAACACCGTCTTCCAGAGCTATGCGCTGTTTCCGCATCTGAACGTCGGCGACAACGTCGCGTTCGGGCTGCGCCGCAAGAAGGTCCCCAAGGACGAGATCAAGGACAGGGTGAAATCCGAGTTGGAACGAGTTGGGCTCGCGGGCGAGATCAACCGCAGGCCCAACCAGCTCTCGGGCGGACAGCAGCAGCGCGTGGCCCTTGCCCGCGCCCTCGTCAACTTCCCCAAGGTGCTGCTGCTGGACGAGCCGTTGGGCGCCCTCGACCTGAAGCTCCGGAAGGGTCTGCAGGTCGAGCTGAAGCGAATCCAGCGCGATGTCGGCATCACCTTCGTGTACGTCACTCACGACCAGGAGGAGGCGCTCACGATGTCCGATCGCATCGCGGTGATGTCCAACGGCGTCGTCGAGCAGGTCGACGTCCCCGAGAACGTCTACGAGCGCCCCAGCACGACCTTCGTAGCGGGCTTCATCGGGGTTTCGAATCTGATGCCCGGGACGGTCACAACGACGAACGGCGCTCGCGGGACGATCAAGCTCGACACGGGGCTCGAGGTGGAGGCGGGCGTCGACGGCATCGGCACCGGCGAGCGCTGTCACGCCATCGTGCGGCCGGAGAAGCTGCGGATCTCACAGGCGGCGGCCGGATCGACCGGGGACGGACTGCCCGGGGTCGAGGGCGTAGTGCAGAGCTCGATCTACCTGGGCACGTCGACGCAGATCGTGGTGAGCCTGCCCGGGGACGTCGCGATGACCGTGCTGGTGCCCAACGCCAGTGAGGCGGAGCGCGCCCGGCTCCCGGGTGGCGGAGCGTCCGTGCGGCTGAGCTGGGAGCCCGACCACATGCACGTGGTCCGCGAGTCCGCGGCGCGCCCTGCTCGCGTCGAGGAGGCGGTCCCGGCACCAGCAACGGCACCAGCCAGTTTCGGGGGCTGACGCCCCCTCACCAACACAAATGAGCGTGCAATGACACAACGACCGGCACGAGTAGCCGAGGAGGCGAAACAGGCAGATGTTGAACGCATGGGGTAGGACGGATGGCGCCGGCCCGCCGAACGGACGGGTGCCGGGGCTGAGACTTCTCATCATCGCCGGGCTGGCGCTGGCGGCGAGCCTTGCGATCGCCGCCTGCGGCGGCGGCGACGATGGTGGGATCGAAAGCGGGAGCGGCGGCGACGTCGAGACGGTCCAGGTCTCGGGCAAGCCCAGCGGCGACCTGACGATCTCGAACTGGCCGCTCTACATCGACAAGCAGACGGTCCCCGACTTCGAGAAGGCGACCGGCGTAAGCGTCAAGTACATCGAGGACGTCAACGACAACGTGGAGTTCTTCGGCAAGGTGCAGCCGCTCCTGGCGAAGGGCGAGTCGGGAGGCCGGTCGATCATGGTCGTCACCGACTGGATGGCCAAGAAGATGTACGACCTGGGCTACGTCCAGAACCTCGACAAGTCGGCGATCCCGAACGTCGAGAAGAACATCGTGCCGTCGCTGCGAGGTCGACCGTTCGATCCGAACAACGATTTCGCGGTGCCGTGGCAGAGCGGGATGACCGGGCTGGTCGTCCGCACCGATCTGGCGCCGGACATCAAGTCCATCTGCGACCTGTTCGATCCGAAGTACAAGGGCAAGGTGGACATGCTCACCGAGATGCGCGACACCGTGCCCTTGGTGATGAAGTGCGAAGGCGTCGACCTCAGTCAGGCCACCGAGCAGGACTGGCTGGACGCCATCGACAAGATCGGGCAGGCCGCCGACGACGGCCAGATCCGGCGGTTCACGGGCAACGACTATGCGCGGGACCTGACCAGCGGCGACGCCGTTGCCGTGATCGGCTGGTCCGGAGACGCGATCCAGCTCCAGGCCGACAACCCGGACATCAAGTTCGTGATGCCCAAGGAGGGCTGCATGCTGTGGTCCGACAACATGGTGATCCCGGTGGGTGCGCCGAACCCGACGGCGGCCGAGGCGTGGATGAACTACGTCTACGACCCGAAGAACCAGGCCCAGATCACCGATTGGAACTACTACGTGAGCCCCGTCTCGGGCGTGAAGGAGATCCTCCAGAAGATCGACCCGCCAGCGGCGAAGAGCGAGTTGATCTTCCCGAGCGAGCAGTTCACGGCCAAGTGCGACGCAGCGCCCCCGTTGACCGGCGAGGAGGAGACGAAGGTGACCCAGGCGTTCAACGCCGTGGTCAGCGGCTGAGCATGGTCAGGCGGCGGCGGATGGACCCCATCTAAAAAATGGCGGGCCGCCGCCGCCTGACGCCGTACCTGCTCCTGTTCCCGGGAGCGGCCTGGCTGATCGTGTTCTTCGTCGTGCCCATGTACTACATGGCGCGACTCTCGCTCGACTCGGGGACGCTGGAGACGGGCTTCAGGTTCACATGGCAGTGGTCGAACTACGGCGACGCGCTGACGCTGTACCAGGACCCGTTCATTCGCGCCTTCGAGTACGCCGGGGCCGCCACGGTGATCGCACTGTTGATCGGCTACCCGCTCGCCTACGCGATCGCGTTCCGCGGTGGGAAATGGAAGAACGCCATGCTGTTCGCGGTCATCGCGCCGTTCTTCACGACGTATCTCGTCCGCACGATCGCCTGGGAGACGATCCTCTCCGACCAGAGCCCGGTCGTCAGCTTCCTGGACTCGATCGGGCTGGCCCCGGGCGGCCACATCCTCGCGACGGCGAGCGCCGTGATCGCCGGGATCACCTACAACTTCCTGCCCTTCATGGTGCTGCCCATCTACGCCAGCCTGGAGCGGATCGATCCCAGGCTGATCGAGGCTGGGAAGGATCTCTATGCATCCTCGCGGGCGGCGTTCGTGAGGGTGACCCTCCCCCTCTCCGCGCCCGGAATCATCGCGGGCACGCTGCTCACGTTCATCCCGGCGGCCGGCGACTACGTCAACGCGTTCTTCCTCGGTGGCACCAACAACAAGATGATCGGCAACGTGATCCAGGGGCTCTACCTGAACGTTCGCGACTACCCGGCCGCCGCCGCGCTCTCGTTCGTGCTGATGGCGGTGATCATGATCGTCGTCTTCGTCTACATCCGCTTCGCGGGCTCGGAATCGCTGATGGGCGAGGAGGGGGCGCGGGCATGAGCGAGCACGCAGCAGGGATAAGGGAGAGGGGCTGATCATGGAAGCAACCACCGCGCCCGCGCCGTACGTTCGCCGCGAATCGCTCCTGCGCCGTGCGTGGAACTGGCTGCGAGAGCACGCCATCAACATCTACGCCGGCTTCGCGATCGCGTATCTGCTGATCCCGATCGCCGTGATCATTCTCTTCTCGTTCAACGACCCGGCCGGGAAGTACAACTTCACCTGGGTCGCATTCACGCTGGACCACTGGAAGAGCGTCTTCAGCATCTCCGAGCTCAACTCGGCGCTTCTCACCAGCCTGAGACTCGCGCTCTTCGCAACGGTCATCGCCACCGCCATCGGGACGCTGATGGCCATTGCCCTCGTCCGCCATCGCTTCTTCGGGCGCCGCACCGCGAACTTCCTGATCGTCGTGCCGATGGCCACGCCGGAGATCGTTATGGGTGCGTCCCTGCTCTCGTTCTTCCTCATCCTGGGGACGCCAACCCTGGGATTCAGCACGCTGCTGATCGCCCACATCATGTTCTGCATCAGCTTCGTCGTCGTCGTGGTTCGATCGCGGCTGATCGGGTTCGACCGCAGCCTGGAGGAGGCGGCTCAGGATCTCGGCGCGAACGCGTTCCAAACGTTCCGGCTCGTGACGTTGCCGCTCATCATGCCCGGCATCCTCGCCGCGGCGCTACTGGCCTTCGCGCTGTCGGTCGACGACTTCGTGGTCTCGAACTTCAACTCCGGAACGACCGTCACCTTCCCCCTCTACATCTTCGGTGCGGCCCAGCGGGGGATACCCGTCGAGGTGAACGCGGTGGCGACGATCCTCTTCGTGGGGACCCTCATCGCGATGGGGTTCACGGTCCTCCAGCAACGCCGCGCCGAGCGGCTGGCGGCGGTTCGGCCGCCGCAGGAAGCGCCGTAGCGTCGCTCAGCGGCCCAGGTCGCGCCCGATTCCGGGTATGTGGCGGGCGATCACGACGAACGCCGGATGCGGCAGGCTCCCCGGGGCAGGCTCCGGGTGGAACTCGGCGCCCTCGGGAGCCTCCCTGCGGATGCGGTCCGCCAGATCGGCCGCAGCCTCCTCGGTCGCCGCGGGAACGAGCAGGTGCTTCCAGCGGCGGTGGTGCTCGATGCCCTCCTCGGATAGGCGGTTCGAAAGCTCGCGGGTGTCGTGCAGGGAGTCCAGGTCGATTCGAAGCTCCCATTCGTTTTGGCCTGTCACCGCCGCCTCGCGCTCCTCGTGCGCCTCGTGCTCGCGATGCTCCGCGACACGCTCGGCCTCGCTCTGCGGCATGGGAACCGACGGGTCCACCCACTCCTCCTCGTCGGGATGCCATCGGGTGATGCGCGTCTTGGCGTCGAGGCCTTCGCCGGTTGCCAGCTCGCGCGCGACCCGCTCGGCCTCCCGCGCCGCATCCTTGCTCGCTGCGTACATGAACATGCTCGCGCCGTCCCGGGTCACGACCACCCGGTCGCCGAGGCGCTTTCGGGCCTCGTCGTCCAGGTCGAGGGAGCGGAGGCGGTCGCCGAGGGTGAGCCCATGGCCCTCGTCCTCCAGATGCACCTCGACGCGCCACTCGTCGCTCATGGGCGCAAGTCTTGCACTACGCGGCCTCCCCGGGCGAGCCGCCCCGGCGGGACTTAGGGCGAGGGCACGGAGCGCCCCCGCCCTTCACCCCTTCAGACGCTGGCAGGTTGCTGCGGGGCGTCTTCTTTCAATCGGCGGATCATGTCGGCGACGTCCGCCAGCTCCTCCTCGAGGTCGCGCTGATACTCCTCGAGCCTGGACAGCCACTGCTCGCGGTTGCCGAAGCGTCCGGAGCGGTGCCGCCAGCGGTGCCCCGCGGAGTGCTCACGGTGTGAACCGCACATCTCATCTCCTTCCTTTCTCGAATTGCTTGAGGAACCCGTTGATGAGGTCGCGCATGCGCTCGAGGGCCGTGGCCCACTCGCCGAGCAGCTCGCGCCCGGGATCGGTGAGCTCGTACCGTCGCTTCGCCGGGCCGGGCGCCTCGGCGTCCCACTCCGAGCTCACCAACCCCCTCGCCTCCAGCCCGCGCAGTGTCCGGTAGAGGTTTCCCATATCAACTCGCCGACCCGGGATGAGCTCCGCAAGCGAGTCGACCAACTCGTAACCATGGGAGGGCTGGTCCCGGAGCAGGAGCAGCAGCGCGGGCTCGCTGAAACGCTCGACTCGAGCGCTGATGCCCGCCCGGTGCCCGTGAGGGCGCGCCGTCCTACGCGTGTGCATGCGCCTTGCATCTATATGCGTAATACATATAGCTCGAAGTATACGGACGAGGATCCGCCGACCGATGTCGACGGCTAGCATCGGATTCGTATGCATGGAGGCGGAGCCGTCCGATGAAACCCGTGACCACATCCTCACACGCGCCACCGAAAATCGGGGCCGAGGAGACGCGCACCCTCCGTAACTACATCGGCGGCGGGTGGCAATCCGCCTCTGGACCCGAGGTGCTCGAGGACCGCGATCCGGTCAGCGGCCAGGTCGCGGCGCTGGTGCCGCTGTCGGGGGAGACCGAGGTCGATGCCGCCGTCCGGACTGCGCGCGAGGCGCAGCCGGCATGGCGCGAGGTGGCCCCGCAGCGCCGCGCGCGGGCGATTATGCGCCTGCGCCACGAGCTCTCCGAGCGGCGGGAAGAGCTCGCCCGCCTCGTCACCGACGACATGGGCAAGACGTTCGACGACGCGCTTGGTGAGGTGGGCCGCGGGATCGAGTCCGTCGAGGCGGCGTGCGCGATCCCCCATCTGCTGAAGGGCGAGAACCTCGAGGGCGTCGCGAGGGGCGTCGACGTCGAGCAGATTCGCCAACCCGTGGGCGTTGTGGCCGCGATCACTCCGTTCAACTTCCCGGCCATGATCCCGCTGTGGTTCCTGCCGTTCGCGCTTGCCTGCGGCAACGGCTTCGTGCTGAAGCCCTCCGAGCGCGACCCCCGGCCGGCGGAGCTGATCCTCGAGGTGATCGACGGCATCGAGGAGATCCCGGCGGGCATCTGCAACCTCGTCCACGGCGCGCGGGACGCGGTCAACGCGCTGCTCGGCCATCCGGAGGTGGATGCGGTCTCCTTCGTCGGCCAGGCCTCGACCGCGCGCTACGTGTCGGAGCGCGCGGCGGCGACCGGCAAGCGCTGCCAGGCGCTGGGCGGCGCCAAGAACTCGCTCGTCGTGATGCCCGACGCCGATCTGGAGCCGACCGTCTCCGGGATCATGGGCTCGGCGTTTGGCGCGGCGGGCCAGCGGTGCCTCGCTGGATCGGTTGCCGTGCTCGTCGGCAACCAGGAGCGGCAGGACGAGGTCCGCGACGCGCTCGTGGCCGCGGCATCCGAGCTGCGGGTCGGACCGGGCGCCGACGAGGGCACGGACGTTTGTGCATTGGTCGGCCCCGACGCCCGCGAGCGCCTTGCCGCGGCCCTGGATCGAGCCGAGGGTGGTGGCGAAGGAGGCGAGATCCTGCTCGACGGCCGCGAAACCGATCCCGGGCCCGCGGGGACCATGGTCGGGCCGTCGATCGTGGATGGCGTCGATCGCGAGTCGGAGCTCGCGCGCGAGGAGCTGTTCGGGCCGCTCTTGACCCTCGTGCGGGTCCCGGATCTCGACGGCGCGCTTGAGTTCGTGAACGGCTCGCGATACGGCAACGCGGGGTCAATATTCACCACTTCAGGCGATGCGGCACGTGAGTACCGCTACGGCGTCGAGGCCGGCATGATCGGGGTCAACGTCGGCGTCGCCGCGCCGATCGCGTGGTTCCCGTTCTCAGGCTGGAAGGATTCGCTCGAGGGCGATCTTCACGCCAACGGCCGGGACGCGGTCGAGTTCTACACCCGCAAGAAGGTCATCACGTCACGATGGCGCTGAGGGAGGCGGAGGGCTCCGCGGGGGCGCCGTGGGAGCGACCGCTTTCCGGGACGCTCGACCGCCTCGTGGTCGAGTCCGAGCTCCTCGCCGGCAACCCGCTGGGCGATCCGCAACAGCGTCCGCTCTACGTGTACCGGCCGCCGGGCGTCGATCTCGACCACCCCCGGCCACTGCCGAGCGTGTACGTCATCCAGGGCTACACAGGCCAGGTCGACATGTGGATGAGCCGGACCGCGTTCGAGCCGACGATGTTCGAGCGCCTTGACGCGATGTTCGCCGCCGGCGACTGCCCGGACACGATCGTCGTCTTCGTCGACGCCTGGACGTCCTACGGCGGATCCCAGTTCGTCGACTCCACCTCGACCGGCCCATATCAGTCGTACCTGTGCGACGAGGTCGTGCCGTTCGTCGACGGCCGCTACCCGACCGCTACCGACCGCGAGCGGCGCGGGATCACGGGCAAGTCCTCCGGCGGGTACGGGGCGATGGTCGTTCCGATGATGCGGCCCGACGTATTCAGCGCGCTCGCGTCGCATGCCGGCGACGCGCTGTTCGAGGCCTCCTACCTGCCGACCTTTCCCGGCACGGTCCGCACCCTGCGCGACAAATTCGAGGGTTCCTATGAGGTCTTCTTCGAGCGGTTCACCGAGGCCGACAGCAAGCCGTTCGAGCGCTTCGGTGATCCGATCATGTGGTACGGCTGCGCCGCCAGCTACACGCCGGATCCCGACCAGCCCGGTAAGGCGCTGCTTCCGTTCGACATCGAGACGGGAAGGCTGATCGACGACGTCTGGGAGCGCTGGCTGGATCTCGACCCGGTGCGCATGGCGCCAAGGAACGCCGAGGCGCTTCGCGGCATGCGCCGCATCTACCTCGACGCGGGCAAGGGCGACGAGTACTTCCTCGACCTCGGCGCGATGGCCTTCGCCCACGAGCTGGACGCGCTAGACGTCTCCTACACGCTGGAGCTCTTCGACGGCAAGCACGGCGGGCTGACCTACCGGTACCCCGGCGCGATCCGGGAGCTCGTGCTCACCCTGAGCGAGTAGCCCCCACGCCATTAGCCAGCGTTTGGTGGCTTGCGTACGCCATAGCGTCCCCAATCCACCAAATGGTGCGGGTGAGACTAGCGGCCGATGTGGATGCCGATCCGCTCGGGCACGCCGGCGACGAAGCGGGTCAGCGGATCAGGGCGGCGGCCCTCTTCCTCGAGGCGCTCGCAACGCAGCAGGGCTGCGCGGATGATCGTCCCGCCGGCAAAGCGAAACGGCTCCGGTGGCACGCGGACCTGCGGTGGCTCGATCAGCGCCAGGCCGATGTGCTCGTCCCGGCGGCCGAGCGCCATCGACGCAAGGACCCGGCCGGCAAGGCGTGACGGCGCCACGCCGTTGCCGGTGTACCCGAAGGCGTAGTGAACGCGATCGCCGGCGAGGCTGCCGACGACCGGCAGGTGCGTGGGCGATACGTCGATCGGGCCGCCCCAGGCGTGCTCGACCCGGCGGCCGCGCAGGGCGGGGAACACACGGAGCAGTCGGCGCTCGACCTCGGCGGCGACGCGGGCATCGACCTCGGCGCGTCCGTTCACGCGGGCGCCCGGCACTACCCGGCCTCCGCCCCACCCGAAGGCGATCCGGCCATCCGGGGTCGTGCGGAAGTACTGGACGGTGGCCCGCGAGTCGGTGATGCACTCGCCACCGGTCCAGCCGATCGCCTCCAGCACGTCCGGAACCGGCTCCGTGATCACCATGTGGCTCGAGGTCACCGTGAGGCGCCGTCGCAGCGGCGGGTGCGCCGCCAGGCGCCCGCCCGCGGCGAGGATGGCGCCGCGGGCATGTACTCGTCCGCCTTCGGTCTCGATCTCCACGCCACCGCCTCCGGACCGAAGCCGCCGGGCCCGCGAGCGCTCGAACACGAGGACGCCCCGCTCGATCAGGCAGCCGCGAAGGCCGATGGCAAGACGCGCGGGCTGCACCGTCGCCGCCGCCGGATAGAAGGCGCCGCCCCGAAACGCCGGTGAGGCGCAGCGCTCCCGTACCTGCGGGGAGCTCTGCACCGAGCACGCCTCCCGCGCGCCCAATTGAGCGCAGGCTTCGCTGCCGGACCGCACCGTGCCGTCGTGCGCGGCCGCGGTGGAGACCTGGAGATAGCCCCCGCGGCGATACCAGGCGTCGACCCCCTGCTCCTGGCACCACGCCCCGATCCCGTCGACCTCCGCCTCGCTCGCCCGGGCGATCTCGAGTGCCGCGGCCGCGCCGAAGCGGTCACGGAGCGAGCCCAGGCTGGGCCACATCGAGTTCGCGAATCCGCCGTTTCGCCCGCTGGGACCCATCCCACAGCGGTCGGCCTCGACCAGCGCAATCCGGGCGTTCGGCTCGAGCTCGGAGATGAACCAGGC
>DATFON010000069.1:0-5788 GCA_035265465.1 Solirubrobacterales bacterium | reverse complement strand
GATGCCGCCTAGGCGCACCGAACCCGCCTCCTTGGGATTATGCGGATCGCTGACGTCGTACTGCTTCAGTTCGCCGGTCCCCCAGCACGACACGTAGAGCCACCGATCGTCGACCGACAGGTCGATGTCGGTCACCAGCGGTGGGACCGCACCGAACGGCTGGAGGGCGGGCGGCAGCTTGTCGGTCTCGGCCGGCTCCGCGGGGATGGTGATCACCTTCTTCACCTCCCAGCGCTCACCCTCGCGGTGCCACATCCACACCGACGCGGATAGGTCCTCGACGCTGATCACCACACAGACGAAGCCCCAGGTCTTCCGGGGGTCGTGAGCGGGCCTCACCTCGAGCACCATCTGATGCTCGTCGCCCAGGTCGACCCGCTGGATCAGCTTCCCCTCGGAGAGACTCCAGAAGTCGAGATGGTGCCCGAACCGCTTACCCAGGAGGTCTTCGGGGTTCAGGCCGTCCTCGATCATCGCCGGCGTAGCCCACTCGGAGGTCACTGCCACGTCGTCGTTCAAGTGCCACCAGAGGTCGTACGCGAAGTACTGCTCGCCGCGGTCGGTCTCCCAAGCGCCGGTGACCTCGAATGTCTCGTGGTCGAGCAGCGCCACCCCGCCCGGCCCCTCGTCGCCATTGGCGCCGCCCAGGTTGGACATGAAGATGCCGCCGGGTCCGCAGTGCACGGTGTGTGGGCGCGAATAGCCCGCCTTCTCGGCGAGCTCCTCCGGCTCGATCGTGCGCACGACCCGCGGCTGCCGTGGGTCCGGCCCGGTGTCGAGCACGTGCGTGCGCGATGAGCGGAGGCCGGGCACGATCAGGTAGCGGCGCTCGAGCACGCCCTCGTGACCCTCATGGCAGAGCGCGCTGGAGCAGGCGTTCCAGCCGAAGTGATGGAGTTCGTTGCCCGCGGTTGTGAGCTCGGTCCAGCCGACCACCTGTCCGTAGCTCGACGATCCGGCGTCGAGTCGACGACGGCCATGGCGTCGCGTTGTTCGCCGGCAGGGTCGAACGCCGCGACGTAGGCAAGCGCTTCGGGGGGAGCCGCGATGGCGGCGGCGGGTGACCGGTAGAACGTTGCATCCCCAGCTTCCGGCATGGGGCCCTCCTCTCCTTGGAAACCGACCAGATCTAATCGTACGCCGGTCCTGGACGGTGTGCCATGAGGCTTTGCCTCGAGCTACCCAACGCCGGAAAGCACAAGTCGCATTGCGCGCGGCTTTCTCATGGGCCGGGGTGGATTCGAACCACCGACCGACGGATTATGAGTCCGCTGCTCTGACCAACTGAGCTACCGGCCCGCGCGCCCTGGGTCGGGCTTGCCTATGCCGGATTTCACGATAGCTCGGCGGCCTCCTGCTGACCGTGGCGCCAGGGTCGTCAGTTGACGACGATCTTGCCCTTCATCCCCAAGGAGCGGTGGGGGCGGCAGTAGTAGCGGAAGGTGCCCCTCTTCCTGAAGGTGCGCGCGCGACGCGGATGGGCCCTGTTGAGTCTCTTGTCGTAGGAGCCCTTCCGGAAGGTCACCGTGTGGCTTCCGTTGATCCATTTCCACACCACCTTGTCGCCCTTCTGGACGGTGAGCGTCCTCGGCTTGAACGTGTAGTTCGACGCCTTTACTCTGGCGCCGCCGGCCTGGGCGACGCCCACCCCCAGGGCCGTCGTGGCGACGAGCGTGACGATGCCGATTCTTCGCGTACGACCAAAGCGACCCATCTGACCTCCTCCGCTGGACTGTCCCTGTAACGAATACCGCCGAGGGCCAGCTGAGGTTCAAGCCTTCGTCCGCCCGCGTGTACTAGGTTTCCCGCCGGGATGCAGCCCGAGTACCAGCGCTGGCGTGTCCTGTGGCCACTCGTACCGGCCATGGCCATGGTGATGATCGACTTCACGATCGTCTCCATCTCGGTGACGACGATCCAGCGCGACCTGCATCTGTCCGCTACGGCCGCGCAGTGGCTGGTCACCGCCTACGCCCTGTCCACCGCGGCGTTCATCGCGCTGGGCGGCCGGCTCGGGGACATCGTGGGCCACAAGCGGATCGTCGCGATCGGGATCATCCTGTTCGCGGTCTCGTCGGCGATCTGCGGGCTGACGCCCGACAACTCCGCCGCGGAGCCGTTCATGATCGTCTTCCGCGTGCTGCAGGGCGTCGGCGGCGCCCTCCTGATCCCGTCCGCCACGGTCCTCGTGCTCAATTCGTTCCCGCCCTCCGAGCGCGGCAAGGGCCTGGCGGTGTTCTTCATCGTCGCGGGCCTGTTCACCGCGGCCGGCCCGATCGCCGGGTCCTATCTCACGCAGTATTGGACCTGGCGGGCGATCTTCTGGATCAACGTGCCGGTGGCCTTGCTGTCGCTGACGGAGTTCGCGTTCATCAAGCTCAAGGACGTCAAGCACCCCGCACGGGTCGACTGGCTCGGTGCGTTCGTGCTCGTCGCGGGAATGGGATTGCTGGTGCTCGGGCTGCAGCAGTCGAACGCCTGGGGTTGGGGAAGCGTCGCGACGATCGGCTCGATCATCGCCGGGCTCGTGCTGCTGGCCGCCTTCGTGCGGCTCGAGCAGCAGACTGACGAACCGCTGATCAACGTTCGCGCGCTGGTGGCGAACCGGGCGTTCGCGATCGACAACGTGCTCACCATGTTCCTGTTCTTCACCTGGCTCGCCGTTTTCTTCTTCGGCAGCATCTATTTCCAGGTATCCGTTGGCCAGGAGCCAACCCAGGCCGGGTTCTCGATCCTGACGATGTTCTATTCGTTCTTCATCGCGTCGCGGATCGGTGGCGGGATGTACGACAAGGTCGGGGCGAAGCACCCGGTGACGCTGGGCCTGGCGGCGATCGCAGGCGGGCTCGCGCTGTGGGCCTCGGAGCTCTCCGAGCTGACCCACGGGGGGACGCTCGCCGGAATGCTCGTCACCGGGGCCGGGTTCGGGCTCGCCATGTCGGCGCTCAACACGGATGCGCTGAACCGCGCTCCAGCTGAGATTCGGGGCGAGGCGTCGGGGGTGATCCAAACATTTCGCAACTTCGGCTCGGCGCTTGGGATGGCGATCCTGGGGACGATTGTCCTCGGCGCGCTGGGTCCCCACACCACGCCGAGCGGCTTCGCCGACGCGCTCGAGACGGCGTTCTACGTGGGCGCTGCCGTGATGGCAGTCGGGTTCGTGATCGCGCGGGCGTTCATGCCGAGCGGCAAGCAAGCCGACATCGAGTGAGCGGCGCCGGGCGGTAGGGTCCGGCTCCCGATGGCGACGAGAGGAGATTGGTCGTGGCGGAGCGAGCGGCGCTCATAACCGGTGGATCGAGCGGGATCGGGCTAGCGATCGCGCGCGCGCTCGGCGAGGACGGTTATGGGGTGACGGTCGCGGCGCGGCGACCCGAGAAGCTGGAGGCGGCGGCCGATGAGCTGCGCAGCGCTGGGCTCGACGTCAATTCGGTGGCCGCCAACATGGCCGACGAGGATGCGGTGTCGGGAATCGTCCGCTCCCACAAGGAGCGGTTCGGGCGCCTGGACGTGATGGTCAACAACGCCGGCGTTGGTATCGGCGAGGCGATGCACGAGATCACGACCAAGTACCTCGACATGCAGCTCGGGGTGAACCTCCGTGCGGTGATCATCGGGACGCGCGAGGGGCTTCCGCTGTTGCGCGAGGCAGGCGCCGAGCACGGCAAGGCGCTGATCGTCAACACGGCGTCGATCGCGGGAAAGTCGGGGCAGCCGTGGCTGTCGGTGTACTCGGCCACGAAGGCGGCGGTTATCGGGTTCAGCGAGGCGACGCAGAAGGAGGTCTCCGGGCAGGGGATCCAGGTGACGGCGCTCTGCCCGGGGTTCGTCGACACGCCGATGACCGAGTACGTTCGCGAGCAGGTGAAGCAGGAGGAGATGATCCAGCCAGAGGACATCTCGGAGGCGGTGCGCTACCTCTTACGCACCTCGCCCGGTTGCCTGGTGCCGGAGATCGTGTTCACGCGCCCGGATGAGCTGCCGGGCGCTGTGGCTTGATCAGCCGCCGGTGAGCTGCTGCTCGGCGGCCGCAAGCAGATCCTTGGGATCGTCGTGGCGACCGGCGGGGGGCTTCAACGGCCAGCGCAGGCGACGGATGCGGATCGGCGCGTCGGCGGGCTCGGGGATCGCCGTGGGTTCCGGAATCTCGCAGCTGGCCTTGCGGGCGGCAAGCTCGGCGCGCTCGGCGCGGATCTGGGCCGCAGCGGCTGCGATGGAGCCGCCGTCGCCCATGTCTTCGGCAAGCGAGCCCTCGAGCAGCGAGCGGAGCGTGCGCACCTCGCGACGGGTCGCGAGGCGGGGGCGCTTGGCGCCGGTGTAGCGGTCCCAGGCGCGGGCGAAGCTGCCGAGGCTGGTGCGCCCGCCGTTGCGGTGGGCGGCGAGCATCGGGCAGATGCCGCCGGAGTCGCGGTCGACGTAGGCGCCGACGACGATCGGGTTGGCGGCGATTCCGCGGAGCATCGCCTCGCGTGTGGGCCGGGGAAGCGCGTGAACGGCGAGGCGCAGGCGCTCTGCTGGATTGCGGTCGCGGCGGCGCATTGCAGAAGGGATAGCGCGGTTCGGTCGGTTTGGCGCGGTTGTGGGGTGCCGGCGCAATGGGGTTTGCAGTGAGCGGGCGGCGGTTCCTGGTGGCGGCATTTGGCGATGCGGGGCATGCATTTCCGGCGATCGCGCTGGCGCGGGCGTTGCGCCGCCGCGGTCATGAGCTGCTGGTGGAGACCTGGGAGCGGTGGCGCGATCCGGTCGAGTCGGAGGGGCTCGGGTTCACGGCGGCTGAGGAATACCGGACATTTCCGCCGCCCGAACCGGGTTCCGGGACATGGACCTCGGCGGCCGATGCCGCGATCGCCCTGCTGCCGCTGATGGAGGATTTTCGGCCGGACGTCGTCGTGAGCGACATCCTCACCCTGGCGCCGTCGCTGGCGGCGGAACGGGCGGGTCGGCGGCGGGCGACGCTGATTCCGCACGTGTATCCGGTGCACGAGCCCGGGCTTCCCTTCTTCGCGTTCGGGCTGCAGCCGCCGCGCACGCCGGTTGGGCGCATCATGTGGCGCCGGGCGCTTCCGGTGTTGACGAGCGGATTGCGGCGCGGGCGGGAGGAGATGAACGAGACGCGCGCGGCTGTGGGGCTGCCGCCGGTCGAGGGGTTTCACAGCGGGATCAGTTCGGATCTGGCCATGGTCGCGACGTTCCCGCAGCTGGAGTACCCGCGGCGGTGGCCGGCCGGGGTGCATGTGACGGGGCCGATGGAGTTCGAGGTGCCGTTCCCCGATGTCGAGCTGCCGGATGGGGACGATCCGCTGGTGCTGGTGGCGCCGAGCACCGCGCAGGACCCCGACCTGCGGCTGGTGCGGGCGGCTCTGGATGCGCTGGCGGAGGAGCCGGTGCGGGTGCTGGCGACGACGAATCGGCTCGATCCGTCGAGTTCGCTCCCCGACGCACCATCGAACGCAAGGGTGGTCGATTGGCTGTCGTACTCGCAGTTGATGCCGCGGGCGGCGCTGGTGGTCTGCCACGGAGGGCACGGGACGGTGGCGCGGGCGCTCGTTGCGGGGGCGCCGGTGCTGTGCTGCCCTCACGTGGGCGACATGGCGGAGAACTCGGCGCGCGTGGCGTGGGCGGGCGTCGGGCTGATGCTGCCCTGGCGGCTGCTCGGCTCCGGGCCGCTGCGGTGGGCGACGCGGCGGATCCTGGGCGATCCATCCTTCGTCGAACGCGCTGCGGAGGTCGCGGCGTGGGCACAGGCAAACGACGGAAGCGAGCGCGGCGCCCGTTTGGTCGAGAAGCT
>DATFON010000068.1:0-13359 GCA_035265465.1 Solirubrobacterales bacterium | reverse complement strand
GCGCGGCTGAACGGTGCGCTCTCGGACTGGCGCCCGGAGGACCAGAAATCGGCGGTCACGGCCCTTCGCTTCACCGCCGACGCCGCCCGTCACGAAAGTTGACGCATCCGACACAGTTTATTCGCGATTTGCAGGTGTTTTAACTGGGATCCACGGTAGTTCCGGCGGCCCTTCCTGGTATCCTTATGTGAACTTGGACGTATGCCCCGAACCGCTTGGCATGCCCCACTGGCGGCGCGCTCAACGGTCGGGGTTTCTCATGGCCCCAGGGTTTTCAGCGGGGGCACCGAACGGAAAGGATTGAGTGGCAAGTAAAGCCCAGACCGGCGGCAAGTCGAAGGCCGCCACGAACAAGACGCAGCGCAAGAGCCCGAGCGGCAAGCCGGGGATGCGCGGCCGCGCCGCGAGCGACGGCTACAGCGCCAAGGACATCACCGTCCTCGAGGGTCTGGAGGCCGTCCGGCGCCGCCCTGGGATGTACATCGGGTCGACCGGCCCCCGCGGACTCCACCATTTGGTCTACGAGGTCGTGGACAACTCGGTCGACGAGGCGATCGCGGGGTTTTGCGACGAGGTCAGCGTCACGCTTCACCCGGACAACAGCGTCACCGTGGCGGATGACGGACGCGGCATTCCGGTCGAGGAGCACGAGAAGGAGAAGCGTCCCGCTGCGGAGGTCGTGATGACCACGCTGCACGCGGGGGGCAAGTTCGGCGATGGCGGTGGCTACAAGGTGTCCGGCGGTCTGCACGGCGTCGGCATCTCGGTCGTGAACGCCCTGTCGGAACGCCTGCATCTCGAGGTGCGGCGCGACGGCCATGCATGGGAGCAGGACTATGAGCGTGGTACCCCGCAGGGAGACCTCAAGCGCGGCCCGAAGGCGAAGGCAACGGGAACGACGATCACGTTCCTCCCCGACGGCGAGGTGTTCGAGGACGTGATCCTCGACTACCAGACGTTGTCGGAGCGGCTACGGGAGACCGCGTTCCTGACCCGAAATCTCCGCATCGAGTTGGTCGACGAGCGCGGGGCCGGCCAGCGGGAGACCTATCAATACAAGGGCGGCATCGTCGACTTCGTGGCCTTTCTCAACGAGAACAAGGACCCCCTGCACCGCAAGACCGTCTACTTCGACAACGAGACCGGCGATGGCCAGGTCGAGGTGGCGATGCAGTGGAACGCCTCCTACCAGGAGTCCGTCTTCTCGTTCGCCAACAACATCAACACGCATGAGGGCGGCTCCCACCTCTCCGGGTTCCGCTCGGCGCTCACCCGCACCCTGAACGCCTATGCGCGTGAGAAGGGCATGCTGAAGGAGAAGGACGAAAACCTCAGCGGCGAGGACGTGCGGGAGGGGCTGACGGCCGTCATCTCGGTCAAGCTGCGCGATCCGCAGTTCGAGGGTCAGACGAAGACCAAGCTCGGCAACCCGCCCGTGGAGGGGCTCGTCAAGGAGACCGTCAACCGCAAGCTGGGCGAGTTCCTCGAGGAGAATCCCGGTGAGGGCCGACGGATCCTGCAGAAGGCCGTCGATGCCGCCCGAGCGCGCCATGCTGCGCGCAAGGCTCGCGACCTCACCCGGCGGAAGTCCGTGCTCGAGAACTCGACGCTGCCGGGCAAGCTCGCCGACTGCACCGTCCGCGACCCCGCGCTCACAGAGCTGTTCATCGTCGAGGGCGACTCGGCCGGTGGCTCCGCGAAGCAGGCCCGTGATCGCAACACCCAGGCGGTCCTGCCGCTGCGAGGCAAGATCATCAACGTCGAGAAGAGCCGCATCGACAAGGTGCTGCAGAACAACGAGATCCAGGCGCTGATCACGGCCATCGGCACCGGTGTCGGCGACGAGGAGTTCAACCTCGAGGACGCCCGGTACCACAAGCTGATCCTCGCGACCGACGCCGACGTGGACGGCGCCCACATCCGGACCCTTGCGCTTACGTTCCTCTATCGGCACATGCCCTCCCTGATCGACGCCGGCTACGTGTACATCGCGACACCACCGCTCTACCGGGTCAAGAACGGCAAGCAGGAGACCTACATCGAGAAGGAGTCGGAGCTGGAGGAGCTCCTGCTGCGCGACAAGATCGAGCAGTACGAGCTCACGGACGCCGAGGGCAAGGCGCGCCGGCTCACCGCGGCTCGCTGGCAGCGCTTCAACCGCCGTTTCCGCGAGTACGAGGGGTGGACGGACTCGGTGCAGGCGGAGTTCGGGCACGAGACGGTCGCCTTCCTCGCCGAATCGCAGATTCTGGATGCCGGTGCGGCGACGATCGCCGGCGTGAAGAAGCTGGTGGAGGCCGCCGATCCCGAGGAGGAGCCGTACGAGACCGAGTTGATCTCGGGCACCGCGGACGAGCTCGTCGTCAAGGCCGTGCACCGGGCGAGCGGCCTCGCGCGCACCCACCACCTCTCCGCCACGCTCTTCAGCTCGAACGACTACAGGCACCTGGTGGACGTCCACGGCGAGCTCCTCCGGCAGGTCGGCCGCCCGCCGTTTCGGATCGCCATCGGCGAAAAGCGCCGCGAGGCGGATTCCTTCGACGGGCTCCGCCGCGCCATCCTCGAGCTCGCGCGCCAGGGCGTCACGCTCCAACGATTCAAGGGCCTGGGCGAGATGAACGCCGATCAGCTGCGCGAGACGACGATGGATCCGTCGAGCCGCACGCTGCAGCGGGTGACGATCGAGGACGCCTCCAGCGCCGAGCGCGTCTTCGCCGACCTGATGGGCGACAAGGTCGAGCCGCGCAAGCTCTTCATCGAGAAGCACGCCAAGGACGTGCGCTTCCTCGATGTCTGATCACGGGCGCAATCGGAGGCTGTGATGGAAGCCAGTGGACTTGACGCGTTGACCGGCCGCATCGAGGAGCGCGAGCTCATCCAGGAGATGCGCTCGTCGTATCTCGATTACGCGATGAGCGTGATCGTGGGCCGGGCTCTGCCCGACGTCCGCGACGGGCTCAAGCCGGTCCACCGCCGAGTGCTCTACGCGATGCACGACCTCGGGTTGCAGCCCAACCGGCCGTACCGGAAGTCGGCGTTCATCGTCGGCGAGGTGATGGGCAAGTACCACCCTCACGGCGACAGCGCCATCTACGACACGCTCGCGCGGATGGCGCAGGACTTCTCGCTGCGCTACCCGCTCGTCGACGGCCAGGGCAACTTCGGGTCGATCGACGATGATCCGCCGGCGGCCATGCGGTACACGGAGGCCCGTCTGGCCCGTCTGGCGACCGAGCTGCTTCGCGAAATCGAGGCGGACACCGTCGAGTTCGGGCCCAACTACGACGAGTCACAGCAGGAGCCCCTGGTCCTGCCCTCGCGGTTCCCCAATCTGCTCGTCAACGGCGCAGCGGGAATCGCCGTCGGCATGGCGACGAACATCCCGCCCCACAACCTGCGCGAGGTCGCGGCTGCGGTGCGGGCCTACGTGGAGAACCCGGACATCGACCTCCCGGGCCTGATGCAGCACGTCAGGGGGCCCGACTTCCCGGGCGGCGGGATCATGAGCCTGGAGGGGATCCGTGACGCCTACGCATCGGGGCGCGGCAGCGTGAGGATCCGCGGCCGGGTCCACAGCGAGCCACTGCGGGGCGGCAAGGATGCCCTGATCGTCTCCGAGCTCCCCTTCATGGTCAAGAAGGGCGGCGACAGCGGGCTGATCACGAAGATCGCCGACCTGGTCCGCGACAAGAAGCTCGAGGGGATCTCAGACCTCCGTGACGAGTCCGACCGGTCGGGCATGCGCCTGGTCATCGAGCTTAAGCGGGGTGCCGACCCCAACATCGTCACCAACAACCTCTACAAGCGCACCCAGCTCCAGCAGTCGTTCGGGCTCAACATGGTCGCGCTCGTGGACGGCGTGCCCCGGACGCTCTCGTTGAAGGAGCTCATCCACCACTACGTCGCGCATCAGCGCGAGGTCGTCACCCGCCGGACCCAGTACGAGCTGCGCCGCGCGGAGGCTCGCGCACACATCCTCGACGGCCTCCTGATCGCGCTCGACAACCTCGATGCGGTGATCGAGCTGATCCGGGCATCGGCCGACACCGAGACGGCACGCTCGGGACTGATCGAGAAGTTCGAGCTCTCCGAGGAGCAGGCGCAGGCGATCCTCGACATGCGCCTCGCCAGATTGACGGCGCTCGAGTCCGACAAGGTCCGCTCAGAGCACGCCGAGCTGGTGGAGAAGATCGGTGAGCTGCGGGCGATCCTCGGCGACCCCTCGCGGATCGACGCCTTGATCGTCGACGAGCTCGGCGAGCTGGAAGCGCGTTACGGCGACGAGCGCCGGACCGAGATCACCCATTTCGAGGGCGACGTGGACATCGAGGACATGATCGCCGAGCAGCAGATGGTGATCTCGATCACGCGCTCCGGGTACGTCAAGCGCCTGCCACTTGCCACCTACCGCCAGCAGCGCAGAGGCGGCATCGGGGTAATGGGCATGGACCTCAAGGAGGGGGACTACATCGAGCACCTGCACATCTGCTCGACCCACGACTGCATGCTGTTCTTCACCAACCGCGGCAAGGTCTACCGGCTGAAGGTGTACGAGCTTCCGGAGGGGGCGCGGGCGTCAAAGGGCAAGGCGCTGGTGAACGTGCTTCCCCTGCGCGATGGCGAGCGCGTGATGGCGGTGAAGCCCACGCGCGACTTCTCGGAGGGCAAGTACCTCGTTTTCGCGACCGCCAAGGGACAGGTGAAGAAGACGGAGTTCCCCGCCTACAACACGCCGATCCGCGCCGACGGGATCATCGCCATCAAGGTTCGCGGCGGCGACGAGCTGGTGCAGGTAAGGCTGACTTCCGGCGAGGACGATCTCCTGCTGGTCTCGAAGTCCGGACACGCGTCGCGCTTCAGTGAGCAGGCGGTGCGGCCCATGGGCCGCGACACGTCAGGGGTCAAGGGGATGAACGTGTCGGCGAAGGTCGGTGGGGTGGAAAACCGAGTACTGGCGATGGACGTCGCACGGGACGACTCGGAGCTCTTCGTCGTCACGGAGAACGGATACGGCAAGCGCACTGCGGTCTCCGAATATCCCGTGAAGGGACGCGGGACCAAGGGCGTGCTGACAATCAAGCTGACCGAGAAGAAGGGCGGTCTCGCGGGAGCGCTCATCGTGCGCGAGCACCAGGACCTGCTGTTCATCTCCGAGAACGGCATGGTCCAGCGCACCAAGGCCGGCGGCATCTCGCAGATGGGCCGGGCCACACAGGGCGTGCGGGTGATGAATCTGCGCGACGACGATCGGGTGAGCGCCGTGGCCCTCGTCATCGAGTCGAGCGCATCCGTCGCCGACGAGGCATCCGCTGCGGAGGAGGCGGGAGAGCCGACGGTCATCGCCTCCAGCTCCGACGGCGACGCCCCCACCGACGGCACCGGATAGCACCGAGTCCCTTACGGTGGCTGCCGCCGCCTAACCGCACCTGCCACTGCGGCGACAGTCGCCGCCTGGAATACCGTTTAGGGTGCGCGCGGTGGAGGAGCTGCGCGGTCGAAACGCCCTGGTCACCGGCGCCGGTGGCGGACTTGGCGCGTACATCGCTCGCGCACTGGCGGACGCGAGAGTGAACCTCGCGCTGACCGATTTGCCGGAGGCCTCGGTGGACGGGCTATCCGCGGAGCTCCGGACCCGCGGCGTCGAGGTCAAGCACGCACCCGCGGACGTCACCGATCGCGATGAGCGGCGGCGGCTGGTCGCGTGGGCCGAGGATGCCCTCGGGCCGATCGACATCCTGGTCAACAACGCCGGCGTTGAGTTCGGCGGTGGCTTCCTCGACATCGAGGAGGACGCGTTGGAGACGACGGTCGCGGTCAACCTGCTCGCCGTGATGGACCTGACGCGCCTGGTCATCCCCGGGATGCTCGAGCGCCACCGCGGACACGTGGTCAACATGGCCTCGCTGGCCGGGAAGATTCCCTCTCCCAAGCTGGTCTCCTACTCCGCGACGAAGCACGGGGTCGTGGGGTTCACCAGCTCGCTGCGCGCCGAGCTCGGCGCCGAACCGGTTGGGTTCTCGGCCATCTGCCCCGGCCTCGTGAGCCGGGTTGGCATGTTCGGCCGCCTCGAGCCGTACATCGAGGGCGGGGCCAACCCGATCGGCACGATCCCCCCGGAGCGCGTGGGCGAAGCGGTCGTGCACGCCATCCGGGAGAACGTCGGGGAAATCGTCTTGAACCGGCGGCCCATCAAGCCGCTCATCCTCCTTCACGGCGTCGCCCCTACCCTGGCGGCCAGGCTGGCGCGCCTGCGTCCGATGAGGGACTTCATGGAGCGCACGGCGAAGGCCCGCGAACGCCTCGACGCCTCGGGCGCGTCCGGCCGCAACTAATTCACCACCGGGGCCGCCGCCCCTACTCATCAATTGCGGCGGCTCCGCCGCCTTACCTGCCTCTGCGGCGACAACGAGTCGCCGCCCTAAGCAACCGCCGTGTCTGCTTCAATCGTCGTACCAGAGAAAGGAGGTGGTCCTAACTTGATTCACATGTTTAGAGGGACGCTGGAGGTGCAGGGCCGCTAGGTGGCAGCCGGCCGGTGAGGATCACCGGCGCAGGCAGGTCAGGCGGCGGAGCCGCATCTGACCGAGTGTGGGCCGCCCGGCGGAATTCACCCCGGGCACCGGCGAGAAGAGGAGGCGAGGAGCAGTCCCGCCCCGCCGCGAATCCTCCGCTCGCTTCCCTACCGCACCTGGACGAGGGGCCGCCTCCGGGCGGCCCCTCGTTACATCAGCAACGGCGCCAGCCAGTTTCGGGGGCTGACGCCCGCTCATCTAAGCCGCGACCAGGTATGGCTCCCACGCGACGGGGATCCGCGGGCTCGCGAGTTGGATGAAGACGGTCGGGCCGGGCGGCCGCGGGTTGGAGCGCGGGTGCATGCTCGCCTCGCGAGGGGTGAGGTTGCCCTTCTTTCGATTGCACGGTGCGCAGGAGGCGACGATGTTCTCCCACACCGACTGGCCGCCACGACTCCGAGGGATGACATGGTCCACCGTCAGTCCAGGGGCCTGCCGCCCGCAGTACTGGCAGGTCCACGCATCGCGTGCGAGCACGGCCTTCCGGGTGATCTTGCGGCGGTGCACGTCGCGGGGGACTCGCACGTAGCGGACGAGCCTGATCACGCAGGGGCGCTCGAAGGTCAGACGCTCCGAATGGAGCGCGCCCTCGCCGCGCTCGAGGATCTCCGCCCGCGACTTGAGCACGAGGACCGTGGCACGCCTGACGTTGCAGACGTTGATCGGCTCGTAGCTCGCGTTGAGGACCAGCACCCGGCTGCCGATGCCCGCATGCGTGCGGTAGCCGTTGAGCTGGTGGTGGCCGTTTCCGTTCGCGTGGGCCGCCAGGGCAACCCCCTCGGGGCCCGAAGCACCTGCGCTCCGAAGCCCTACATGAGGGTCCGCTGCCGTGTCCATAGCGCCAAGATTGTAGACACCGGCCCAGTCCACCCCCGGCCGCTCGCTGCTGCTCAGGTCCCCGGGATGCCATTGGCGGCGATCGGGTAGCTCCCCAGGATCCGGACAGATTCCGCCTTGCCGCGCAACGCATCGATCGCCTCGGTGACGGCCGGATCATCCTGGCTGCCCTCGAGGTCGCAGAAGAACATGTACCGCCCGAGCCCCTGTCGCAAGGGCCGCGATTCGATCCTCGTGAGGTTGACGTCTCGGCTGGAGAACTCGGTCAGCGCCTCCACGAGGGCGCCTGGATGGTCGGCGCCGAGCTCGGCGAACACCAGGGAGGTGCGCCACGGCCCCTGGCCTCCGGGCTTGGTACCCGCTGGCGCGATCCATACGAACCTGGTGACGTTGTCGGGGTTGTCCTCGACCCCCTCGCGCAGCACCACGCACCCGTAGATCCGCGCCGCCGACGCGGCGCCCAGCGCGGCCCAGGGCTCGTCGGTGGCGGCCACCGTCCGCACGGCGTCGGCGGTGCTCTCCGCAGCGCGGACGCCTGCGTCGGGCAGCCGCTCGCGAATGAAGCGAGCGCACTGCGCGCTTGCCTGCGGATGCGACAGGACGATCGCGATCCGCTCCAGCGGAAGGTCGGTCCGCGCGATCAGGCTGTGGCGGATGACGTGATCGTGCTCGCCGGCGAGCATCACGTCCTCGCCGTCGAACGCCAGGGTGTCGAGCGTGGAGCGCACCCCGCCCTCGATCGAGTTCTCGAACGGGACCAGGGCGCGATCGGCCTCGCCCGCGCCCACCGCTCGGATGGCGGCGTAGACGCTGGGCCTGGGCAGGGGCTCGATGTCGGCGTCGCCCACCGCCGCCAGGAGGGCATCCTCCGAGAAGGTCCCGGCGGGTCCGAGAAAGGCGACACGCATTCCCATTC
Organism: Solirubrobacterales bacterium; assembly: GCA_035265465.1. Lineage (GTDB taxonomy): Bacteria > Actinomycetota > Thermoleophilia > Solirubrobacterales > 70-9 > AC-56. The sequence continues at coordinate 5,034 of DATFON010000068.1, read as the reverse complement.
GGCGCGGAAGGTTACGGCGGCGCGCCCTTCGGCCCGCGGCGAGGGCTCCTGGCTATCCGAAAGTGAGCTGGTACGTGAACCGGTTATTGGTGATGATCTGCTCGCCGGGCACGGGAATCACGGTCACCTCGAGCGTCAGTGCCGTGTTCTTCTCCGGTGGGGGTTGGATCGGCAGCGCGGCTGTCTGGACCGCGCCGGCCGCGATCGACCCGATCGTCGCCGTCCCGTCGATCGTCTGTGGTCCGCCGGTCAGCCTGTAGCTCACCCCAATGCCCTTCTCGTCGACGCTGCCCTGGTTGGAGACCTGGACATCGACCTCGGCCTTGTTGGTGTCCCCGGTGATGGTCACCGGCGTGTCGGGGCTGACGGCGACGTCACCGGGCTTGACGGTGGTCGCCACGATTGCGAGCCCGTGGGATCCCTGCGAGGTCTTCTCGGTCGAGATCACGGAGAGGGCGGAGGACACCTGAAGCGGGTCGAGCCAGCGCGTGGTGTCGGGCATGAAGACGCTCGCCGGGGCCTTCTCGTCGATCCCCTGATTCGCGAGCTCGGCGTCGATCTGGTCCTGCGCCTGCTTGTAGAGGACGTCGCTGGCCAGGAAGTACTGCATGTAGTCGGTGATGGAGGTGATGGCCTTGTTGCGCTCCGGTCCCGGGTTGCCGAGGGCCGTGGACATCTGATTCGAGATCCCGGTCAGGGCCTGGGCTCGCAGGTTGTAGGACAGCTCGAGCTCGTTCTGCGCGTCGGTGAGCTCACCTGGTGTCCCGAGTGCGTCGACCCGTTCGGCGAGGGTCTCGGCCGTACCGCGGTCGGTGCCGATCTCGGACTGGAATTCCAGGGCGCTCAGGTTCCCCGGGTCGCTGAGCTGGCCGAAGAAGTCCCCCGACAGCTGGTTGGTCTGCGTGGCGATCGCGTTCAGGTCGGAGACGTAGTTCTCGAAGTTGCGCGTCTTGCGGGCGTTCAGGCATCCCTTGATGCCGAGGATGATCAGGATCAGGACGAGAACGACCACCCCGATGCCGATCGCTCGGCGCACGAGGATCTGCCGCTGGCGGTCGGGGCCGCCGCGGCGGGATGGCGGGCGAGTGCCGCCTGGAGGTGGTGCCAGTTCTTCCTCGTCGAGGAACGCCAAAACTCAGCCCCTTGGGGGTGCCTTCAACGCGGAGAGTATGACCCCTGCCCTCGCACGGCACTGCGAGATTCGCTCCGATGCGCACGATCCGTTGCGCCGCTGGGAGGTTCCAGCTCCTCCGCGGCGAAGCCCTAACGCGGAATGGTGGGCGAGGTGGTGATGGATCGCTTCCGGCTCCTGGAGCGCATCGGCTCCGGTGGCATGGGCACCGTCTATCGCGCCTTCGACGAGCGGCTCCAGCGCCAGGTCGCCGTGAAGGAGGTCACGGGCACGGACGCCGGCCGTGTCGCGCGAGAGGCACAGGCGGCGGCCCGACTCAACCATCCGGGGATCGTGACGCTCTATGAGCTTGGATCCGAGGACGGGCGCGCCCTATTGGTCAGCGAGCTGGTCGAAGGAGCGACGCTCGCTGAGCTGGCGGGGGGAGGCGACCTGTCCGACCGGGAGGTAGCGGAGTTCGGCGCGGACGTGTGCGAGGCGCTCGCCCACGCGCACGAGCGCGGCGTCATTCACCGTGATGTCAAGCCACAGAACGTGATCGTGCAGGCCGACGATGGTGCCGGTCGCCGCGCCAAGCTCATGGACTTCGGCATCGCCTCGCTGGTGGGCTCGCCAACGCTGACCGCGACAGGAGAGATCGTGGGCACGCTCGCCTACATGGCGCCCGAGCAGGCCGAGGGCCTCGGCGCCGAGGAGGCGACCGACGTCTACTCGCTGGCCTTGACCCTTTACGAATGCTGGACCGGGCTGAACCCGGTGGCCCGTGACACCCCCGCTCAGACCGCACTCCAGATCGGCGGCCGCGTGCCGTCGCTTCGCGACTACCGCCCAGACCTGCCCGCTCACTTGGCCGACTGTCTGGACTTGTGCCTGGAGGCCGACCCGGAGCTCCGGCCGCCGCTCGACGAACTCGACCACCACCTCGACACGGCGATCCCGAGGCTTGACGGCCACTCCGCGGTACCGACCCGATTGGACGATTCCGCGGCGGATCGCGAGGAACACCCGGCGATCCTGAGAGTGGCGCAGCTTGGGGCGCTATGCGCCTGGGGCGTGACCGTCATGTTGCTCGCGGTCGCGGCCAACCGCCCAGGCCTCGCGCTGGTGGTGGGCGTCCTCAGTGCGCCGGCCATCCTCGTCGCGTCTTGGCTGCCGTGGGCGGGCATACCGCTGGTCGCACCCCTCTTGGGCGCCGCCTCGGCCGGGGGCGCCTATCCGGCGCTCGCTGGCGCGCGAGGGACGGTCCGCGAGCGGCTCGTCCTGGGCGCTCTTGGATGGTGCTGGATGCTCTGCGGGGCCGCGGCGTTCGGGCTCGGCTCGCCGGCGGGTCTGATCGACGATCCTCCCCACGACTGGATGCGCTCGACCGGTGAGGCCGCGACCGCCATGCTCGCCCCGCTGGTGTCCCCGCAGGCGCTCCTCGGCGCGGCGATCTTCGCGATTGCCGCCGCGCTCCTCGGCGTCATCCTGCGTGCACGGCATATCGCGGTTGCGCTGCTGGGGGCGTTGTTGTGGGCGGCCGGCCTCGACGCGGCGCTTCGCGTGGTGGGCGACGGAGGGGTGGTCGGCATACCGGTGGCAGCCGTCGCGGCGGCGGCAATCGCCGTGATCGTCGAGTTTCGCCGACGCGGGACCGGGCCCGCCGGCCGCGCCGCGCCCATACCAGCCACGGCACCAGCCAGTTTCGGGCGCTGACGCCCCTCACCAAAGCACCAGCAACGGCACCAGCCAGTTTCGGGGGCTACGCCCCCTCACTCACACACCATTGCGCCCATCCGGCGATCGGCAGCGGCCCCGCGCCCGCGCCGTGAGCCCCCGCTGCACCGGTCAACAGGCGGACCTCGGGCACGTACGCACCACTAGGATTGTCACCGCGCGTACAGGGCAATCGCGTTTCCTGAGCCTGTGCGTGCGCCAGTGCGGAACCCGGAAAGGGAGCTTGGCATCAGCGTTCTGAGAAATCTGGAGCAGCGGATCGAGAACATCGTCGAAGGCGTGTTCAGCCGCGCCTTCTCGTCTCAGGTCCAGCCGGTCGAGCTGGCGCGCAAGCTGGCCAAGGAGATGGACGCCCACCGGACGGCATCGGTCGCGCGGACCTACGTGCCGAACCAGTACACGGTCTGGCTGTCGGCGGAGGACCATCGGCGCCTGGAGGGTTATGAGCGCTCGCTCGAGCAGGAGCTGTCGGGCTACCTCCTCGAGCACGCTCGGCGAAAGGATTACGCGCTGCTGACGCGGCCCGATGTCAACCTTGAGACGGACGATCGCCTGCGGCTCGGGGAGTTCGGCATCCAGACCCGACTCGTCAAGCCTCCAGCGCGCCAGGGCGAGGAGCCGTCGCAGGGCGAGCAGGGGCACACCATGGTGTACTCGGTGCCGCCGAAGCAGACGCGAAAGGAGCGCCGCCGTCCCGAGGGGCGCCTGATCGAGACGAAGGCGATCGTGACCATGGACGAGCGGCGCTACGTGCTCGACGGCCCCGTCGCGGTCCTCGGGCGCTCGCGGGAGGCGGACTGCGTGTTCGCGGACCCCAACATCTCCCGCCAGCACGCCGAGCTCCGCCGTGGGTCGACCGGCGACTGGCAGATCATCGATCTCGGGTCGACAAACGGGATCAAGGTGAATGACCGGCGCGTGGACTCGAGCCGGCTCTCGCCGGGCGACGAGGTGACGCTCGGTACCACGACGTTCGTCTTCGACATCGAGCAATAGCCACCAATAGTCGATGGACACCGAACCGATCTCGGTCGCGCTCCAGTTCGGCTTCCTCGCCGTCCTCTACCTGTTCCTGCTCTGGGTGGCGCGGAGCGCCTTCCGCGAGCTCCGGACAAGCACTGCGCCGGCGCCGGAGGCCACGGGGATTCACCCGATCGGTCCCGGCGGGCGCTCCGCCGCGACCGACGCCTGGCTAGTGGCCACGAAGGGGGGTGGCCTGGATCCCGGCGAGCGCTTCGACCTATTCGGCGGGATCTCGATCGGGCGGTCCTCCGACGCCGATGTTCGCATCGAGGATCGCTTCGCGTCGGGGATTCACGCCCGCGTGTACTCGCGCGGGGCCGACTACTACGTTGAGGACATGAACTCGACCAACGGGACGTTCCTGAACGGCAGACAGCTGAACGGGGAAGCGCGGCTGAACGACCTCGACGAGGTCAGGATCGGCGGCACCGAGTTCCGCTTCGAGCTCGACGTCCCCGGCGGTTGACTGCGATCGGGCAGCCATGCTGAAGGTCGTCGAACAGGCATTCCGAACCGACACCGGTCGGCAGCGCGATGCCAACGAGGACGCCTATCTGGCCGATTCGCCGGTCTTCGCGGTTGCGGACGGCATGGGAGGGGCCCAAGCGGGCGAGGTCGCGTCCCGGCTGGCGGCGGAGTCGTTCGAGGCGGTCCAGCGCGGCACCGAGTCGCCCGAGGCCTACCTGAGGGCGATCGCGAAGACCGCCAACGCGCGCATACATCACCTGTCCGAAGCCGACAAGTCCCGGTCGGGCATGGGTACGACCTTCACGGCCGCCCTGCTGGAGGGCGAGGAGGTCGGCTTCGCTCACGTCGGCGACAGCCGCGCATACCTGTTCCGCGACGGGACGCTCAAGCTCCTGACCTCGGACCATTCGCTCGTCGAGGAGCTTCGCCGCCAGGGCAGGCTCACGGACGAGCAGGCCGAGGATCACCCACAGCGGTCGATCATCACCCGGGCACTCGGCCCCGAGCGCGACGTCGAGGTCGACACGATGACCTACCGCGCCCAGCCCGGCGATGTGTACCTGCTGTGCTCCGACGGCCTGACCACGATGATCAAGGAGGACCGCATCGCGGCGATCCTGGACGAGGCGGCCACGCTGGATGAGGCCGTGACCCGCCTGGTCGCAGAGGCAAACCAGGCCGGGGGACGCGACAAC
>DATFON010000067.1:0-5522 GCA_035265465.1 Solirubrobacterales bacterium | reverse complement strand
TCTTCGCCGCCGCCCGCTGATGCCGGCATCGGGCACTCGCCCATTGTGGCCTTGGTGGCGGCGATGACGGGGCTCTGGATCGCGGTCGGCGCGCTCGGCGCGCTGCTGATCGCCATGGTCGCCGGGATGTTCCTGCTGCTCGCGATGGGGCGCCTTCATCTCGATCTGGGATGGGGACGCAGCCTCCATGAGCTCGGCCCGATCACCGTTCCGATCGCGGCGCCGCGCGACCTCGTCTTCGAGATCATCGCCGCCCCCTACCTGGGTCGAACGCCCGGGGGATCCGGAATCGAGGTAGTGGCGAAGAGCGATGCGCTCGTCGTCGCCACCCACCACACGAGGGTCCATTTCTATACGGCGCGTACATTGGAGGGGATCGAATTCGAGCCCACGGCCCGCGTCGGCTTCCGGCATCTCACCGGTCCCGTCCCCCAGGCGGTCGAGGAGTTCACTCTGGAGGAGACGGCCGCGGGAACGGAGTTGCGCTACAGCGGGGAGCTCGGCATCGACTTCTTCCTGCTCGGGCGAATCGCCGGCCGGTACTGGGTCCGGCCGCAATGGGAACGCGTCGTCCGCGAGCATCTCGAGGATCTGAAGCAGCGGGCCGAACAGAGGGCAAGCCGCCAACGTGAGCGGGAGGAATCCGAACCGAAACTGCCCCGGTCGGGGTCCGATCTGATGTGAGATGGATCCTCGCCACCGGCCTGCTGGCCGCGGCCGTCGTCGCGGGCTGCGGTGGGCAGTCCGGCGGCCAATCGGATGGGCGCGGCGCCGAGGGCGATCGCCCGGCGGCGGACATCCAGGTCAGCACCGCCGACTGGGAGACCGACTTCTCGAAGCACAGCGTCCCGCTCGGCGAATTCCAGAGTGGCGGGCCGGGCAAGGACGGCATCCCCGCCATCGATCGCCCCAAGTTCACGAGTGTCGGCGAGGCCGACGGCGAGCTCGACGGAAGGGAGCCCGTAGCCGCAGTGGAGCTCGACGGCGATGCCAAGGCTTACCCGATCCGGATCCTGGTCTGGCACGAGATCGTGAATGACACGCTCGCCGACAGGCCGATCGCCGTCACCTACTGCCCGCTGTGCAACTCCACCGTCGCGTTCAGCCGCGAGGTGACCGGTCGGACCCTCAGCTTCGGGACAACCGGGAACCTGCGCAACTCCGACCTGGTGATGTACGACCGCCAGACCGAGTCCTGGTGGCAGCAGATCACGGCCGACGCGGTCGTCGGCGAGCTGACCGGGACGAAGCTCGACCTGATCCCTTCGCAGGTGCTCTCGTGGGACCAGTTCAAGCGGCTTCACCCCGACGGCCTCGTGCTGTCGACGGACACGGGATACGACCGGCCCTACGGCGACAACCCCTACGTCGGCTACGACCAGCCGAACAGCCCTCCGTTTGCCTCGAGCGGTGAGACCGATGACAGGCTGCCGCCGAAGGAGCGGGTCGCGGCCGTGCAAATCGGCAAGGACACGGCGGTCGTCTATCCGTTCTCGCGACTCGAGCACGACGCCCCCGTGAACGACGAGGTGGCCGGCAAGCCGGTGGTCATCTTCTATGACCCCGAGGTCGCCTCGCCCCTCGACGCCTCCGAGATCTCACAGGGCGCCGACGTGGGCGCCGCGGCGGTCTTCGTTCGGAGCGCGGATGGCAGGACCCTGACATTCGAGCGGGGATCGAAGCCGGGAACGTTCCGCGATCGCGAGACCGGCTCCGTGTGGGACATGAGCGGCCGCGCCACGTCCGGTTCGCTGGAGGGGGAGCACCTCGAGCAGGTGGAGAGCGACGACCAGTTCTGGTTCGCGCTCGCGGCGTTCTTCCCCGACGTCGAGATCCGCCGCTGAGCGAGCTAACAGTGAGGCATTAGCCGCCCAGCGCGCGGGCGAGGTCCTGAACCAGGTCCTCGGCCGCCTCGACCCCGCAGGAGAGGCGCACGAGGTCCGGCCGCACCGCCGCTTGCGATCCCTCCACCGACTGGTGGGTCATCGCCTGCGGCACCTCGATCAGTGATTCGACGCCGCCGAGCGACTCCGCGAGCGAGAAGATGCTCGTCGACGACGCGATCCGCACGGCGTCGGGGTGCCGGAAGGAGACCATCCCGCCGAACCCCGGCCAGCGCACGTCGACCACCCCGTCCGCGGTCGCGAGGAACTCGCTCACCGCGCGGCCGTTCTCGGTGTGCGCGGCGACGCGCAGGTGAAGCGTCCGCAGCCCGCGGTGCACGAGGAAGCAGTCGAGCGGCCCGGGCACGGCGCCGACCGAGTTCTGCACGAAGCGCACCCGCTCGTGGAGATCGGGATCGCGCACCACCACCGCGCCGCCGACGGCGTCGGAGTGCCCGCCCAGGTACTTCGTGGCCGAATGGACCACGGCGTCCGCTCCGAGCTCCAGCGGGCGCTGCACCACGGGCGTCGCAAACGTGCTGTCCACCGCCACCAGGGCGTTGCCGGAGCGCTCAACTACTTCGGCGACGTCGACCACGTTCAGCAGCGGGTTGGTGGGGGTCTCCACCCAGATCAGCCTGGTCTCCGGGCGAAGCGCGGCCTCGAGCGAGCCCAGGTCGGTCTGGTCGACGAGGTCGTAGCTCAGCCCCCAGCGCCGCAGGACCCGATCCACGAGCCGGTAGGTGCCCCCGTATAGGTCGCCCGGCAGCACCACGTGGTTGCCCGCCTCGCAGGCGGCCGTGATCAGCGCGTGCTCGGCCGCCATGCCGCTCGCGAAGCAGGACGCGAGGCCCCCCTCCAGCTCGCCCAGCGCCCGCTCGAGCGCCGCGCGGGTGGGGTTGGCCGAGCGCGCGTAGTCGTAGTCGTCGACGAACTCCCCCGGCGCCCGCTGAACGTAGGTCGAGGTCTGGTGGATCGGCGGGACGACGGAGCCATACGACGGGTCGGGGTCGAGGCCGGCGTGCACGATGCGCGTGGCGAGCGCGGCGCCGTTTCGAAGGCGGCTCATCGGGCGAGGGACTCGACCAGATCGGCGCGCGTCACGATCCCGATCGCCCGGCCGTCAGACGTGATGAGGAGCGCCTCCGTCTGGCCGGTGAGTAGGTCCACGGCCTCGCGGACGTTGTCCTCGCCGGGGACCGCGTGGAAGGGGGGCTCCATCACCTCGACGATCTCCGCGTCGAGCAGAGTCGCGTCCTCGACGGCGTGCCTGAGCAGGCCCCGCTCGGTCACCGAGCCGGCGATCGTGTCCGGGTCGTGGGCCGAGACCACGGGGACCTGGGAGACGCGATGCTCGTGCATGAGCGCGACGGCGTCGCGGACCTTGGCGTGCGTCCCCACCGTGAGCAGGGGCGGGATCTCGCCCTCCCCATGCTTGCGCCGGACCACGTCGCCGACCGTCACCTGGGGCTCCCGAGGCAGGAAGCCGTACTGGCGCATCCACGCGTCGTTGTAGACCTTGGACAGGTAGGAGCGGCCGCCATCCGGCAGCACGACCACGATCAGCGCCCCGGGATCGTCGACGCCCCGAGCCACCTCGAGCGCGGCACGGACCGCCATGCCCGAGGAGCCCCCGGCCAGGATCCCCTCCAGCTTCGCCAGACGCCGCGTGGTCAGGAACGAATCCCGGTCGGGCACCGTCACGTAGCGATCGACCACAGAGGGGTCGAAGCTTTCGGGCCAGAAGTCCTCGCCGACGCCCTCCACCAGGTACGGCTTCACCTCGCCTCCGGAGTAGATCGAGCCCTCCGGGTCGGCGCCGATGACCTCGATCCCGTCGTCGTGCTCCTTCAGGTAGCGGCCGGTGCCGGTGATCGTCCCCCCGGTGCCCACTCCGGCGACGAAGTGGGTCAGTTGCCCGCCGGTCTGCCGCCAAATCTCTGGCCCGGTGGTGCGGTAGTGGGACTCGGGGTTGGCCTGGTTGAAGTACTGGTTCGGCTGGAAGGCTCCCGGGATCTCCTCGGTGAGCCGGTCGGCGACCCGGTAGTAGGACTCCGGCGAGTCGGGCGGGACCTCGGTCGGCGCGACCACGACCTCTGCCCCGTAGGCGCGCAGCAGGTCGATCTTCTCCTTGCTCATCTTGTCGGGCATCACCGCGATTACCCGGTAGCCCTTCAGCAGCGCGACGATCGCCAGCCCAGTCCCGGTGTTGCCGCTGGTGGGCTCGATGATCGTGCCACCGGGCTTCAACCGCCCGTCCCGCTCGGCGGCGGCGATCAGTTCCCGCGCAATCCGGTCCTTGATCGAGCCGCCCGGATTGAAGATCTCGACCTTGGCGACGATCGAGGGACGCACCTCGGCATCGAGGCGAGAGAGTCGCACGAGCGGCGTCTCGCCGATCGTGTCGAGAATCGATTCCTTGATCTCGCCGGCCGTTGCGGACGCGGTTGCCATCGCTCCTCAACTCAACGATACAAGCCGGCGTCGAGTGCCCCCCGCGCGCCTTCGCCCGGCGCCCCTACTCGACGCGCTCCCCGCCGAAAATACGATCGCGCTTGGCGGCGCGCGCACCTGCGTTCGAGGTCGGCCGCCGGCGCGCGCACCTGCGTTCGAGGTCGGCCGCCGGCGAACCGCATCCAGCCAGAAAGGGTCAGATTGGTGATGAGGGTTTCGACCTGGCGCCGCCTCAACGCCCGACGCGACCACCGGTGGGCGCGAAGGCGCATTCCCTACTACGTCGACCGTGAGCTTGCCTCGCGACAGCGACGGCGCCTCTACCAGCACGAGCGGCTTTGCCGGGAGTGCCGGCACGTGATCCGCACCCTGGGCGCGCTCCAGAGGATGCTGCCGAGCCTCCGGCCTCAAGCCGAGGTCGCCGAGCGTACCGCCACCATCGTCGGGGCTCGGATCGCGGATTGAATCCGGCATCGTTGGCCCCCAGAACTCCGGGGAGCGTGGGCTGTCAAGCTTCGCTCGATGCGCTCGCCGACGGCCGAGGACGAAGCGGTCCTGGTGGAGCGAGCCCGATCGCGGGATCGCCTCGCCTTCGAGGAGCTCGTTCGCCGCCACGCCGACCGTCTCTATGCGGTCGTGCTCCGATTTCTCGGCGATCCCGCCGACGCCGAGGAGGTGACCCAGGAGACGTTCCTGCGTGCCTGGCGCGGCATCGATCGCTTCCAGGGACGGTCGCAGTTCTTCACCTGGCTCTACCGGATCGGGCTCAACGAGGCGAAGCGACTCGGGATCCGGAAGCCGCCGGCCGGCAAGGTCAGGTCGCTCGAGGACGAGCCCATTCCGGAGGCGCCCGATTGGAGTGAGGCGCCCGAGGTGCGCGTCGGGCAGGGAGAGATTCGTCGGGTCCTCGAGGGAGCGATCCGCGCGCTGCCGATCGAGTACCGCGCCCCACTCGTCCTGCGCGACATCGAGGGGCTCTCGACCAAGGACGCGGCCGACGTGATGGACCTGGGCGAGGCGGCCTTCAAGAGCCGCCTACACCGGGCGCGGCTTGCCGTTCGCCGGTCCCTCGACGAGTATTTCCTCGAGGCCGAGAAATGATTCGCCACCCTGCTGGACATAGAAGCTGATGTTCCGTCGCCTCCTACAGCGGATGCGGTTCATGCGCGAGCATCGCTGGACGCA
>DATFON010000066.1:0-9620 GCA_035265465.1 Solirubrobacterales bacterium | reverse complement strand
ACGAGCCACCAGACCGGCCTGCCGCCCGCGTGGTCGGCCGCGGCACGCGCGACGTCCAATCCGCTGACCCCGGCGAGCGGGCCCACGGGCTCCTCCCGGGCCGCGTACACGTCCAGCACCGCGATCTCGTCCGCGGCGGCTAGCGCCCGCCCGAAGCCGCCAGCCAGCGCCTTGGTGCGCGAGTAGAGATGGGGCTGGAAGACCGCGATCAGCCGCCTCGGTCCCAGCTCGCGAAGGGCGGCGAGGGTGGCCTCGACCTCCGTGGGGTGATGGGCGTAGTCGTCGTAGATCACGGCGCCGTCGCGCCGTCCCTTGAGCTCGAGGCGGCGAAGCATGCCGGGGAAGGATCCAAGTGCCTCGCCGGCGGCTTCGAGGTCGAAGCCGGCTAGCTCCAGCGCCGCAAGCGCCGCGCGGGCGTTCAGCAGGTTGTGACGGCCGGGAATGCGCAGCTGGAGCTCGCGCCCGGGCCGGTCCACGTCGAAGCCGACGACCCGCTGGCCCTCCGCCAGCTCGTCGAGATCACCGGCGGCGGGCAGGGCGACGCCCACGGCGGGGGCACAGAACCGCCGGAACGCCTCGAGCAGCTCGGCTCGCGAGGACCAGTGGGAGTGGTGGTCGAGCTCGACGTTCGTGACGACGGCGACCTCCGGCCGCAGGCGCAGGAAGCTCGCGTCCGACTCGTCCGCCTCGGCCACGATCCACTCGCCGCCGCCCCATGCCGCGTTCGCCGCGGCGCCCCCCTCGCCGGCGCCGGGCAGCTCGCCGCCCAACAGAAAAGCCGGATCGGCGCCGATGGCACGAAGCGTATGCGCCAGCATTCCCGCCGTCGTCGTCTTGCCATGTGTCCCGGCGACGGCAATGAGCCGCTTCGTCGCGCATACCTCGGCGAGGAGCTCGCCGCGGTGCATGACCCGCTGCCCGCGCTCGCGCGCCACCGCGAGCTCGGGGTTGTCCTCGCCGACCGCGGTGGAAACCACGACGTGGGCATCCTCGGGGACCGCCGCGGCATCGTGCCCTACCATCGGAGCAAGGCCGGCGGTGCGCAGGTGGTCCATGTACGGGCCCTCGGCGCGATCCGAGCCGCTCACTCGCGCTCCCAGGCGGTGGCATACGAGTGCGAGCCCGCTCATCCCGGCACCGCCGATGGCGATGAAGTGCAGCTTGCGATCGCTCCAGTCGTTCATCTAGCACGCAGCATGCACCACGCGGCAGGCAGATTCAGCCTCGAGCGGCGCTCAGGATCTCGTCGGCGATTCGCTGGGCCGCGTCGGGTCGCGCCAGCGAGCGCGATGCCGACGCCATGGCGGTCAGCCGATCCTCGTAATTGAGAATCTCCCCGACCGCCCGGACAAGCGCGGCCGGATCGAGCGCCTCGTCCTCGATGACGACGGCGGCGCCCGCATCGGCCATCCATGCCGCGTTCGCGTGCTGATGGCGAGCCGTGGCGTGGGGATATGGGACGAGGATCGCCGGCCTGCCGGCCGCCGCCAGCTCGAACACGGAGCCGCCCGCCCGGGCCAGCACAAGGTCCGAAGCGGCGAGCGCCTCCGCGAGGTTCGGCTCGTACTCCAGGAGCGTGTAGCTCTCGGCCCCGCCGGCGCCGTCGACGAGCTCGCGGGCCAGCGGATAGTCCCGGTGACCGGCGATGTGGAGCACGTGGTAGCCGCGATCCCGCGCGGCCAGGGCATCGCCGACGAAGGCCTCGAGCGCGCAGAGGTTGATCGAACGTGCGCCCTGGCTGCCGCCGAAGACGAGCAGGCACCTATCCCCCGCCGGAATCCCGAACCGATCCCTGGCGGCATCGCGATCCGCCGTGACGATGGCGGACGGAACCGGGCGCCCAGTGACCAGGTACCGATCCCCATCGCGGCCCGGGATCGGGAAGGCGAGGCAGACTCGTCGTGCCCGGGCGGCCAGAAGACGATTGGCGAGGCCCAGATGACGGTCGGCCTCCGTCAGCACCAGCGGTACGCGCCGCGACAGCGCCGCCAGACCCGCGGGACCGGCGACATACCCACCGCCGCCCATCACGGCGTCCGCGCCCCGGGCGCGGATCGCCGACCGCGCCTTGGCGGTCGCAGTGACCGCCAGGCCGCCGGCCGCAAGGGCCTTCAGCGGCGAGGCGCGGTCGATGCCGCGGGCGCGCAGGTAATCGATCGGATACCCGGCGTCGGGCACCAGGCGGGCCTCAGGACCCTCCAGGGTCCCCAGGAACGAGACCTCGGCGCCGCTATCGCGCAGCGCGTCGGCGACGGCCAGCGCTGGAACGACGTGTCCCGCGGTTCCCCCCGCGGCTATCACGACCCTTGGCACGGCTCGAGGTGCTCCTTCCTGCGGCGGTGCTCGCGCTGCCGCGAGCGACTCGACCGCCGTCCACGACGCGCAGTCTCGCAGCGCGGCCCTCGCGCCGCGCGGGAGCCGCTGCCGTGCCGCCCTTCGCGATGTTGAGCAACAGGCCGGTCGAGGCGAGCATCACCAAGAGGCTCGAGTTCCCGTAGGAGACGAAGGGCAGTGGCACTCCCGTCAACGGAGCGAGGCCCATGACAGCGAACAGGTTGACGATCGCCTGGATCAGCACCATCGACGTGAGTCCCGCGGCGAGCAGCTTTGTGTAGCGATCCCGGGCCCGCTGCGCGGTTCTGAGCCCGGCGTAGCCGAAGAGCCCAAGAAGCCCGAGGAGCGCCGCGATCCCGACGAACCCGAGCTCCTCGCCGATCACCGCGGCGATCATGTCGGTGTGGGCCTCGGGGAGGTAGAACGCCTTCTGGAGGCTCTGGCCCAGCCCCACGCCGAAGAACCCGCCCGAACCCATCGCGATCTTCGCCTGGATGGCCTGGAAGCCGGCCCCGCTGGGATCCCCCGTCGGATTGAGGAAGCCGGTCAGGCGCGCCATCCGGTAGGGCTCGATCAGGATCGCCAGCAGCACGACCGCGCTGACCGCCGCCGAGAGCAGCAGCAGATGCTTGATCTTCACGCCGGCAGCGACGAGCAGTGCCGCGGTGCTCAGGCAGACCACGACCGCGGTCCCCAGGTCCGGCTCGGCGATCATCAGCAGGCAGCCAACCCCCACCACGGCGAGGTACGGAACGAGCGTCCGAATGTGGCGGGTCATCTGCGGTCGCATGGCGAGCAGGTTCGCGCCGTAGAGGATCAGCGCCAGCTTGGCCAGCTCCGAGGGCTGGATCTGGAACGGACCCGCTTCGATCCAGCGCTGGGCGCCGTTTGCTGAGCTCCCGATCCCCGGCAGCATCACCGCGAACAGGAGGACGAAGGAGATGAGCAGAAGGGCCCCCGTGAGCGGCCGCGCGATTCGCGCACCGCGTACCGACAGCAAGCGCATCAACACGAGGCCCACGGCCCCGATGACCACCGTGCGCTTGAGGTAGTAGGCGCTGTCCCCGCTCTGCCCCAGGAGAGCCGTGGTGGAGCTGGCGCTGAACACCATCACCACGCCGAATGCCAGCAGGCAGAGCGTCGCGGTCAGCAGGAGGTTGTACTCGATCGGCTGCCCACCCGAGCGAGTGCGCGTCTTGGGCCCGATGCGCCCGAGCGACAGCGCGCTCATCTGCCGAGCTCCTCGACCAGCGTCTTGAAGTGCTCCCCGCGCTCCTCGAAGTCGCGGTAGGCGTCGAAGCTCGCGCAGGCCGGGGCGAGCAGCACCACCTCGCCGGGACGCGCCTCCGCTGCCGCCTCGTCCACCCCCGCCGCGAGGTCGCCGCTTCGGCGCAGCTCGACGCCGGACCCGCGGACCGGTGCGAGGTCGTGCTCGAGAGCCCCGGCGGCCTCCCCGATGAGGTAGCAGGCGACGCAGCGTTCAGCGACCGGTTCCACCAGGCCTTCGAAGCCGCCCCCCTTGAGCGAGCCGCCCAGGATCGCGCGCATCCCGCCGTCGAAAGAGCGCAGCGCCGCCGCGGCGGCGGCGACGTTCGTGGCCTTCGAGTCGTTCACGTACAGGACGCCATCGATCTCCGCCACGCGCTCGAGGCGGTGCGGGACGCCGGCGAAGCTCTGCAGGCCCTCACGGATCGCGTCGCGCTCGATTCCCATCGCGGTCGCCGCGGCGGCCACTGCCATCGCGTTCTCGGCGTTGTGCGGCCCGGGCAGGGACAGCTCAGTGGCATCCATGAACTGCTCCGACTCGATGAAGATCACGCCGTCGTTCAGCGAGACGGCGCAGTCGGGGTTTAGGCCGCGGCAGAAGGCGACCCGGCGGGCGCAGCCGCCGAGGTCGCGGCCTGCGAGCGCCGGCTCGGAGGCATTGAAGACGGCCACGTCGTCGTTTCCCTGGTTGGCGAAGATGCGGAGCTTGGCCCGCAGGTAGTCCTCGAAGTCGTGGTGGCGATCCAGATGGTCCGGGGTCACGTTCAGGAGCACCGCGCACTCCGGCGCGAACGCCTCGGCGTCCTCGAGCTGGAAGCTCGAGGACTCGCAGGCAACGGTTACGTCGCCGGGAATCTCGCCCACCAGGGACGCGAGCGGCGTTCCGACGTTTCCGGCGACTGCCACCGGCTCCCCAGCGGTGCGCCACACATGGCCGAGCAGCTCGGTCACGGTGGTCTTGCCGTTGGTCCCCGTCACCGCAACGAACCGGTTGGGAAGCAGCCGCCACGCCAGCTCGAGCTCGCCGAGGACAGGGATTCCGCGCTCGCGCGCCAGCCGGACGACCGGGGCCTCCCGGGGGACGCCTGGGCTCTTGACGAGGCAACGGGCGCGTTCGAGCAGGGAGACTCCATCCGTATCCAGGTGAACTTCGACGCCGGCATCCCGAAGCCCTGCCACATCCTCGGGCGAGCCGGAATCGCAGCCGACCACGTCGTCGGAGCGCGACGCCAGCAGTCGCGCCGCGGCCTGCCCGGAACGCGCCAGCCCAACCACCAGGTACGGGCCGCCGGGTACGGCGGGCTTCGGCCGCGGTGACGCGCCACTCGTCGGACCAGGGGTCATGCGGATAGTTTCGTGACCGGCGGTGTGGGAACCTTCGTACTGCGTCCGACAGTGACGGATAGCGAGGACACGACGAGGGAAAGGGAGCGTTGGCGCGGTGCGCGCCTGGCGATCGCGATCGTGCTGGCGCTCGGCATTGGCCTTGGCGTGCCGCTGCTGTGGGTCTGGATCGGATCCAAGCTCCAGGGGACGGGCTCGGACTCCGTGAACAGCAGCACCGCCGCGATCATCTTCGCCGGAATCGTCGTGACCTACCTGGTCCTCCTGTTCATCGCCGGCTGGATACAGGCTCGCGGCGGTCCCGCCCAGGAGGGCCCACCGCCCCGCTACCCCTGGAACCGCAGCATGCGCGACGAGCCCTACCGGCCCGGCGAGAAGAAGCTCTCCCCAATCGAGTCCGCCTTCGTTTTCACCGCGGTCGTGGTGACCGGCGGCTTCATGCTCTGGTTCTTCGTCTTCGCGGGCTCGCCGCTACCGAACCAGTAGCGGCCTGGCGCCGCTTAAGCGGGTTCGCTCCAGCGCGCTGTCAGGTTGTAGAGGATGATCACGTCGAGCAGGATCACGATGAACGCCCACAGGGGCGCGGCCGGGAAGATCCAGACCTGTTCGATGGCGTTGAGGGAGACGATGAGCACGCCGACGACCCGCGCCCACTCGGCACCGGTGAACAGCCCGAAGCCGGTCAGGACGAGGACCACCGCGAGGATCAGGGTGACCCAGCCCCAGGCCGTGAGATCCGCGATGATCGCCCCGTGGCCACCGACCACGACGACGTCGTCATTCACGATCGCTGCAAGGCCATAGAAGAAGTTGAGGAACCCGACGATCACCATGATCGAGCCGGCGAATATCACCCACCCGGTCGGCCCCCGGACTTCCCTGGTCCTGTCTCGAGCTGCCATCTGACGTCCTTTCGTTCGCTGGACTGAAACTGTTCAGGCGAGGAGCTTGGCCTTCGCCCGCTCGAACTCCTCGTCCGAAATCGATCCCTTGTCCTTCAGCTCACTGAGCTTCGCCAGCTCATCGACCGACGAGGCCGAACCGGCGGTCTCGCGGACGTACTCGTCCATGTTCCTTCGCATGTCGGCCTGCTCCCTGACGGCGCGCTCTCGCATGCCCTCACCGCGCGCGATCAGGTAGATGAGCATCCCAAGGAACGGCACCAGGAACAGGATCAGGACCCAGCCGGCCTTTGCCCATCCCGACAGCTGGTGGTCCCGGAACAGATCGCCGAAGATCGTGATCAGGATCCAGAAGTAGAGGACGAACAGAAAGATCTCGACGACGGTGAGAAGCGCGTCTCCGAGCGTGAACTCTGCGACCAGCATCACGGTGCCTCCTTGCTGTAGCGAGCTGACACGAGCATCTACTGTCTAAGGCCCAAAGTCAAGGCGCGGCCAGGATCCGCCGCTTTTCTTGCAGAAGGATGAGCGCGCTCGAAGCCGTCGCACGGTTTTGCTCCTATGTCGCAGCTCGCAGTCGCTCCGAGAAGAACTCGAGCGCCTTGCGGGTCTTGGTCTGCTGCTCGCCGGAGAGGTCGAGACCTCGGCCGCTCAAGAACGCTCGGGTCTCGGCCGCCACCTGGAACGCCTCGGATGGCGCGCACTTCGTGGACAGCTCCAGCACACGGGAGTAGTCCGGGTACCACCAGAGCTCAGCGACCAGCCTCCGGTCAAATCCCTCCGGCGAGAACTTCAACTTCAGGACGAAGATCGGACCGAGGACCGAGAGATCGTCGAGCTCGAGGCCGTCCGGGCGGTGTTCCTCGAACAGCCGGCGCTGCTCCTTCGAGTAGAGCTTGCGCAGCGGCCGTTCGCCACGGACGGCCTCCCTGACCTGGCCCGTGTTCAGCGCGCCCTTCATCGACCCTGAGCACACGTATCCGCCCGGCATTGCGTCGACCTCGACGCCGAACCCCGGCGACTCGCGCAGGCCGTCCGGGAGCTCGTCCGGGACGACGGGGCGCAGCTTCACCACCGAGTCGTCACCCTTTCGCTGCGTGCGACGGGCGCGGACCACCAGGCCGTGCCCGTACAGCGCCAGGTCGGGGGTGTCGAAGAAATAGACCTGGCGTATCTGGGCATCCAGGGGATCCATTCCGAGCGCGGACACCGCCGATCGGTGGTCAGACTCCGGCAGGGTCAGCTTCAGCTCCACCGAGTCGGATCCCCGGATCAGGTCCACCAGCTCGGCGAGCTGGGCGTCCGAGAACGTGGGAGCGGCCATATGTGGCTGTGTCACATGGTTCCCTTCTGCGAGGCGAGCATCTCACCGCCCCGCCTCAAGTCAAGGCAGCCCTTGGGGGATCTCGGTCCTGGGGCGGATCTAGCTAGCGGAGGCGGCGGCGGTCGCGGCCTCGGCCCGGGCGCGTGGTTCGCTGGGACTGAACTGGTCAGGCGAGGAGCTTGGCCTTCGCCCGCTCGAACTCCTCGTCCGAGATCGCTCCCTTGTCCTTCAGCTCGCTGAGCTTCGCCAGGTCGTCGACCGACGAGGCCGAGCCCGCGGTCTCGCGGATGTACTCGTCCATGTGCCTTCGCATGTCGGCCTGCTCCCTGACTGCGCGCTCTCGCATGCCCTCACCGCGCGCGATCAGGTAGATCAGCATCCCGAGGAAGGGCACCAGGAAGAGGACGACGATCCAGCCGGCCTTGGCCCATCCCGACAGCTGGTGGTCACGGAACAGATCGCTGATGATCGTGATCAGGATCCAGAAGTAGAGGACGAACAGAAAGATCTCGACGACGGTGAGCAGCGCGTCCCCGAGCGTGAACTCTGCGATCGGCATCCGGTCCTCCCTGTGGATCCTGGTTGGTTGTCTGACATGAAGCATCTCACCGCACGCGGCGGAATCAAGGGGTCGGACGCCTTGATTTGCCCAGCTAGAGGTGAGATGGTCGCCCCATCGCGTACGTCCCCAGCACAGCAAGGAGGCGGGAGATGACGGCCAAACGCCAACACCGCGTCGTGGTCTGGGCGCTGATCGCCCTCGCCTCCGTCGTGCTGATCCTCTCGATCATCGCTAACTGGGTTCAGCGCGAGGTCTTTGACACGAACCAGTTCAAGGACACAACGGACCAGATCCTCAGCGACAACGACGTGCAGCAGGCGCTGGCGACCTACACAGTGGATCAGCTCTACGCCAACGTCGACGTCGAGGGCCAGATCCAGGAGAGGCTCCCCAGTGCCGCCAAACCGCTCGCCCTCCCCGTCAGCGCGGCGACCAGGCAGTTGGCGCAGGACGCGGCCGAGAGGGCGCTCGCCTCGCCACAGGTTCAGAACCGCGTCTCCAGCGCGATCGCGTCTGCGCAGGCGCAGTTCGTGAGCCTGATCATGGACAAGAACGCCTACGTCTCGACCACCGGCGGGAACGTCACGTTGAACTACGGGGCCGTTGTCGCGAACCTGGCCACCCGCCTGGGAGTGAGCCCGGAGACGATCTCCAAGCTCCAGGACGTCGTCCAGACCTACACGCAGGACCTGCGGCAGCGGTTGACCACGACTCAGGCTCGGATCGCGTCGGTCCGTTCAAGCCTCTCGCAGCTCCAATCGGGCCAGCTCAGTCCAGAGGCGACGCAGAAGCTCCGGGACCTCAACCAGAGCGCTACCGATCTTCAGACGACGATCAAGCGCCTCGAGGACGCAATCAAGCGAGTTGAGGGGCAGGTTCCATCGCCGCTTGAGGATCGGCTCTCCGAGCTCCAAGGCCGGCTGTCCGATGCCAACAGCCGGGCGACCGCACTGAAGCAACGGACGGCGGCGGTGCTCAGTGACCCCAGCGGGCCGAACGTTCAGATGCTGGACGCCTCGCTGGCAGCGCTCGAGCCACGGATCGACGCGCTGCTGGACAGGCAGGCCATCCAGACCCCCGGCCAGCTCGTCCTGATGAGCTCGGATCAGCTCTCCGGGATCCAGACCCTCGTGAGCCTCCTCCACAACCTCGGCATCGTGCTGCCGATCCTGGCGCTCCTGCTCTACCTGGGGGCCCTCTATCTCGCCCGGGGGTGGCGCCGCGAGGCATTGATCGCCGCCGGGGGCGGGATCGTCCTCGCCACGGTGTTCATCTTGCTGCTCAGGCGGCTGATCGGCAACGGGGTCGACTCGGTCGCCGCCTCCGACACGGTCAAACCGGCGATCACGTCCGTCTGGGACATCCTCTCCGCAGGGCTTCGCCAGCGGGCGCTGTTCGTCCTCGCGATCGGTGTCGCGTTCATCGCCGGCGGCATGTTGGCGGGCCCCGGCCGACACGAGGTCGCGGTGCGAGGCTTTCTCGCGCCGTACCTACGAGACCATCCGGTAGGCATGTACGCGGTCGTGGCCGTGCTCTTCCTGCTCTGGCTGTCGTTCATACCGGGGATCAACAACCTCGGGCAGGTCCTCGTGATCGTCGTGTTGGCCGGCCTGGCCGTGGTCGGGATCGAGATTCTGCGGCGGCAGGTCGCGCGGGAGTTTCCCAACCGTTAGGGCGTCAAGGAGGCGCGGGCTCGGCCGCCGCTGGCTCGGCCGCGGTCGCCTCGGCCTCGGCCCGGGCGCGTGACAGGTCCGCGGAGATGCGCACGATCGCCGAGGTGATCGGGGCAGCGAGGATCAGCCCCACCGCGCCGAACAGGGCCCCGCCGGCGATCGTCACCACCAGGACCGCGAGCGGATGGATGCCGAGGGCGGCCCCGTAGGCGACC
>DATFON010000065.1:0-65140 GCA_035265465.1 Solirubrobacterales bacterium | reverse complement strand
CGCGGTGCCGGGGACGGGCACTGCTGGTCATGCCCGCCCTGCTGCAGCACACGTCCGCACCCCCCGCCCACCGTTCGTACGCCGACCTCACGTCGGCCGAGGTCGAGGAGATCGGGCGCACGCTGGACGCCCTGCGCGAGGAGGTGCTGGTGAGCCGCGGCGCCGCGGACGCGGCCTACATCCGTCGCCTGATCGCGGTCCGGACGGCCCTCGAGGTGGGCGGTCGGGTGGTGCTGCTCTTCAGCCGCAGGCGCACCGCCTGGTGGCTGGGCACCACCTCCCTTGCGTTGGCCAAGGTCTTGGACAACATGGAGATCGGGCACAACGTCCTGCACGGGCAGTGGGACTGGATGAACGACCCCCACATCCACTCGTCCACCTGGGACTGGGACACGGCGTCGACCTCGGAGGCATGGAAGCACTCCCACAACTACATCCACCACACGTACACGAACATCCGAGGCAAGGACAAGGACCTGGGGTACGAGATCATGCGAATCGATCCGCACCAGCGCTGGCACCCGGTCTACCTGTTCCAGCCGCTCTACAACCTGGTTCTGATGGCGTTCTTCGAGTGGGGCGTCGCTGTCCACGACCTCGACATCGAGGCCATTCGGTCCGGCGAGAAGTCGAAGGCGCAGTTGAAGAAGGAGCTGAAGGGGATCTGGGGAAAGGCCCGACTTCAGATCGCCAAGGACTACATCGCGTGGCCGCTGATGAGCGCGCTGGCCAACGCTGCGGTGGAGGCCGCCCTTGCGGCGCGCGCACCGCGCTCGCGCAAGGAGCGGATGCGGTCGCGCGCCCGGGGTGCCCTGGCCCGTGCCCGCCGGCGCGGCCGCGGGCGCGAGCTCGTCGGGCGGATTGCGACTCTCGCGTTCGAGGGTGGCCGGCAGTCGTTCAAGGCGACGCTTTGGGCGAACTTCACCGCCAACATCGTCCGCAACCTCTGGTCGCACGCGATCATCTTCTGCGGCCACTTCCCGGACCAGACGTACACGTTCAGCCAGGAGGAGGTGGAGGACGAGTCCCGCGGCGCGTGGTACGTCCGCCAGCTCGTCGGCGCGGCCAACATCGAGGGCGGCCCGCTGTTCCACGTGATCAGCGGCAACCTCGGCTATCAGGTCGAGCATCACCTGTTCCCGGACATGCCCAGCACTCGCTACGCGGAGATCGCGCCGCGGGTCAAGGAGATCTGTGAGCGATACGGGCTGCCGTACAACTCCGGCCCGTTTCTGCAGCAATGGGGAATGGTGCAGCGCACGATCCTGCGCCTCGCCCTCCCCGGCGGCGTGCCACGCCCGAAGCCCGGCCCCTACCAAGGCGACGAAGGAACGGTGGACGCATCGTCCAACGGCCACGCCGCGGATGCGGACGGCCGGCCCCGGGACCGCGAAGCCGTAGCCGGGGCACGCTAGCCGGCGCGCGCAAGCTACGTGGGCGCCGCCGACGGGGCGGTGGAGCTCTGGTCGCGGAGCAGGACGAAGCCAAGCGCGGCGATGACGATGCCGATCAGCGTCGCCACTCCGCGTTCGTCGACCGCCTGGAACGCCCCCTGGCCGAGAGCGTGGGCCAGGACCACGATGTAGACGGTGATCGCGGTCGTGAACAGCGCGTACTCGATCGCCAGCAGGGCGAACGAGCACGCCGCCGCGATCGTCAGCACGACGGCGTTGGCGACGGCATCCCGGCCCACGACCTCCGCAATCCCGGTCGCGAGCACCAGCCCCGCAACCGTGCCCGCGGCGCGCATCGCGATGCGTTCGTAGGTATCGGCGGGCGTCGGCTTCAATACGAACAGCACCGTCAGCGGGATCCAGTACCCGTGCTGGCCGAGGTCGATGACGTGATACAGGGCGACGCCGAGGCCGAGTCCGATGCCCCACCGCAGCGCGTGTCGGAGGCTCGCCGAGCGCCGACCAAGGCTCGCCCGCACCTGCCGCGCGGCGGCGCGCGCTCCGCCCACGGGCCGCACCCGCTCGGTCGTGCGCTGCCACAGACTCACGACCAGGGACATGAGCGCCTGCGCGAGCGCACCCGCGCCACCGATGATCAGCGCGTCCGGGGCGTCATGCGGCTGGAGGGCGAACCCCTGCGCGAGCAGCAACGCGAGCACGCACACCATTGCGGCCACCGAGAGGCGCAGCGAGACCGCGACCGTGATCCCCGCCACGCAGGCGAACACGGTCATCGTCAGCGCTGCCAGCGCTCCCGGTTCGGAGGTGAGCGCTCCCAGGGCGCCGAAGGCGCCGATGACGGGCGCGGCCAGGAGCTGCCAGACGAACCGAGTCCGGGCCGGGGCATCGAAGGCGATGAACCCGGCGAGGAGCGCGCCCGTCGACAAACCGCCGGCGACGGGCGAGTCCAGCTGCAGGTCGACGAGGACCGCGCCGCCGACCGGAATCGCGACGAGCAGGCCCCGGCGGAGCGCCGGGACCGGAGCGTCGCGCAGCTTCCAGTTGGCGGGGATCAGGGCGATACCCAAACCTATTGCGCCCCGCGGATTGCCCCTAGGAGGCGGCCCTCGCGTGAAGCGGGGCCCGCCGATCCCGCAGAACGGCGAACGCAAGAATGACGATCGCGACGCCGATCGCCGTGCCCAGAGCGCGCTCGCCGACCGCGTCAGCGGCGGACTCGCCCATCGCGTGCGCCAGGGTCACGATGTAGACCGTGATCGCGAACGTGAACAGCGCGTACTCGATCATCAGCATGGCGTAGGCGCACGCCGCCGTGACCGTCAGGATCGCGGTATTCGCGGCCACCCCGTGGCCCACCAACACCGCCAGCCCCGTTGCGACGGCGAGTCCGGTCAGGGTGCCCACCACTCGCATCTCGATTCGCTCGTCGGTGTCGGCGCGTGCGGGCCTCAACACGAAGAGCACGGTCAGCGGCACCCAGTACCCGTGTCGACCCAGATCGACCACGTGATACGCGGCGACCGCCAACCCCAGGGCGAGGCCCGAGCGGAGGGCGTGGCGAAGGCTCGGCGAACGGAGGTTGAGATTGGCCCTGATCAGGGCAGCGGTCGTCCGCGCCCCGGCGATTGGATGGGGGCGCTCGAGCTGGCCCTGGAACAGCGCGACGGCCAGCGACAGCGTCGCCTGGGACAGAGCTCCAGCCCCACCCAGGACCAGGATCCGCAGAGTGTCGTGGGCCTCGAGCGAAAGCCCCTGCGCGATGAGTAGCGCGAGCACGCAGTTCAGGGCGGCGATCGCCAGCCGCCGGGAGACCGCCACGGACATGGCGGCGACGGCGGCGAAGATCGTCATGGTGGGGACCGCGAGTGCCGCGGACTGCCCTGTGACCGCCCCCAGCGCCGCGGCGACGCCGATCAACGGCGCGATGCCGAATTGCCAGACGAAGCGGGTGCGCGCGGGCGCGTCGAACGCCACGAAGCCGGTGATGGACGCGCCGATCGTGATCGCGCCGGTCGCCGGCGTCTTCAGCTCGAGCTCGACGAGCGCCGCGATCCCGACCGGGATCGCGACGAGAAATCCGCGGCGAATCGCGGGGCCGGCTGCGCCGCGGAGCCGCCAGCTGGTTGGAATCAGCGCGATGTGCGCAAGCTATTGGCTCGGGTAGACCGCAGCCGGACACCCCTCAAAACGGATTGGGCAAGTAGGGCGGGGGCCCGGGCGTTCCGTCGCGGCTCCAGTGGGCGCCTTCGAAGCGTTTGGTGGATTGGGGCCGCTATAGCGTCCCCAAAACACCAAATGCTTCGAGTCGGGGTCGCCGGGGCCGACAGGGCGTCGCCTACTTGCCGAGGGGCGGCGGTGCCTCAGCCGCTTGCGCGGCGCCAGGACGAGAACGCGCGGCTGGTCCAGCCGCCGCCGGATCCGTCGGGAGCGGCCCCCAGGCGCTCGCCGCCGTAGACCACGTGGCCGTCGGGCTCCTGGTAGGTGAGCCACGGGATCGTGTCGCGCTGCGACACCCCCGGTCGTTCCCAGTCGCAGACGCCGGTCGGGAACGCTCCCTTGAGCGCCGACCACTGGGACGCCGTGAAGTCGATCGGGTAGTAGTCGCTGCGGCGGAGCGGCTTCAGCTGGCAGCGATTCTGGTCGGTGGCGATGCTCTCACCGGCGACCGTCGCGGGAGTGCCGAAGCGCGTCTGAGCCTCCTTGAGCCTGCAGACGGGTCCGACGCCGGGCACCGACACCTTCTCCACGCCGGGAATCGACGAACACTGATCGTGGACGTCCGCGGGCCGATCCCTCGCCACCTTGGTGGCAAGCGGCAGGTCGCGATCGTCCTGCGCCACCGCCGAGAGCCACCGATCCATCGCCTTCAATCCCTGGGTCGTGTACCGCGGATCGCCGATCAGCGGCGTCTGGCCGAACCAGATCACGTGGTTTCGCGGGAAGTGCCCCTCCTGGCGCTCGAGCCGGGCGCGGATGGTCCACGATCGGTACGCGTCGTGGAAGGCGCCGGGGTCCGGCCCACGCAGGTCGATGATCGCCACACCGGTCAGGTTGTTCGCCTCGTTGACGCCGCCGCTGCGGTAGGCGTTTCGCAGCGCAGGCTGGGTGGCGTCGCTGCGCTGGGGAATCGGGTTCAGGTCGATGTCCGCGCCGCCGATCTTGGCGTTCAGATCCACGAACTGCGCTGGGCTGATGCCGCCGTTCTTCAGGGCCTCGAGCCCGAACTGGACGCCGACGTCGCCGATCGGCAGCCCGGCGAACCCGTGGCCCGCCTCGGTCTCGGGCGACGTCCACAGGCTGGGTGGCCGCGGGCCGAGCACGTTGATCATGTAGTCGGCGAGCGTGCACCGGACGCCGTCGGGATTCGTCTGCGGGTCGTAGTTGTCCGAGGAGGGCACGCCGGGGCAGCCGTCCGCCGGGTCCGCCAGCGAGGTCCAGTACACGGAGTCGAACACGATTGCGTTGACGTGGTTCGGATGGCCTTCCACGGCGGCGATCTGCGACGGGGTCCAGGCGATGCCCGGTCCCCACTTGGACGGGTTCTCGAAGTAGCCACGGTCGAAGTGGTAGGCGGCGAGCTGCTGGCCGGTCGACCACGAGTCGGGGAACGAGCACTGCGGAAGGATGCCCTGGCAGATGCCGGGGTACGCGTTCGCGACCTGCTGCTGGACCAGGGAGCCACCCGAGCACCCGGTCCCGATCGTGTATCGGAGCGCTCCGTAGCTCTCGATCAGGTGCTCCTTCGCCATCACGAGCGACTCTGCCTCGGTGGCGATGTTGCAGTTGTGGCCGGCGTTGTCGAGAGCCGTTGACATCACCGCGAATCCCATGCCGAGCGCGGTCGTTGGGCTGGAGCCGCCGACCGTGTCGCCCGTGACGCTTGGCGCCTCGCCGCTCTGGTGATCGATTCCACAGCTCGCGCCGTGGGTGATCAGGAGCTTGTGGTTGAACTGCGGCTGAGGATTCCACGGCTTCCACGACTTGCCGGGCTGGTCCAGAACGGCGATCTTGTACTGATCGCGGTCCTGATAGCCGGTCTCGATGCGGACGATGAACGGCACCGTCTTGCCGGTCTGGGTCGTGGTCTTGGCGACGTCTGAAGGCGGGTTGTCCGGGTCGTAGGGATGGAGCCCGCCGTCGAGCGAGGACTTGTACTGGTACTCGTAGGTTGCAGGGGCCTGGCACTTGGGGCGCGTGGAGCCGTTCCGGCACACCCACGGCTGTATCTGGGGACCCGAGAAGACGGGCCCGCCCATCGCGTGGTTGCGAATCGCGATGCGATCCGAATCGGTCCCAGGCGCGGTTGCGGTCACGACGTTGCGGCCAAGGCGCAGCCCATCGAGCCGGCCCTCGTAGCGTCCGTTTACGCGCATCGCGAAGTCGCCGGTGACGTTGCGGTCGTTCACCTTCATGCGGACCTGCGACGGCCGCACCCCACGCGGGAGCTTCACCACCACCAGCGCGTCGCCACCGGAGATCAAGTCGGCGCGGTTCGAGAGGACGCGGATGTCGAGGTGGCTGGAACCACCCGCGAGCGCCCCGGCCGGCCAGGCGCATGTTGCGAGGACCAGGCAGAGCGCGACCGCCCACCGCACGCGAAACGGCGTTTGCCTGATCTCCTCCACGACCGCGATCGCGCACGGTAACCATGAGCCAGAGCGCATGCGCCGGTTCGAATCAGGCCGCGGAGGGTAGTTGCCGCGTAGCGTCATCGGAGTAATCTGACGGGAGGACCTTCAGCACATGGATTCTTCGCACGGACCCGAGATCAGCGCCTGGAGCGGCGGAATCTGCCTCCTGCTTGGACTAGCCACGATTACGCACGGCTCCGAGCAGGGAGGCCTCCTCCTCCTCGGAGGGGCAGTTCTGCTCTTCGTTTGGGCGGCGTACCTGGCCCGCGCCGGCGGCTGAGCTGATGTCTTCGGACCGGAACCCCACCGCCACAGTCGGCGGAGAAGCCGCCGCCCGCGTGCGCGGCCGGCCGGCGACGGCCGTGGAATCCACCTCAAACGAAACGCGGGACCGAATCATCACGGGCCTCGTCACCGTCGTGCCGATCCTGCTCCTGGGCCTGGCCGCCTGGCAGGCCTGGAACGAGGCGCTCCGATGGAGCGATCTGGTGATACTCGCCCTCGCCTATGTCGTCACCGGCCTCGGCGTCACGGTCGGCTTCCATCGGTTGCTTACGCATCGGAGCTTCTCGACGAGCCCGCTGCTCCGCGGCGTGTTCGCCGCCCTCGGCTCCGCTGCAGTCGAGGGACCCGCGATCTCCTGGGTCGCCGACCACCGCAAGCACCACGCCTGCTCCGATCGTGAGGGTGATCCACACAGTCCCCACGTCGGCCACGGTTCCGGCCTGCGAGGGTCCCTGCGCGGCTTGTACCACGCCCACGTCGGCTGGCTCTTCATTCACTCCCAGCGCGGCTGCAAGGAGCGCTTCGCTCCGGATCTTCTCGCCGACCCCGTGATTCGTTTCATCGATCGCACCTTCGTCGTGTGGGCGCTCGTTGGGCTCGCGATCCCGTTCGGGCTGGGGGTGGCCATCGGGGGCTCCATCGCGGCCGGCTTGACGGCGCTGCTCTGGGGCGGCGCGGTGCGCGTGTTCGTGGTCCACCACGTCACCTACAGCGTCAACTCCCTGTGCCACATGTTCGGCAGCCGGCCGTACGAGACCCAGGACGAGTCCCGCAACCTCGCGTGGCTCGCCCTGCCCACGTTCGGCGAGGCGTGGCACAACAACCATCACGCGTTTCCGACCTCCGCCGTACATGGCCTGAGCCGATGGCAGCCCGATCCCTCCGGCCTCGTGATCGCTGCCCTGGAGAAGGTCGGCCTGGTCTGGGACGTCGTGAGGCCGTCCCCGGCGCGGCGAGCCGCCAAGGCCTACGTTCCCGCTTAGCCTCAGCAGCTCCGCCCCGAGCGATTGTCGAAAACGGCGCCTATATCGCCGAAACCCGACAATCGCCCGGCGGGTGCCCGCGGGCTCGACCGCACGCCGTCCAACCCCTAACGTCCGAGGGCCGCTCCTGCTAGGAGCGGCCCTCGGACAACGTCTTTGAAGTGGGACCGCTAGAGCGGCTGAACGCTCACGGCGCGGGGGCCCTTCGGGCCGGCCTCGGACTCGAACGACACCTTGGCGCCCTCGGCCAGGGTACGGAACCCCTCCGAGTTGATCGCGCTCTGGTGCACGAACAAGTCAGAGGAACCGTCATCTGGAGTGATGAACCCGAACCCCTTCTCGTCGCTGAACCACTTCACTGTGCCAGTTGGCATCTGATCCTCCATCGGTTTGTGCCGCGACCGCGGAGGCTTAATGCCAACAACGACGAGCGCTAACACGATTTTCCGGGATTAATCCCGGTCCGTTACGGGCGGAAAGGTAGCAAGCCGGCCCGACCGGCAGAGGCCCGTGTACGGTGCAGGCCTTGAGGAGACGCCGTCTGATCGCCGCCGTGCTCGGCCTGGCATCGGTCGGGGCGCTGGCAGTATCGCCCGCTGGGGCGGCAACCACCAAGGTGTCGGCACACGCCGGCCGCGACGACATCCGCTTCACGGGATCGACTGGGATCACGGGCGGGGTTACGGGTCATCCCGGTGGTGATGGCGGAGTCCTGGTCGAGCTCCAGTCCGACCCCTATCCGTACGGCTCGTTCGCGACGGAGGGATCCACGGCGACCGCCCCCGATGGCGCCTACCGGTTCCGGGTGTCGCCCTCGCGAAACACCAGGTACAGGGTCCTGCTCCCGGGCATGTCGAGTGTGCGGAGCGGCACGGTCTCCGTGACCGTGAACGAGATCGTCACCACCCGGATTCGCTACAGGACGCCGGGTCGGGCCCGGATCGTGATCCGCAGCCGTCACCCGGCCGATCTTCATTGGGGGGACCGGCGCCTGAGCTGGTACACGTCGCCCGGGAAGAGGACGCGGCTCCACCGGGTCGACGTCGGCCGCACTCGCACCGCTGACCCGGGTGTGACCCGGATGCGGACGACCATCAAGGTACCGGCGGGCAGCTTCCGTTTCGCGGCCTGCTTTCGGGCCCGATCGTTGGCGGCGATGGGCCCCGCGTCCGCCCATCCCGACTGCGGGCGGCACCGATTCCACGGTGGCCGCCACGCGCTCTACCAGGGGACCGGGAAGGCTCCGTTCGGCTATCCGAGCCGCGGAAGCATCGACCGGGCC
Organism: Solirubrobacterales bacterium; assembly: GCA_035265465.1. Lineage (GTDB taxonomy): Bacteria > Actinomycetota > Thermoleophilia > Solirubrobacterales > 70-9 > AC-56. The sequence continues at coordinate 56,544 of DATFON010000065.1, read as the reverse complement.
CGGCGCTACCTCGCGGGCCGGGCGGGCGTCAAGTCGTTCGCCGTGGTGACCAGCGAGGGGAGGCTGTACGGGTCCCACGTTCACCGCCGCTTCGTCAGCGCCAGCGTCGTCAAGGCAATGCTGCTGGTGGCCTACCTGCGCAAGCTCCATCACGCGCACCGAAGCCTGGACGCCTACAGCCGTTCGTTGCTTCATCCGATGATCCACGTCTCCGACAACGACGCCGCCACCAAGGTCTGGTCGATCGTCGGGAACCACAGGCTGCGGCGGCTCGCACGCCACGCTCGGATGAAGGACTTCTCGATCGACGGTTTGTGGACGAACGCGATGATCAGTGCCGCCGACCAAGCCCGGTTCTTCTACGAGATGAAGCGACTTCTGCCGTCCGCGTTCCGCCACTACGCGAACCACCTGCTGTCGCACATCACGAGCTCGCAAAGCTGGGGCATCCCCGCCGTCGCCAGGCCACGCGGATGGAAGGTCTTCTTCAAGGGTGGGTGGCGAGGCACGAGCCGCGGCCAGCTCGTCCATCAGGTAGCCCGAGTGAAGCGCTCGGAGCGACAGATCGCGATCGCCGTCCTCACCGACGGCAGCCCGTCCATGGGCTATGGCATCCAGTCGATCGAGGGCACGGCGGGCCGACTCCTTCAGCCGTAATCGCGTGCCAGCCGGGTACGATCATCCCATGGGCACCAGGCGGGGGGCATGGAGGCTCGGAGCAGCCGTGGCGACGGTCTGCGTCGCGTTGCTCGCCTCACCGGCCGCGTTCGGTGCGACGTCGGGCCCAGCGCTTTCGGTCAACGGTGACGCCGGTCATCATGCGATCAGCCCCTACATCTACGGGATGAACTTCGCCCCGGCCGGGCTCGCCAACCAGCTCGACCTGCCCGTGGACCGCTGGGGCGGGAACACGACCGACACCTACAACTGGAAGATCGGCGCGTCCAACACTGGCAACGACTGGTACTTCGAGAACATCCCCGACTGCTTCGACGCCCCAACCTACACCTGCGACGACGGCCCCAGGTACGCCTACAGGCAGGTCGTCCAGAAGGATCGATCGGTTGGCGCCCAAACGCTGATGACGTTGCCGATGATGGGCTGGGTGGCCAAGGACGGGAAGCCCAGCCACCCGTTCACCTGTGGCTTTCCGGCATCCGTCTTCTCGAATCAGGACTCGTTCGACCCCTACGACGCGAACTGCGGCAACGGGCTCCAGGGCGGCACCGCGCTCGCCAGCAATCCCGCTCGCGACGGCATGCAGATCGGTCCGTCGTTCGACGCTGCCTGGGTCAAGAAGCTCGTGAGCCTGTACGGGTCGGCGGCGAACGGTGGGGTCCGCTTCTATGAGTTGGGCAACGAGCCGGCGTTATGGAACAGCACCCACCGGGACATGCACCCCGCTCCGGAGACCTACAACGAGCTGTGGCAGAAGTCGCGCGATTACGGCGCCGCCGTCAAGGCTGCGGACCCCACGGCGAAGGTGCTCGGCTTCTCGGAGTGGGGGTGGCCGAACTACTTCTGCAGCGCCGCCGACCACGTGAACAGCGGCTGCTTCGCGAGCTCACCGGACCGCGCCAACCACGGCGGGACGCCTCTGGTCGAGTGGTTCCTGCGGAAGATGCGCGCCTATCAGCAGGCGCAGGCGACGCGGCTCTTGGACTACCTCGACCTCCATTACTACGCCCAGGGGGGCAACTCCACCGACGTGACCCGCTCGCTTTGGGATCCCACCTACACCGACCCGAGCTGGATCGGCGAAAAGATCCAGCTCATCCCGCGGATGAAGCAATGGGTCGCCCAGGACTACCCGGGCACCAAGCTTGCGCTGAGCGAATACAACCTGTCCGTCGGCGACGCGATGACCAACGCGCTGATCCAAGCCGACACGCTCGGGATCTTCGCCCGGGAGGGAGTCGATCTCGCCACCCGCTGGGAGATGGGCAACGACGGTCCGCTGATCGCCGACGCGTTTCGCATCTTCCGGAACTACAACGGCAACCATGCCAAGTTCGGCAACACCTGGGTTCGGTCGACGAGCGCGAACCAGAGCAAGCTGGCGGTCTACGGAGCGCGACGATCCGGCGACGGCGCCTACACGATCCTGGTGATCAACAAGACCGCGGGCGCGCTCCAGAGCTCGCTCGCGCTGTCCGGGATCTCGCCCTCGGGCAAGGCCCAGGTGTGGAGGTGGACCGGCGGGGCGATCAACCGCGTCAGTGACAAGAACGTTCCCGCGGGCGGATTCGCCGCGACTTATCCGGGTCGATCGCTGACCCTGTTCGTCATCCCTGCGTGAGGATCGCCGCCGCCTCGATGCGCGAGCGACCGTAGCCGGTCTCAGCTGCTCGTTGCCCCCGCTGCCTCGCCGATGTCCGCAAGCGCCTGGCGCTCCTCGTCGCTGACCCGCTCCCCGCTCATGCCCATGAAGCCCTCGCGGCGAGCGTCGGCGACCCGATTCGCGACGGTCATGATGAAGCGCCGGTATTCCTCGAGCTCCTCTGGCGTCGCCTTTTGCTGGAGCAGGTCGATGGCGTCACGGATGTGCTGAAGCAGGTTCGACCGAAGCTCCTCCTCCGACGCGAAGCGGGTTCGATCGACCTCGGGCTTCTCGGAGACGATGTCGTCCAGCAGCTGACTGGCGCCATGCTCGGTGCGGGCGCCGGTGTACGCCTTGGCCATGGAGAAGCTCTCGCGGACCACCCCGCCGCGGTCTGCCTCCATGACGAGCATGCCGGCGCTGGTCGGAGCCTCTCGCAGGAGCTTCCACTCCTCCTCGGTGAAATCGGCCTTTCCGGTCATTCGCTCTCGCCTCTTCTCGCGTGGGTTGCGCGCCCTAGGTTCGCACGAGCCGGGATATCAAGCCCTCCGGCATGAGTGGGCCCCGGGGAATCCCGGGGCCCGTGCCTGTCCGCGGATTGGATCGGGTTCGGCGAGACGGTGATCAGTAGCCGCCACCACCGCCACCGCCGCTCGAGCCGCCACCCGAATAGGCGATCACGAGGACCACGGCGATTGCGACGGCGAGCAGAATCGCTCCCACGACCCATGCGCGCCAGCGTGGTTGAAACAGCGTGTTCACGAAATCACCTCCTGCACGGAGTACCCGCATTGGCCGCCGGTCGTTCACCGCGGCGGTCACGGCCCTGACGCGGCCGTCACGAGGCTTACTCGTGCTCGCGTTGTTCGATGCTCGTCGGCTGTCCTCCGATGGCGTCGCGGACGCGGTCCTTGAACCGGTCGATGCGGCGGCTCCCGTACCGGGCCTCCGCGCGGGCCTGCTTGTCCGGGTTGCGCTCGCCGTAGAAGCGCTTGGCCCACGGAGAGTTCGGCTTGGCCAAGCGGCATGCGCCCCAGAGCGCCAGCGGCCAGAAGACCAGGCCGAACATGCCGTGCGCCAGCCGGAACTTCGAGAACGCGATCAGGGTCGTGACGATCCCGACCGCGATGACGAGGACGCTGGCTGCGATGAGCCAGGGCGAGCCGGTGTCGAGATTCGTCGAGATGGCGCCCGTCAACACCAGGCCGACGAACGCGATGGCAACAATGGCGGCGTCGACCGACTGGCGCCCCTCCTCCGACCAGTAGACGTCCTCCAGGTGAACCCACAAGGCAAATTCGTCGAACGTGAGGCCGGCGCCGATCCCGAACGCGACGGCACTCAGCTCGATCCATGGGGCCTCCTGCTCGAGGGCGAAGCCGAGCGTGCCGCCGATGAGCATCAGCACGATGCCGAAGACCATGTGGTGGATGTGCAGCCCGCCCTCGGTCGTCACGCTCCCCGGCCACCACGGCACCTTCGGGCTGCGCATCAACCGCGCGCTCGTGCGAATGAACAGGAACGAGATCAGGAACGCCGCGAAAAGCAGCAGCACGCTCGTCTGGGGGGCGTGCTGTCCGCTGAAGTCGAGTTGGATCTCCATCGCCGGGATCTTCCCATGGGCGGGTGCTACAGGCAATCGGCCGCACCACAGGGCCGCGAACAACGGCAAGCAGAAGATCGTGATCTTCCTGTAGGGGCCTAGGCTGGCCCGGTGAGCGAACTGCAAGCGGCTCGCTGGTGGTCGGTTCGCGCCCAGAGCCGTAAGCCCTCGACCTACACCTGCCCGTTCTGCGGCCTGTACCTGCCGGCGCTGAGCGAGCACATGCTCCTGCTTCCCGAGGGCGACGCGAGCCGCCGGCGCCACGCGCACACGGCCTGTGCGCTCGCGGCGCGCAAAGAGGGCAGGCTCCCCTCGCGGGACGAGTGGCTCGCGAGCGTCGACTCCAAGGCAAAGGCGGCGAGCCGCTCCAACGGGGCCCCTGGAGGCGAGGAGGCGGGCGACACCAACGGCTTCGCCATCGCCTCGCTGTTTCTGGGGATCATCTGGCTGTTCGGTCTTGGCTCGGTGCTGGCGGTGGTGCTCGGCTACCTGGGCTTGAAGCAGATCGACGCCTCCGGAGGACACCAGAGCGGCCGGGCGATCGCGATCGCGGGCATTGTGATCGGCGTGGTCGGGCTCGCGAGCCTGGGCATCCTGATCGGCTTCCTGATCTCCTCGTCCAACAACACACCGCTCGTGCCCGGCCCCTCTTCGTGACCTTTCCGCTGCGGGGCGCCCACTGCGGTCGCCCCGTGAACCGCCGAGCCGCCCGGTAGGTTCCCCGCCTCGATGAAGTCGCCGCGACCCACCCGTGCCGCCGCCGCTGCGTTGTTCGCCGTTGCCGCGGCGCTCCTCGTCGCCGCCGTGGTCGGGTGCGGCGGAAGCGAATCCTCCACGACGACCTCCTCGGACATCGAGGGGGTGAAGGCCAACTCCTGCAGCGGTGTCGAGTACGGGGGGGAGGGAACCCCGCAGGGCCTGATCGTCTCCGACCTCCCGATGCGGGGCGACTCGGCGGAGCGCTCGCAGCAGCAGGTGGACGCGATCCGGCTGGTGCTCGAGCAGAACGACTGGAAGGCGGGACCGACGACCGTCGGCTTCCAGGCCTGCGACGACTCGATCTCCAAGACCGGCCTCTGGGATCCGGCGACCTGCCGCTCCAACGCGCACGCCTACGCGGACGACGACAGGGTCCTGGGCGTCATCGGCACCTACAACTCGGGCTGCGCGGCCGAGGAGATCCCGATCCTGAACAAGGCGGGCCTGATCATGATCTCCCCGGGCAACACGGCGGTCTGCCTCACCGAGCCGAGCCCGCTTTGCGAGTCGGGCCAGCCGAACAGCCTTTATCCGACCGGCAAGCGCACGTACGCCCGTGTTGTCCCCAATGACGCCTTCCAGGGCGCGGCGCTCGGCGAGTTCGCGAAGTCGGAAGGATCCAAACAGCCCTTCGTCGTCTACGCGCAGGACGATCCAACGAGCCTGGGACAGGCCGCGAACTTCCGTGCCGCAGCGCAGGACATCGGCCTGGAGCTCTCCGGGTATGCCTCCTGGGACCCGAAGGCGAAGAGTTACGCGTCCCTGTTCAAGGAGGTAAAGGCAGCCCAGGCCGACAGCGTCGTCCTGGCCGGCCTGACCGAGGAGAACGGCGCCCAGGTGATTCGCGACAAGGTCGCCGCGCTGGGGTCGAACGAGAAGATGCCGCTGTTCGCGTTCGACGGCTTCGCGCAACAGGCCACCATCGACGACGCGGGGGCCGACAGCAAGGGCATGTTCGCGAGCCTGCCGGGACGCGCACCCGAGAAGCTGACGGGAGATGGAGCGACGCTGGTGAGCGACCTCCAGGACGAGATCGGCGACCAGCATGTTGAGCAGTTCGCGCCGCCCGCCGGGGAGGCGGCCGCGGTGCTGACCAATGCCATCGCCGCCGCGGGCCCGCACCGGGCGGGCATCGTCAAGGCGGTCTTCGCGACCAGGGGCGGCGGAATCATCGGCGCGTACAGGCTCGAGTCCAGCGGGGACCCCGATGTCGGCCCGATCACCGTCCTGCGGGCGGGGTCGAGCTTCACCCCCTTCCGCGAGATTCGCCCGCAGCCGCAGGTCGTCACCGCGGCTCGGGCCGACGCAACCGCCTCCACGCACTGATCAGCCCTCACCCCCCGTCCGGGCGAGCAGGGAGGATTGAACCCTCCGCGAACGGGGCAATACGAGCGACGGTTTTCCCGATGCTGGAGCGGCCGGTGCAAACGCGCGCCGCGATGCGGGAGTTCTCGTCCGCGGGCCAATAGATTCCCTTCATCCAGCTCCCGCTCACGATCGCCGATTTCGAGGAGCGCGCCGCCGCGGTCCTGGAGCAGGGCCCGTACGGGTACTTCGCCGGCGGCGCCGGCGACGAGGTGACTGTCGAGGACAACGTGCGGGCCTGGCGGCGCATCGCCATCCGGCCGCGCGTTCTCGTGGACGTCTCGGAGCGGGACCCCTCGACGACGCTCCTGGGCCGTCCCCGTCCGCACCCGGTCGTCGTGGCGCCGACGGCGTACCACCGCCTGGCGCACCCCGACGGCGAGGAGGCCACGGCCCGTGGCGCCGCGACCGCTGAATCGATCTTCTGCCTCTCCTCGCTTGCGACGGCGAGGCCCGCTGACGTGGCCGCCGCCGCTCCGGACGGCACGCGCTGGTTCCAGCTGTACGTGTTCAAGGACCGGGCCGTCTCGCACGAGCTCCTCCAAGCCGCCACCGAGAGCGGCTACGAGGCGATCGTGATCACGGTCGACATGCCGGTGCTTGGGATCCGCGAGCGCGACGTCCGCAGCCAGTACGTGATCCCGGATGCCCTCGCCTCACCAGGCGTTGGGGCCAAGGAGCGCTCGGGCGCCATGAGCCTGCTTCAGATCGGCGATCTCATCGACGCAAGCCTGACCTGGTCCGATGTGGAGGAGTTCGCGTCGAGCTGCGACCTGCCGGTGCTCGTGAAGGGCGTGCTGACGCCGGAGGACGCGCGTCTCGCCGCGGAGCACGGCGCCGCCGGCGTGGTCGTCTCGAACCACGGCGGTCGTCAACTCGACACCGTCGCGACGGGGACCGAAGCCCTGCCGGCCGTGGTCGAGGCCGTGGGAGATCGCATGGACGTCATCGTCGACGGCGGGATCCGCCGTGGGACCGATGTGCTGAAGGCGCTGGCCCTCGGGGCTCGCGCGGTCATGGTCGGGCGCCCCGTGATCTGGGGTCTCGCGGTGGACGGTGAAGACGGCGTCCGCGCGGTCCTCGAGCTCATCCTCGCCGAGTTCGACGTCGCGCTGGCTCTCTCCGGCGTGCCGCAGGCGTCAGCGCTTGGCCCGACCTGCGTCGAGATTCAAGGCAGCGACTAGACCGAAACCGGCGCTAGACCTTCTGCACGTTGGTCGCGCGGGGGCCCTTGTCGCTCGCCTCGGACTCGTACGAGACCTTGGCGCCTTCGTCCAGCGAGCGATACCCGTCGCCGGCTATCGAGCTGTGATGGACGAAGACATCCTGCGACCCGTCGTCGGGCGTGATGAACCCGAAGCCCTTCTCGTCGCTGAACCATTTGACCGTTCCGGTGGCCATGTCAGCGCGGCACCGTAGCAGCCGCCGAGAATCGGTGCACTCGCGCGACGCGCGCCGGGCCCGGCCTTAACGGATGAGCTTGAGAACCGCGGCCTCGATGCGCTCGCGGTGGGGGAACTCGCCCGGCTCGGCGCCGTTGCGCTCGCGATCCAGAGCACCGCGAATCGTGTCTCCGGAGTCGAACCGATCGATGACCCGGGGATCGATGTAGGCGCTACGGCAGACGGAGGGCGTGTTCGACAGATAGGCGGCCACCGCCTTGACGGCCTCGTTCGTGGCACGGCGCCGGGCAGCTTTGCCGAGGTCGCTCGGATCGTGCTTGGCGAGCGCGACGGCCGCGAGCACGGTCGCGTTCCACGTCCGGAAGTCCTTGGCCGTGAACTCATCGCCCGAAAGGTCCTTGAGGTGCTCGTTGATCTCATCCGAGCGCACCCCGTGCCAGGTCCGTCCGTTCCGGTAGGCGAACAGCTCTCGGCCCCCGGAGCGCCGGGCCTTCAGCGCCCGGATCGTCGGCAGCACCATCGGATCCGCGACCACCTGCACGTGGCGCTGCGATCCCTTCGCCCGGTAGTCGAATACGGCGGTACCGCGCTCGAGCCTGACCTGTCCCTTCTTGAGCGTGGCGAGGCCGTAGGTCTCGTTCTCGGCTGCATAGCGCTCGGATCCGATGCGAAAGAAGCCGAGGTCGAGGAGCCGAAGCGCGCAGCCGAGCACCCGGTCGCGCACGAGGCCCCGGCGCGCGAGATCACGCTCGACACGCGTGCGAAGCGCGGGCAGGGACTCGCCGAAGGTCTCCATCTGCTGGAACTTGCGGCGGTCCCGATGCTCGCGCCAGGCGTCGTGGTAGAGGTATTGCTTGCGGCCGGCGTCGTCGTATCCGGTCGCCTGGATGTGCCCGCGCGGATCGGGGCAGATCCAGACGTCGGTCCACGCGGGAGGGATCGCAAGCTCACGAATTCGCGCCCGGACTTCGGCATCCTCGACGGCGTCGCCGTTCTCATCCAGGTAGCTGAAGCCGCGCCCCCGCCGCACTCGCTGGAGTCCCGGCGTGGAGCAATCGACCCTCCGTAGTCGCATGGTGCGTACGCAGTACCCGCGCGCGCAGCCACGCAATCACCCGGCATGTGCGAGACCGGCGCCGCGCTACTGGCCCAGCGGCCCCGGGCGCCGCGGGCCGTGGAACTCCTCGGCCTCGCGGGGCTGGACCGGGAGGCTGTCGCCGGTCCAGGCCTTCATTCCGCCCTTGACGACCGCCGCCTGATAGCCACGCTCTCGGAGGTTGGCGGCGACGTCCGAGCTGCGCTGGCCGTCCGCGCACACGACCACTACCGGGCGGTCTTTATCCAGGGATTCGAGCGCGGCGTCGATCTCGTCACCCTCGGCCCGAACCGCACCCGCGATGTGTGCGTCACCGAAGTCGTCCTCATCCCGAAGGTCAAGCGCTTGGACCCCTTCGCTCGCGATCAGCTTGCGGCCTCGATCCGGATCGAGGGTCTCCTCTTTGAGCTCCGACTCCATCAATACTCGGCTACCCCCACGGGCGGGGGGAAAACGAGCGCCAACGCCTCGCGTCAGCCCAGGTCGAGCGCTCGCTCCAGGGCGTCGTGGCCACCCGTCATCACCGGCTCGCCATGCGACACGAGGACGCTCTCGATGGGCAGGTCCAGGAGCGGCCGCAACCGCGCGGCCAGTTCCGCGATCGAGATCCGGCTCGGCAGGTAGCCAAGCCACGATTCCGGGCAAAGCCGCAGACCGCCGTCCTCGACTCCCATGAGTCGATCACCGGCGACCAGGGCGCGGTGCTCGGAAAGCCAGAACATGGTCTCGCCCGCCCCGCGGATGGGCCACGCCTCAACGCCCTCCGGGAGCGCTCGCCTGGCGCGCGACGTTCGCGCCGAGTAGCGCTTTGCGAGCTCATCGCGGCTGCGCCGGTGGAACTTGATCGTGGTGAGGATCGCGACCGGCAAACCACGCATCCGCACGTGGCCATCGAGCTGGCCAAGGAAGCGATCGTCTCCGTGCGGCAGCAGAGGATCGATCAGCACCGTCGCGTCCGGTGCATCGCAGAGGACGCACCCCACGTACTCGGGCCAGTCCGACTGGCTCTCGGGCTTGGCGTTCGGCACCCAGCCCGGATGTGCGGCGGTCCATCGCCAAAGCCCTGGATGCAGCTCGCGAAGCTCGCTCACCCCGCAAGCCTAGGCACCATCGGTGGGAGACATGGAAGGATGTGACATCGATTGATGTAAGTTTTACGCATGGAAGCTACGACCGCACAAGAGGCAGCCAGAGAGGCAATGGCGACTGACAACGGAGCCGGCGACGTGGAGGCTCAGTTCAGCCTCGAGCTGAGCCAGGACCAGAGGGACATCCGGGACTGGGTGCACGGATTCGCGGAGGGTGTCGTCCGCCCGGCCGCGCACGAGTGGGACGAGCGCGAGGAGACTCCCTGGCCGGTGATTCAGGAGGCGGCGAAGATCGGCCTGTACGGGTTCGAGGGCCTCGCGCAGTTCTGGATGGATCCCACCGGCCTGACGATGTCGATCGTCAACGAGGAGCTCTTCTGGGGAGACGCGGGCATCGGAATGTCCATCATGGGCACGACGCTCGCGGTGGCGGCCATTTATTCGTCGGGCACTCCGGATCAGCTCGCCGAGTGGGTGCCACAGTGCTTCGGCGATGCCGACGACCCGAAGGTGGGGGCCTTCTGCTCTTCGGAGCCCGACGCCGGCTCCGACGTCTCCGCGATCCGCACCACCGCCCGGTACGACGAGGCCAAGGACGAGTGGGTCCTGAACGGGCAGAAGGCCTGGGCGACGAACGGCGGGATCGCCGCCGTTCACGTCGTCATCGCAAGCGTCGACCGCGAGCTGGGCTCTCGTGGCCACGCCGCATTCGTGATCCCTCCCGGGACCGACGGGCTGCAGCAGGGCTCCAAGGTCAAGAAGCACGGGTTGCGCGCGTCGCACACGGCCGACGTCCACCTGGATGACTGCCGCGTTCCCGGCTCCTGCCTCCTGGGCGGCAAGGACAAGCTCGACGAGCGCCTCGCGCGCGCCCGCGAGGGCGAGAGCTCGCGCGGGCAGGCGGCGATGAAGACATTCGAGGTCTCCCGCCCGACCGTCGGCTCGCAGGCGGTCGGCATCGCGCGCGCCGCCTACGAGTACGCGCTCGAATACGCCAAGCAGCGCGAGCAGTTCGGGCGTCCCATCGTCGAGAACCAGGCGATCGGCTTCACGCTCGCCGACATGAAGATGGAGATCGACGCGGCGCGCCTGCTCGTATGGCGGGCCGCCTGGATGGGCCGCACCGGCAAGGACTTCAACGCGGCGGAGGGCTCCATGTCCAAGCTCAAGGCCGGCGAGGTGGCCGTCTGGGCGACCGAGCGGGCCATGCAGATCCTGGGCGGCAACGGCTATACACGCGAGTACCCGGTGGAGCGGATGCACCGCGACGCGAAGATCTACACGATCTTCGAGGGCACCTCGGAGATCCAGCGGCTGGTGATCTCGCGCGCCATCTCGGGGGCCCGAGTCAAGTAGCGAGAGAGGAGTCAGAGGTGAGCAGCGACACGGAGTCGATCGACACCTCCGCAGTCGATCCCGAGGAGTTCGCGCGGAGCATCGGGCAGGCGACGGATGAGCAGCTTCGCGAGGCGATGGAGGGCCCGCTGCGCGATCAGATCATCGGCGAGATCTTCAAGCGCATGGAAGAGCACTATCGCGGTGGCGCCGGGCAGTCGGCGGTGATCCACTGGAGGATCACCGGACGCTCCGATGGCGGCGAAGACCATTGGGAGGTGGTGGTCGCCGACGGTACGTGCGCGACGAGCCCGGAGCCGAAGTCGGAACCGCGGGCCACCCTGAAGCTGACCGGAGTCGACTTCCTGAAGCTCGTCACCGGGAATGCCAGCGGCCCGATGATGTTCATGAGAGGCAAGCTGAAGATCGAGGGCGATTTGATGTTCTCCGCCCAGATCCAGTCGATGTTCGCGATCCCAACCGGCTGAGACTCGCGGGGTCGAACAAACGTCCAGACTCAGTAGAAGCGCCTTTAGGCGGATCCGCACCGGGTCGATCATCGCGTTGCACATCCAAAGGACTGCGGGGTTCCCAAAGCGAGACCCCGCGGGGCACCTCCCATGCGGGAAGCGGGGCGCCGGGCGAGCGCCCCGCTTCTTTTTTGCCACAAGGCGCGCCCGGCCGGCGCGAAACCCTCTCAGCGCTCCGACTCGAGCTGCACCGATTGGGTGACGCGCCGGATCGCGGCGGCGATGACGTCGGGACGGGAGACCGGGCCCATGTCCTCGTCGATGTCATACAGATTGGCGTCCGGCATGACTCTCTGGATGATTCGGCGCCGCTCCTCGAGAGGGGGCAGCCAGGGCCCGGCAACGCCCGGCGCCGAGAAGATCCACAGCCGATCGCCGATTGCCGCCGCGGCCTGCGTGGGGTCGTCGTCCGCCCACTCCCGCACCCGGGCGATCGCCGCCTCCTGCGGACAGTAGGAGGTCTGGAAGTCGACTCGGTCGCGAATCTCCTCCTCGGACATCTGGGTGTTCGTCGCCGTCACGACGGTGCGGAGGGCACCGCGATAGTCGCGCTGGAGCATCTCGAGGAACGCCGCGATCACACTGTCGGAGCCGATCATCGCCTCGCTGTCGGCGAAGTCCATGCGAGCGAACGGGCCGGCGCCGAATGCAGCTACCGCCCCGATGAGATCCTGCCTGCGCGCCGCGACGTGGACGGCTGCGTTGCAGCCGTTGGCGACCGCCACCACCGCGTTCGCCCCTCCGACGTGATCCAGCATCGCCTCGAGGTCGGCACAGTCGGTCTCGTTGTCGTATGGCCCGGCCCGGGTGGACTCGCCCGTCCCGCGAGCATCCCAGGTGACGACTCGGTGGTCGCGCGCGAGGTCCGAGAGGAAGGCCTCGAAGACGCCGGGGTGTCCGGACCAGTAAGGGGCGAGCATCACGAGCGGCCCCTCGCCCTGTTCGTGGAGAGCCAGCTCGACGCCGTCGGGTCGCTGAACGGCCGCCATGTCGCTCAGGCGGTGGCCGCGCGCGCCTTCGACGTGATTCGCCGAACGATGTCCCCGAACTGGTCGGGGCGGCTGATCATCCCGTCGTCCACCTCTTCTACGTGAGCCTTTGGAAATAGCCGACGCGAGATCCGCAGCCCTTCATCGCCTGCCGGAAACCAGCCACCGCTCATGTGCTCCGACACCAGGATCCACAGACGGTCGCCGCACTCCCGTCCCGCCTCGGTGGCGTCGTCGTCGGCCCATGCCCGCCATCGGGCGATCGCCGTCTCACGCGGCAGATATTCGACTTGAAGCCGCACCCGCTCCCGGACCTCGTCGTCGCTCATCTGGGGGTTGCCGGCGCTCACGACCGTGCGGACCGCGCCTCGATAGTCCGTCTCGGCCATGCTGAGAAAAGCGTCGAGCACGGAGTCCGAGGTGACCATCGCATCGGTGCCCTCGAGCCGGGCCCGCCCCGCCGGGTTCCCGCCGGGAACGACGAGCGCATCCACGAGGTCCGGCCGCCGGGCGGCGACGTGGGCGCCCCGATTGACCGCGTCGGCCAGGGCGATCACAACGGCGGGTTCCCCGGCCGTCTCGATCACCGCTTCCAGATCGTCCGCGCCGGTGTCCATGTCATAAGGGCCGGTGCGGTCCGAGGCGCCGCTGCCGCGATCGTCGTAGCGAGCGATCCGATGATCGCCCGAGAGCTCCGCCTCCAGCGGGTCGTAGACGGCTGGATACGCGTTGGCGTAGGGAGCCAGGACCACCAGTGGTCCCGTCCCACGCTCCTCCCAATGGATCTTCACACCGTCGGGGCGCTCGAGATACGGCATGCAGTGATGTTAATGAGGGGCCGTCAGGCCCGAAACATGCTGGTCAGGCGGGAATCAAATCGCGAGCCAGCGACGCCAGGTGACCGACGCCGTAGTCCTCCGCCGCCGAGGCTGCCGCCTCGAGGGCGCGGCGGGCCTCCTCGGGATCGGATTCCCGCAGCAATCTGCCCCGCAGGTACTCGCACCGTGCGGCGTCAAGCGGGCGCCCAAGCTCCAGCCAGGCGGCGTACGCATCCGTCAGGGCGACGCTTGCAGTCGCGGTATCCGCGGCGACCGCTCCGCGGGCCTCCAGGCTCGCCGCCTTCCCGACCGGGTAACGCAGCCTGTCGGCGAGGCGCTCGGCCTCGTCGGCCGCCTCTCGAGCGGCGTCCAGGCGTCCGGCCAGGGCGAGGTTCACGGCGCGGGCGGAGATCGCCTCGATCGACTGGGCCACCAGCCCGGCACGCTCGCAGAGGTCGAGGGCGCGGGCAAGCTCCGTGTCGGCGTCGGCGTGATCGCCCCGCTGGCGAAGCGACGCGGCCAGCCAGTAGAGCGACTGGAACGCGACCTCGGAGCGTCCGACCTGCTCGGCGAGCTCGGCGGCGCGGCGAAGCCCCTTGGCCGCCTCGTCGAAATTGCCCTCGCGCCAGCGGAGCATGCCCTGCATCATGTAGGGGAAGCACATCTTGCCCGTGAGGCCCTCGCGCTCCGCGAGGCTCCCGGAGGCATCTGCCTCGAGCGCGACCACTTCCCAGTTGCCACCGTGGGCCGCGAGCTGGGCGAGCGCAGCGTGGAGCTCGACCTTGGATGGCAGATCGCCGGTCTGCTCGGCAAGCTCCAGCGCCTCGCGATAGGCGGCCCCGGCGCCCTCGTAGTCGGCCTCCGACACCTCCAGGTGGTAGCCCAGCGTGAGCAGCGCGCGGACCGCCTCTCCAGGATCGGAGTCCCTCGCGAGCTCCACGGAGCGCTCCAGATTCTGGCGGGCACGCTCGGAGTCGCCGATCCGGCCGAACACCCGGCCGAAGATCCCGTGAGCGCGACTCGCGGCCCCGGCCTCGCCAAGGCGCTCCGCAAGGCGCAGCGCCTTCTCGGATGCATAGATCGCGAGCATGTTATCGCCCGTGTGCATGTACAGCGAGGCGGCCTCCTCGTAGAGCCTGACCAGCTCCAGACACGCCGGGCCGTCCTTCAGCAGGTCGATGCCCTTTTGGTAGTGCTCGATCGAGCCCTCGCGATCGCCCTTGTGCCACAGGCCGGCGCCGATCTTGCGGTGCAGATCCCCAACCCTCGCGAGGTCCTCCTGGCGCCGGTGGTAATCGAGGCATTCCCCCCAGACCTCCGTCGCCTGGTCGACCCGGCCCAGGCGGAGCGCGACGTCGCCAAGCTTCTCGGCGATGCCCGCGCGGGTGGAGGGATCGGACCCGGACGAGTCCAGCTCGCGACCCAGCGAGAGCGCCGTCTCGTAGTGGCCGATCGCCTCCTGGTTCGAGTAGAGCGATGCCGCGGCGTCGCCCGCGCTCTCGAGGGCCCCCAGGGCCTTGGCGTTGATCGCCTGGAGCTCGGCCGAACCAACGTCGGCATCCGCGCCGAGCGCTGCGGCGCGTCCGTAGTGGTCGGCGACCATCGCCACGACGCCCTCGGATCGCTCGGCCGCGCGCTCCTCGATGAATGCGGCGACCTGCGCGTGCCTTCGGGCGCGCACCACCTTCGGCAGGGTGGAGTAGGCGACGTCCCGGATCAGGACGTGCTTGAACACGTACTCGTGCTCGCCGGCGAGCCGACTCCCCGGGCTCGACACGACGAGGTCCTTCTCCTCCAATTCGTTGAGCGCGTCGGAGAGGTCGATTCCCTCCTCATCCTCGAGGCCGACCAGCGAGCCGTCCCAGAACGTCTGCCCGACGACCGAGGCGTGCTGGAGGACCCGTCGCTCAGGCGCCGACAGCGAGTCGAGGCGCGCGGCGAGGACCGCGTGGACGGACTCCGGAAGAGTCTGGACGTCCTTTGATCCCTCCTCGCGGATCCGGTTCACCATCTCCTCGACGAAGAGGGGATTGCCTGCGGATCGCTCGGCCACCTGCGGAATCAGGTCGCCATGCCCGTTCGCGGAGCTGCCATTCCCGCCGGGGAGGAGGGCGGTGACGAGCTCGCGCGTCTCGCCCTGCGAGAGCGGCTCGAGGGCGATGGTCGTGTAGTTGCGGCGCCCGCCGCCCCAGCCCGGCCGTCGCTCCAGGAGCTCGTCGCGCGCCAGGCAGACGATCAGCGCTGGCCCGCGGATCCAGCGCGCCATGTAATCGATCAGGTCGAGCATTCCCTCGTCGGCCCAGTGGATGTCCTCGATCGCGATCACGACTGGCCAGCGCTTGCTTGCCGCCTCGACCAGCGATCGAACCGCCGAGAACAGGCGGTCGCGCATCTGCTGCGGATCCTCGGCGTCGTGGAGCCCGGTCGCGATCGCCAGGTCGGCCGGCGGCTCGATCCCGAGCGGGCGGGCGATCGTGGCCGCCAGGCGCTCGGGCGGCTCGTCCGTTTCGAGCTTCGTGCTGACCGCCTCGATCCCGTGCAGCAGCTTGGCCCACGCGAGTTGGGAGTCGTCGGTGTCGACGATCTCGAACTGACCGCGAATGATCTCGCCAAGCGCCCAGTACGCGAGCCGGGCGCCGTATGCCGGGCAGTGCCCGACGCGGAACGCCGCCATCTGCTCGCGCTCCGCGACCCGCGTCGCGAACTCGCGCAGCAAGCGCGTCTTGCCGACTCCCGCCTGGCCGATGACAGTGACGAGATGCGGACGGCCCTCGCGAACCACGCGATCGAAGAGCGACAGAAGAAGCGACGATTCGTCCTCACGCCCGATGAGCGGCGCCGCGCTGCGGGATCCCCGGGCCGCGGTCCCGGACACGAGTAGCCGCACCGCCTCCCACGCCGGCACGGGCTCGGCCTTGCCCTTCAAGCTCAGCGGCTTCAGCTCCTCGTATTCGATCGGGCCACGGGTCAGTCGGTGCGTCGTCTCGCCCACCGTCACGCTCCCGGGGCGCGCGGCTGACTGAAGCCGCGAAGCGACGTTCACGACGTCGCCGATCACGGTGTAGCCGTCGCCCACCTGTCCAGCCAGCACCTCGCCCGAGTTGATTCCCACGCGAAGCGAGAAGCGAACCCCGGTGGCGGCCTCGATGTCCGTGTTGATCTCGTCCATGGCCGCCTGCATCGCGAGGCCGGCACGGACCGCGCGCTCGGGATCGTCCTCGTGCGACACCGGAGCGCCGAAGACCGCCATCACGTTGTCGCCGATGTACTTGTCGACCGTGCCGCCGTAGCGGACAACCTCCTGCCCGAGCCGCCGCAGCGCGCGGTCGACGAACGACTTCACGGCCTCGGGATCGAGTCGCTCGGCTACGGCGGTGTAGCCCGACAGGTCCGCGAACAGAACCGTGGCGTTGCGTCGCTCCTCCGGCAGCGATCCGGCCGGTCCCCACCCGGCGCCGCCACCTGGGATCTGCCCGCCGAAGAGCCCTCTGCCCTGCCCACCGGGCGCGCCCGAGGGCTGCGCTGGCGGAGCCGCAGGCCTTGCGCCGCGTGGCGCGGCGCCGCTCGCGCTCAGCGAGGTGCCGCACTGGACGCAGAACTTGGCGCCGGGTGGGCTCTCTGCGCCACAGGAAGGACATCTCGTGGCGAGCGGCGCGCCGCATGACATGCAGAAGCGCGCCCCCTCCGGATTCTGCGTACCGCAGCTGCCGCAAACCTGTCCAGCCACGTCACGAACGATACGTGGCGGGCACAGCCGTTACGTGAGATTCGTCACGCGTGCAACGGATCGGCGAACGCCCGGGGCCGAGCGCGTTCCGCCAACGGCTCAAAGAGGGCACCCAGGGCAATCGGTCCTGGCGCTGCCAATCCACTTTCGACGCCTTATTGCCGCTATGCGGGCGTAAGGCGTCAATTCCGGCCGCGGCCCCTCCCTCGGTGCCCTGTTTTTGAGCCCCAGCGACCTACTCGATCGGGATGTCCTGCACTCGCGGGCCGCGGTCGGGTTCGGTGTCCAGGCGTTCCAGATAGGTGTCGATGAGGGCGCGGGTCGTCAAGAGGGCCTCGCGCTGGACGGACTGCCACTGGTCTCGCAGCTCCGGGGGAGCCGTCGCGCGGACGACGTCGGCCGCCCGGCAGATCGGGCACCACTCGACGCATTCGATCGGGTGATTCGCCTCAGACCGGCTCGGGGGCGCGCCGGGCGTCTCGCCCTTGGGGATGCGGCTGTGCTCTTGGGGATCGGCCATCCTCGAAGCTCACCTCGAGCGAGCCGCCCTCGAGCCTGGCCCCATTGGGGCGCTGGCGGGCGAGGGCGGAGGGCAGGATGATAGTCCGCTTTTCGTGGCCGACCGTGACCACGAGCTCGGACCCGACCTTCTTCAAGCCCACGTCGCCGCGCTCGGCGAACGGCATCCGCAGGCGAAGAACCGTGCGGCCGTCGGCGCTCGTGATGTCGTGGGCCAGCTCCGTGTGCAGAACGTCCTCCGGAGCGTGCTCGGCGAAGAGCTCCCCCGCCAAGCGATCGAGCATCTCGCCGCCGATGACCTCCTGGTCGAAGTAGCGCGCCGTCAGGACCGGAACCGGCCCGAAACCCTCCTCGACCAACCCCAGGTGCTTCTGCTGGCGCTCGCGCCAGGCGCCGAAGTAACCATCCTCGACGTCGTCCGGGAAGACCCGGTTGACGATCACGGCGTCGGTCAGATACCCGTACAGGTTCAGGTAGGTGAACGTTCGCTGAGCCTCGAGGATCACCATCCGATCAGGGTTCATGACCAAGCGGATCGTCGCCCGCGCGCGGTCCTGGAGGATCTCGTTCATCGCGATCAGGTTCCGAACCAGGCGATGGACGTCGGCGAAGACCTCCTGGCTGGGCAGCTCGAGGTCGAGGAGCGTCCGCGCCCACGGCCGCGCTGCGGCGACCATGCGCCGCTCCCACGGGAAGACCTTCTCGAGCCACCACCGGGCGATCTCCGGAAAGGAGAGGAGGCGAAGCGTCTCACCGGTGGGTGCGCAGTCGACGACGATCGCGTCGAACTCCCCCGACGCGTGATGGCGCTTGATCTGAAGGAGGCTGAAGAGCTCGTCCATGCCCGGCGGGACGGTCAGCTCCTCGGCCGCGACATCCATGACGCCGCGGTCCGCCAGGAGCTGCCCGAGCCACTTCTGCACCGCGCCCCAATGCGCTTCCATCTCCCTCTGCGCCTGGACCTCCTGTCCGTACAGGCCCCGACCGACGCGCGTCGGCTCCGCACCGAGCGGCGTGCAGAGGGAGTCGGAGAGGCTGTGCGCAGGATCCGTGGAGAGCACCACGGTTCGCTGTCCGGCTGCGGCGCAGCGCCGCGCCGTCGCGGCGGCGACGCTGGTCTTGCCGACGCCGCCCTTGCCTGTGTAGAGGATGATTCGGGGGGTCCCCACGAACGGCTGAGACTACCGCTAGGACTCCGGCGTGAAGCCGACCGCTTTATGGCAGTCCTGTACCCTGGCCCGCTCACTGAAGTCCGAGAGTAGGGGGAACTCCACTTGACGCGCATTCGAACCGCTGTCGCCGTGCTGGCGATCGCCCTGGCAATTCCAGCAGTCGTCGCCGGCTGTGGTGGCGGTAGCAGCAGCAATGACGAGGACCCGCAGAAGGTCCTCGACGAGACCTTCAACAATCCGACGAAGATCACCAGTGGCAACCTGGACATCAGCGTCAGTGGATCCGCGCAGGGCGATCAGTCCGGCGACTTCTCGGCCTCCATCTCCGGCCCGTTCCAGACCGCCAGCGACCAGACCGCGTTCCCCGAGCTCGACCTCACGGCGAACGTCAGCGCCTCCGGTGGCGGGCCCACCATCAGCTTCGACGGCTCCCTGATCACCACCAAGGACAACGCCTTCGTCGAGTATCAGGATCAGGCCTACGAGGTGGGAACCGACGCCTACCAACAGTTCGCGCAGGCCTACGCGCAGGCCGCGAAGCAGAACCAGTCGAAGAGCGGAGAGAATGTCTTCAGCCAGTTCGGCATCGACCCGAGCACCTGGCTCACCAATGTGACCAACGAGGGCACGACCGACGTCGACGGGGCCGACGCGATCCAGATTCACGGCGACGCCGACGTGGGGCAGATCGTCTCCGACCTTCAGAAGATCTCGCAGCAGACGGGCGGCGCAACGACATCGCAGATCACCCCGGAGCAGATCGATCAACTGAAGAGCTCGGTGCAGGATGCGTCGATCGACGTCTACTCGGGCACCGATGACCACCTGCTGCGCAAGCTGGCGCTGACGCTCTCGATCACTCCGCCCGCGGGCACGGGTGCAACGGTGTCGAGTGTGGACGTCGACTTCTCGGTGGCCCTCAGCGATGTCAACGAGCCGCAGACGATCACCGCGCCGTCCAACGCGAAGCCGCTGTCGGATCTGCTCGGCCAGTTCGGGCTTCCCGGCCTGCCGGGTGCTGGTGGCAGCACGGGCGGGTTCTCGTTCCCCGGCGGCGCGAGCGGCGGCGGCGGAGCCAACCCGGCTTACTTCAAGTGCGTGCAGAAGGCAGGCTCGGACCCGGCCAAGGTCAGCGCCTGCGCCTCGAAGCTGCAGTAACAAATTGCGGCGGCTTCGCCGCCGGACATGCCAGTGCCGCGACTAGAGTCGCGGCCTTCCGCACTCGCTAGGCCGAGACTCGCTCGACGTCGAAGTTGCGCGCGTAGAGATCGTCCACGCGCGCGAGCTCCTCGGCGCTGAGATCCGGTACCCCGGCTGCACCCGCGTACTCCCGCAGCTCGGCCTCGTTCGTGATCGTCGGGATCACGACGGTCATCTGCGGCTGGGCGAGGATGAAGCGAAGCGCGGCCTGCGCCATCGTGCGACCTGACTCCGGGCCGCAGAGGAAACGGACCCGGTCGATCTTCTCGAGCCCCTCGACCAGCCACTCATGCGGGCGGTGGCGGCGGTGGTCCCCGGGGCCGAAAGTCGTCTCGAGGGTCAGGTTGTCGTCCAGCAGGCCCGACGAGGTGGGGACACGCGCCATCACGCCGACACCGTGCTCGGCCGCGGCCGCCATCAGGTCGCGGCCAGGGTCCTGCTCGAGCAGGTTGTAGACGGTCTGAACCGACGCGATGTCGCGGGTGGCCGTGGCTCGTAGGCCCTCCTCTCGCCATCCGATCGCGGGACCGAGGGCGACGCCGTAGTGGCGGATCTTCCCCTCGGAGCGCAGCTCCTCGAGCGTCGCGAAGCACTCGTCGGAATCGATCGCGTCCATGCGCGGGTTGTGCAGCTGGTAAAGGTCGACCCAATCGGTTCCCAGGCGGACCAGGCTTGCCTCCAGCGCCCCGCGAATGAAGGGACCGTCCCAGCGCTGCGGGCGCTCGCCTTCGGCGTGCTGCTGGCGATCCGAGTCGAGGACGTAGCCGAACTTGGTCGACAGCTGGATCTGGTCGCGGTGAGGGGCCAGCACCCGGCCCACGAGCTCCTCGTTTGCGCCCTGGCCGTACGCGTCACCGGTCTCGAAGAAGGTGATTCCGAGGTCGAGCGCCAGCTTCAGCAGGCGCTCACCGGATGACTCGCTGACGTCGCCCCACCAGGTCGAGCCGAGGGCCCACGTGCCGAAGCCGATCTCCGATGCCTCGAGGTCGGTGTCGCCGAAACGCCGTGTCCTCACGCGGGCCAGTCTAGATGAGCTCCAAAGCCGCCCGACCCCATAGGCTCCCCCGGCGCGAATGGCCAACGCTGGATCAGAAGGCGTGCGGGGTCCCCGATTCCTGCTCACGGCCAAGGGGTGGCCCTACCTCCTGGTGCCGTTCATCCCGATCGCGATTGTCCTGGACATCGCGCATGCATCGCCGAGCGTGATCTTCTTCGCGGCGGCGCTGGGGATCATCCCGACGGCTGCCCTCATGGGCATCGCCACCGAGGAGCTTGCCGCCCGGTCCGGTCCGGGCATCGGGGGGCTGCTGAACGTCACCTTCGGCAATGCACCCGAGCTGATCATCGCTCTGTTCGCACTGGAGTCCGGTCTGCACGAGGTCGTCAAGGCATCGATCATCGGCTCGATCCTCGGCAACATCCTGCTCGTGCTCGGCGGAGCGATGCTCGTCGGCGGCCTCGGTCGCGACCGCCAGCGATTCAACGCGACGGCCGCGAACGTGCAGTCGCTGATGGTCTTCCTGGCCGCCGCCGCCCTCGTCATGCCGGCGGTCTTCGAGCTCGTCGAGGGCAGCGGGCTGCCCTCGGTCGGAGTCGAGCGGGTGGATTACGGATCGACCGTGGAGCATCTGTCCCTGGCCGTGGCGATCGTGCTCATCGGGGTCTACGTCGCCGGCCTGGTCTTCTCGCTGAAGACCCACCGAGCGATCTTCAATCCCCCGGACGAGCAGGCCGAGAAGACCGCGTTCGACTGGTCGGCGCGGCGCTCGATATTGATGCTGGCGATCGCCGGGGTGGCGGTCGGCGTCATGTCGGAGGTGCTGGTGGGTTCGATCGCCGAGGCGTCGGAGTCAATCGGGCTCAGCGAGTTCTTCATCGGCGCGGTGGTGGTCGCGATCGTCGGTAATGCCGCGGAGCACTGGGTCGCGCTGCTCGTCGCCTACAAGAACAAGATGAACCTGGCGGTGAACATCGCGATCGGGTCGAGCGCCCAGGTGGCGTTGTTCGTCGCACCGGTCCTCGTGCTGGCGTCGTTCGTGCTCGGTCCGGCGCCGATGCCGCTTGTCTTCAACGGATTCGAGATGGCGGCGATGCTGCTCGCGGTCCTGATCGCCAACTTCGTGACGCATGAGGGCGAATCGACGTGGTTCGAGGGCGTGCAGCTGCTCGCCGTGTACCTGATCTTCGTGCTCGCGTTCGGCTTCGCCTAGCGGTTAGCAATGGGAGACGCCGTCCTGTTACTGGCGAGCTTCGCGATCATCCTGACCGGGGCCCTCGTGTTCACCAATGCGGTCGAGTGGGCCGGCCAGCGGCTCGCCCTGGGGGAGGGCGCGGTGGGCAGCCTGCTCGCCGCGGTGGGTACCGCCATGCCCGAGACCTTGATCCCGATCGTCGCCGTGATCGGCGGCAAGCCCGACGCGGACGAAGTGGCTATCGGCGCGATCATCGGAGCCCCGTTCCTGCTCGCAACGATCGCGATGGTGGTGGTCGGGCTCTCGGCCCTGGGCTACCGCCGTCGCCGACCCCAGGGGCTCCACCTTGACGCACACGCCCCGACGCTCGATCGAGACCTCGGATTTTTCCTTTGCTTCTTCGCGCTGGCGGCGGTGCTCGGACTGGGCGCGCCGTCGGAGCTCCGGATACCCCTCGCGGTTGTCTTCGTGGCCGCCTACGGCATCTACGTATGGCGGACTCTGCTGCGTGGCGGCGAGGTCGAGTCGAGCGAATCGATCCGCCCGCTGATCCTCGCACGTAACACGCACGCACAAGCACCGTGGCGCCTGATCGTGCTGCAGTTCGTGGTCGGGCTCGGCGCGATGGTGGGAGGCGCCCACCTGTTCGTCGAGGAGGCGATCAACCTGGCGGAGTCGATCGGCGTCCATCCGGTCGTCCTGTCGCTCCTCCTGGCCCCGCTGGCCACGGAGCTGCCGGAGAAGGCGAACAGCTTCTTCTGGGTCCGTGAGGGGAAGGACGCACTGGCGCTCGGGAACATCACCGGGGCGATGGTCTTCCAGTCGACCATCCCCGTCGCGTTCGGCCTCGCGTTCACCGCCTGGGACCTCGACAGCTTCGCGTTCGTGTCGGTGGCGCTCGGGCTCGGCGGTGGCATCGTGGCCTACTGGGCGCTGCGTCTCCAGGGCCGCTTCAGCGTGCCCGCGATCCTGGCCTGGGCGACCCTTTACACGGTCTTCCCCGTCTACGTGGTTCTGTCGTGAGGCCCGGTTCCAGCCCGACGATCACCTAGGGCTTCGAGCGCCTCGAGCACGAGGTCGTCGTGCGTCTTGGGCGAGACCTGCGGGAAGACCTTGGCGATGCGCCCCTCGGCGTCGAGGATGAACGTTGCCCGCTGCACGCCCCAATACGTCTTGCCGTACATCCGCTTCTCGACCCAGGTGCCGTAGGCCTCCGCGACCGAGTGATCCTCGTCGGCGAGCAGCGTGAAGCCGAGCCCGAACTTGTCGTCGAACCTCCGGACCGCGGCGACCGGGTCGGGCGAGACCCCGATCACGCGGGCGTCGATCTCCTCGTAGTCGGCCGCATGGTCGCGGACTCCGCACGCCTGCGTCGTGCAGCCGGGCGTATCCGCCCGTGGGTAGAAGTAGAGGACGACGGTCTGACCGCGGAGGTCGGACAGCGAGAGCAGATTTCCCTCCTGGTCGGGGAGGGCGAAATCGGGTGCCGGATCGCCCTGGGAGAGCACCCGCGTCAGCCGGTCGGCCAGAAGTCCGTGTCCGTCTTCTCGGCGTGGCCCTGGTCGGTCTTCGCCTTGGGCGAGCAGATGATCAGCTCCGCTTCGTCCGGGCCGTCGTTGTGGACCGAGCGGAAGACGTCCGTCGGGACCCGCACGGCGGTCTGCGGTCCCGCCTCGAACACTTCGTCACCGAGCTTGAACTGGACCGTGCCCCGCACGACGAAGTAGATCTCCTCCTGGTCCTTGTGGCGGTGGCCGTAGGAGCCCTTGCCGCCGGTGTCCGGGGGCATTCGCCGCCAGGTGAATGCGACCGCGTCGCATCCGAGGGCGTCCGTGTAGGACCGCATCTCTCCGAAGTCCGGGTACTCCGCCATCCAGTCGGTGGCGTCGTCGCGGGTGGCGACTGCGTAATCGCTCATCAGTCCTCCCGGCCCGGGTCCTGCTCGAGCTCCGCTTCCTCCTCGTCGTCGGTGCCGTCGCCCTGCTCGACCGCCGTCTCGGATATCGAGCCGGGCGAGCTTCCGTGGTAGTGGGTCTGGAACTCCTCGAGCGTCGCCTCCAAGCCGTCCTCGTCGACCGGGACCTCGTCGGCAATCCGAACCCAGTCCGAGCCCTCGTACTTCTCCATGTTGAAGATGTCCTGGTCGATGGAGGTCGAGTCGTCCACGATCACGACCATCTCGGTCTGCGGGTTGAAGTAAGTCCCCGGCCGCAGCAGCATGTCGTCGACTTCGATGATTCGCGTCTCGAGATCGGCCATAGGGCCGCGATCCTATCTAGTGCTCAGCGCCGGAGATCCCCGCGAGAGATCCCCGCGCTTACTGCCCCAGGTTCTCCAGGTCTCGGAGCTGCCTCTCGACCTCCTTGTCGACGTCCAGCGGCTCCTTCCCCTGCCGTGCCCGCCGCTCGTTGCGCGCGACGACAAGCTGTCGTACCTCCTCGACGAGCTGTGCGTTGACCCCCGTGGGAAGACTCGGGCGTTCGGAGAGCAGACGGTTCAGCTCGGCGTCGACGTCGAGCGCCGCCTCGCCGCGGGCCTGTTGGCGATACGACTTCGCCTCGAGGAGCTGACGGATCTCGGCCTCGCGGGCGGCCGGGGAGCTGTCCGCATCGCTGTCGGTGATCTTCGACGGCAGATCGCTTTCGAACTCCACCGCGAACTGGCCCTTTCCCACCTCGTTGAGCGCGTTCTTGGCGCCCAGGACAAATGTGAGCAGCGCGATCGGGATCGTCGTGAACACCACGATCATGATCACTTCTCCGGTGCTCAGGCTGATCGCGATCGGAAGCACCACCCCAGACTAAGGGCGGTCTGGGCATCTCGCAAGGGCATAATCGAACCCGTGCCCTGCGGATTCGATTCCGATATCCTGAATGCCCTTGGTTGACTGACTAGTCAATCGACAAGTCACTCGACCTCTCTTCCGCACTCAAAAGGAGCATTCAGCCTTGGTTGACTTCACGCTGACGGACGAGCAGAAGGATCTCCGCGAGTTGGCTCACAACTTCGCCGAGAAGGAGATCCGCCCAGTGGCCTGGGACTACGACCGCGACGGTACCTGGCCGCAGGAGATCATCGAGAAGGCATGGGAGGTGGGCCTCATGAACGTCCACGTCCCCGAGGAATACGGCGGTCCCGGCCTAGACAATCTCTCCGGCTGCCTGATCGAGGAGGAGCTCGGCTGGGGCTGCTCCGGCATCGGCACGACGTTGATGGCCAACGGCCTCGCGTCCGCACCGCTCATGATCGGTGGCTCTGAGGAGATCAAGAAGGAGTTCCTCGGCAGGCTCACCGAGGAGTCGCAGCTCGCGTCCTTCTGCCTGACCGAGCCAGATGCGGGCTCCGATGTGTCCGGCATGAAGACTACGGCGGTCCGCGACGGCGACAAGTACGTCATCAACGGCTCGAAGTGCTTCATCACCAACGGCGGCTACGCCGACTGGTACACGGTCTATGCGAAGACCGACAAGGACGCCGGCCACCGCGGCATCTCGGCCTTCGTGGTTCCCAAGGACGACACGGTCATCGTCGACAAGAAGGAGGACAAGCTCGGTCAGCGGGCCTCCAACACGGCGACGATCACGTTCAACGAGACGGAGGTCCCGGCGGCCAACCTGCTCGGCGAGGAGAACCACGGCTTCAAGCTCGCGATGATGACCCTCGATCGCACGCGCCCAGGCGTCTGCGGTCTCGCGGTCGGCATCGCGCGCGCTGCGTTCGAGTTCGCCTGCGACTACGCGAAGGAGCGGGTCCAGTTCGGCGTCCCGATCGCGATGCACCAGGCGGTTGCGTTCATGATCGCCGACATGTCGACGAAGATCGAGGCGTCCCGGCTGCTGACCTGGGAGTCGGCGGTCCTACTCGATCAGGGCGAGCGCAACACGCTCGTCGCTTCGCACGCCAAGCGCTTCGCCGCCGATACCGCGATGGAGGTCACCGTCGACGCCGTCCAGGTGTACGGCGGTTACGGGTTCATCAAGGAGTACCCGGTCGAGAAGCTCATGCGCGACGCGAAGATCATGCAGCTGTACGAGGGCACCTCGCAGATCCAGCGCCTCGTGATCGCCCGCGAGGTCCTGATGCCGCGGCAGATCGACGATCCGCAGCCCGAGACGACGAAGCAGGCGACGGACGCCGGGGCCGAGGCGTCCGAGCAGGCCCCCGCAGCGGCCGAGGTCGCCTAGATAGCCACCCCCTCTGAGGGGTCCGAAACGCGCGAAGCCCGACGGGGCGATTCCCTACCTGCCCGACCACCCGACCACGCGGGCGGGAAGGCACCGCTGGGATGAGGACCGAGTCTAGGCGCGTCGGGTCGGGCTCACCGCGATCATCAGACCGATCGTCGTCACCACAATCACACCGAGAACGAGCGCCTGGGCCCAACCGTCGATGCCCCAGGCGACGGCGTAGACGAGTGCGGCCAGCAGGACCATGCCGAGCGCCACGAACACGGTCACGGGGCGGCGACTGGTAACGCGCAAGCTCCTGTCGGGCGCGGCCAGGTCGGCCCGTTCGTACTGCGCCCGGTCCTGAATGTTCATGTTCGCCATCTCGTCCTCCTCGTCAGCATCAGCAACGGCACCCAGCCAATTTCGGGGGCTGGCGCCCCCTCATCAACACACCAGCGACAGCACCTGCCGGTTTCGGGGGCTGGCGCCCCCTTATCAACTCACCAGACGAGGCTACACCCGGATGGCGGCGGATGGAAGTGCGGATGATCACAGAGCACCTGCCGCCTCACCTGCGTAAACGGTGCAGCCGCGTGGGCGGACCGTATAGTCGCTCCCCATGGCCCAGGAGCGTGAGAAGGGCACCCGTCCTCGTTCGCGCCGAGTGGCCGAGGCGGCGCGGGCGGCCCGCACCCGGGCGGCGAGCGCCGATACGCGCCAGCCAGGACGCCGCAGCGGCGGCGCGATGGACGTCTTCGGCGGCGAGATCCGCCGCCGCGACGTGTTCCCGCTGCTCGTGCTGCATCTGATCGAGCGCGAGCCCGCGTACGGCAACCGGCTGATCGAGGAGATCGAGGGGATCACGAACGGGGTCATCTCGGTGAACCCCAACACGATCTACCCACTCCTTCGCGACCTCGAGGCCCGCGGCTTGATCGAGGGCCAGTGGGAGCACCCCGATCGCCGTACGCGGCGCTTCTACTCGATCACCGCGGCGGGGCGAAAGGAGTATCGGCGGCTGGTGGACGAGATGGAGCCATTCCTGGACTCGGTGATCAAGTCAGTGACGCTCATCAAGCGCGAGATCTACAGCGGTCGCGCGAACTCCCGGGGAGGTCGATGAGTCGCGTCTCGGCCTCGGCGGCGGTGAAGGCCTCGCTTGCCGAGGTCTGGGATTACTACTTCGACCCCGCGGGATGGCCGGCGTGGGTCGACGGATTCGGGCGGGTCGAGTCGGAGACCGGATATCCGGATGCGGGTGGGTCGCTGCGATGGGTGTCGACTCCTGCAGGCCGGGGGACGGTCACCGAGCGGGTCGTCGAGCACGAGCCGCGCCGAATCCATCGGGTCTCGTTCGAGGACCCGGAGACCACCGGGCAGCTCACCACCACCTTTGCGATCCAGGGTGACGCGACGGTCGTCCAGCAGGAGCTCAATTACGGGCTGCGCGAGGGCGGGCCGTTCGCGAAGCTGACGGACAGGCTCTTCATCCGGTCGCAGATGAGGGGGTCGCTGGGCCGCTCGCTGGCTCGCCTCAAGCTCGAGGTCGAGGAAGCGGCGGCGGGAACGCAACCCGTATAGCCTTCCCGCGCTCACTGGCAGTAACGGCTCACCAAGACAATCACTAACGGCACCAGCCAATTTCGGGGGCTAGCGCCCCCTCACCAACACAACCACTAACTAACGGCACCAGTCAGTTTCGGGGCTGACGCCCCCTCACCAACACAACCACTAACCAACGGCACCAGTCAGTTTCGGGGGCTGGCGCCCCCTCATCAACACAACCTGGAGGATCGCAAGCGATGTTCGTGTTCAAGGCCGCCGTGCTCGGCGCGGGAACGATGGGAGGCGAGATCGCGCAGGTGATCGCCTCGGCCGACGTGCCCGTCGTCATGAAGGACGTGAAGCAGGAGTTCATCGACGCCGGACTGACCAAGGCGCGCGAGGTCACGCAGGGCCAGCTCGCCGGCCTGGTCAAGAAGGAGAAGCTCACGCAGGAGCAGGCTGATACGCGCGGCGAGGAGATCCTCGGCCGGATAACCGGCACCACCGAGTACGACGGCTTTGGCGACGTCGACTTCGTCGTCGAGGCGGTTCCGGAGCGCATGGAGATCAAGCAGGCGGTCTTCGCCGAGCTCGACGAGGTGACGCCCGGCCATGCGATCCTCGCGTCCAACACCTCGGCGCTCTCGATCTCAGAGATCGGATCGGCCACCACCCGCCCGGACCAGGTCGTCGGCTTCCACTTCTTCTATCCGGCCTCGGTGATGCGGCTGATCGAGGTGGTCGAGGGTGAGTTCACGTCCGAGGAGACGAGCCAGGCGTCGGCGAACTTCGCCATGCAGATCCGCAAGAACCCCATTCGCTGCGGCGAGGAGCCAGGCTTCGTGGTGAACCGGGTCCTGAACTCGGCGGCATCGGAGATCTGGCGCTACGAGAACGAGAGCGGACGCTCGCCCGAGGAGATCGACAAGGAGATCGCAGAGGCGAAGGTGACCCCGATGGGCCCGTTCTTCCTGTCCGATCTGCTCGGGCTGGACACGGTGCTCCACGTGGCGGAGCATCTGCAGGCCAGCTACGGCGACCGCTTCTACGTCCATCCGGGGATGAAGGAGCTGGTGGAGGCCGGCAATCTCGGCCAGAAGACCGGCCAGGGCTACTACACACACGGAGGCTGAGATGGAGGCCGCAACAGCTGCGATGACGGTCGTCGAGCGCTTCCAGCTGAAGGCGTTCGTCGAGGCCGTGATGGTCGTCGATGAGGGGGTCTCGACGACCAAGGACGTCGACCTCGGGATGATGATGGGAGCCGGCATCCTGCCCGGCCCGTTGGCCCGCGCCGACGAGGCGGGGCTGGACGAGATGCTCGACCGGCTGGAGGTCGCCCAGCGCGAATGGGGTGAGGGCTTCGCGCCACCGCTTCTGCTGCGGCGCCTGGTCAACCAGGGACGCCTCGGCAAGAAGACCGGGCAGGGGTTCTTCTTCTACCCGCGCGCGGACGAGGACTTCGACCAGCAGGAGACCGTCCTGCTGGAGACCCGCGACGACGTCGCGATCGTCTGGCTCAACAGGCCACCAACCAACCCGATCTCGCCGCAGATGATCCGTGACCTGACCGCGGTATGGGACGAGATCGAGTCCCGCGACTCCATCCGGGCGGCGGTGTTGGCGTCGTCCAACTTCGCCGTGTTCTGCGCGGGGGCTGACATCAAGGAGTTCACGAAGATGACTGAGCCCTCCGCGGGTAAGGAGCTCCTGGATTCGGGCCACACCGTTCTGCGGCGGATGGAGCAGTCCGGGAAGGTGACCATCGCGGCCGTGAACTCGCTGGCACTTGGCGGTGGCTGCGAGCTCTCGATGGCGTGCGACTTCCGGATCGCGGCCGAGTCGGCGAGCTTCGGCCAGCCGGAGATCAACCTCGGGATCATCCCGGGCTTCGGGGGCACCCAGCGGCTGGCGCGGCTGGTGGGGGAGGGCAAGGCTCTCGAGATGAACCTGCTGGGCGAGCCGATCTCGGCCGCACAGGCCTACGAGCTCGGCCTCGCGAGCGAGATCGTCGCGGACCACGAGCTGTTCGACACGGCGCTCGCCTGGGCGCGCAAGCTCGGCGGCCAGGCGCCCGTCGCGGTCGAGCAGATCAAGAAGGTCTCGGCGAAGGCCGATCTCGACGAGGGGATCGACGCCGAAAAGGATGGCTTCGTGACGGCGTTCACGTCCGAGGACGCTCGCGAGGGGATCTCGGCGTTCCTGGGCAAGCGCAAGGCGAAGTGGCAGGGCAGGTAACGAGCGCCGCGGAGGAGCTCGCCGGGCTCATCAGGTCGAGCGAGCGGGTTGTCGCGCTCACCGGGGCGGGGGTTTCGGTGCCCTCCGGCATTCCCGACTTCAGGACTCCCGGGAAGGGGCTGTGGGCCAAGGTCGATCCGATGGCAGTCGCCACGATCGACGCGTTTCATCGCGACACCAAGCGCTTCTGGGACTTCTACCGGCCCCGCTTCCACGACCTCGCCGACAAGGAGCCGAATTCCGCGCACGAGGTGCTTGCCGAGCTCGAACGTCGCGGGCTGCTGGAGGCGGTGATCACCCAGAACATTGACCGCCTGCATCGCAAGGCCGGCTCGGAGGAGGTGATCGAGGTTCACGGCTCGATCGCTACCGCGAGCTGTACGAGCTGCCCCGCGAGCTATCCACTCGAACAGGTGGAATCGCTGTTCGACGCCGATGGGATCGCGACATGCACCGGCTGCGCGGGAAAGGTGAAGCCCGACGTCGTTCTCTTCGGCGAGATGCTTCCCGCCGAAGCGATGGCGCGGGCCGATGAGCTCTGCTCGGCGGCCGACCTTCTGCTGTGCGTCGGTTCCTCGCTGGAGGTCTACCCGGTTGCCGGGCTACCCGAGGTGACCCTTGGGCGGGGAGGGCGGATCGCCATCGTCACGAGGAGCTCGACTCCCTACGACGGCGATGCCGTGGTGCGGCTGAGCGGCGATGTCGCCGACGAGCTTCAGGCTGTGCTCGCGGCGCTGGACGGCTGATCGCTAGCCGGAGTCCCTGAGCGCCTGACGGCGGCGCAGCACGCGCTCGCAGATGCGAAGGGTCTCGGCGACCTGGCTCGCGCGCTCGGTCGACAGATCCCCGCGAAGCGCCTGCCGGCCCGCCTCGCCCATCGCGTCGCGCAGATTCCTCAGGGCCGCCAGGTCCTCCTCCTGCCCGGGCCCCGCCCGCTCGGGGAGCTCGGCGAGGAGCGCCTCGAGACCTGGGCCGATCTGCAGCGCGGCCTCGCGCGGCCGACCCTGATCGAGATCCGCTCGTGCCCGAAGGAGCAATGTCTCGCACACGTCGATCGGCTCCCGGCCCGCAAGCAGCTCTGCGAGGCGCTCCTGCGGCCGCAGGGCATCCGCGCGGCGGCGACGCCTCTCGGGCGCGGGGACGTCAAACGCCTCGCTCCACTTTCCATTGGCCAGCTCGTCGCCCGTTCCGAAGCCCACTCGGACGGCGAGCGGCGTGAGCCGTGCGATCTCGTGGCCGTACGGATCCTGGTTCGCGATCCGGTGCGCTCGCACGACGCGGTTCGCCTCGCGCAGCCCGTCCAGGACCGCTTCCTCCGTGGCGGAGGCATCGCCGGTCAGGACACCGAGCTCTCGCTTGGCCTCGTCGTGAGACTGCGTCCGCGCCGGGATGACCGTGAGCCTGGTGATGGGAACCTCGGACGGAGCGTCGTCGGGCTCCGCGCGGCGAGCCCTGCGCCGCCTCCTGGGGTGTCTGCCGGCCGGGGGTGCGCCCATCGTTTGGACGACGAGCACGGTCTCGTGCTCGGCTGGCTCCCCGCCGGTGGCACGGACCAGATAGCGACCGTCGTCGATCCCTAAGCGCCCGGGTACGTCCAGCTGAACGAAGCGAAAGCAGTCGGCAGTGGTCACGCTCATGGCGACCCCAGCCTATTCACGGGTGACGGATCGGTGGCGGAGAGCCCGGGCGGCTAGTCGCCGCGCCCGCTCTTGCCGCCGTCCTTCTTGCCCTTGTCCTTCTTGCCCTTGTCCTTCTTGGCCGGCAGCGAGTACTTCGAAGGCGAGGTGGGGACGTTCGGGTTCTGGATCTCGGAGATCGTGCCGATGAGCTTCTTCCACTGGTCGGGCTTCAGCAGCGACTCGAACTGCTTGCCCTTCTCGGGCGCCGAGCCCTTCGGGTAGTAGCCGACGTGGATGTGGTCCGCGTGGTCCGCCATGGCGAACGACGGGCCGCCGAGATTCATGAGCGAGATGACCTGGTGAGGCTCCATCGATCCCTGGAGCTGAAGCAGTGACTTGACCGCCGCCTCGGTGATCGAGCCGGGGCCCTGGTGACCGGCTATCGGGATGCCGTTCACCAAGGCGATGTCCATCGCGTCGCCGGTCGAGTGCTCGCTGACGTATCCGGAAGCGGTGAGCGTGCTGTGGCCGCACTTCAGCGAGGTGATCGTGAGCCGGAAGCCGTTGTCGGCCAGGTACTCCATTGCCGCCAGGACCCGCTGGTCGATCTGGCCGGTGCGGATGTCGTTGCGACCGCAGGCGTAGATGGAGAGCCGCGGATCGGCCAGGACCCTGCGCGCCAGCTGGGTCTTCGGCATCAGGAGGTCCTGGGTGACGTTGCTCGTCGTCGTGCTGTCGGTGAAGGGGTTCTCCCCGGCGGCGCGATAGATCGCCGTCTCCTCGAGGAGCTTCCAACCGTCCAGGATGGGCTTCGGATCGATCTTCGGCGTGTGCTTGCCCGCGGGCCTGATGGCGAAGTTCAGGTGGGGGGCCAGCTCGGTCGTCTTGCCGATGCGGCCGAGTACGGTGCCGGCTACCACCTCCGATCCCTTGCGCAGCTGGCGGAGCTCCATCGACTTGCGATCGAAGCGGAGGACGCCGCCGAAGTACGACTTGAAGGTTGAGTACCCGGGCATCCGCTTCGCCAGCAGGGTGTCGAGCTGTCCCGTGATGTCGGCGCGGTCCACGTTGTGTGGCCGCTCCGGCAGCGCGTACAGCCGGGGGCGCTGATCCTCGGTGTTGACCGGACCCTCGGATGTGCTGGGTGCCGGAGCCGCCCTGGACTCCGCCAGCCGCTTGCGAGACTTGGAGCTCGAGGACTGGGACTTGGAGGCCTCCGCCTTATCGGCCTGGGTCGCGCGCTGGGCCACGTCGCTGGCGAGCTTGCTCGCGTGCTTGCTCACGCCGAGCGGCTTGCCCCGGGTGGCGGGCTGATCCGGGGCCTTGTCGTTGGGCGTGACCAGCTTGAAGTCGTCGGCCGAGAGCTTGCGCTTCTGCTTCGGAACGGGGTACGCCTTCGAGATGCGGCCGAGCTCCGCATACGTGAAGCGGTTGCCGTAGTTGTCCTGGAGGACGATGTAGTTGCCGAGCTTCGGATCGT
Source organism: Solirubrobacterales bacterium (assembly GCA_035265465.1). GTDB lineage: Bacteria > Actinomycetota > Thermoleophilia > Solirubrobacterales > 70-9 > AC-56. The sequence continues at coordinate 23,377 of DATFON010000065.1, read as the reverse complement.
GGCCCATCCTCTTGATCGTTCCGTCGTTGACCGCGACGACGGGAGCGCCCTCGTGCGAGTAGATGTTGATCCCTCGACGTGTAGGTGAGCTTGAGACTATGTCGGCGGCGTTGCCGGTCGAGCCCTTGCTCGGCTTCGCGTTCTTCGCCGCCTTGCGTGTGGAGATCTCGTCCGCGTACCGGGCCTTGGCGGCGACGGGGAAGCGATCGCCGGTCGTCAGGGCGCCGATCGAGCCAATGAGGTCATCGGGGAGCTTGCCGTACTGGTTCGCGTACAGGAGCACCTCGTCCACGTACCAGGTGGCGTGGTTGTACGCGAAGATCGCGCTGCGCAGGTCGGTGTCGCCGCCGGCGGCCTTCAGGTACCGGGCGGCTGCGCAGATCGCGTCGACCGGGTTGTACGGGTCCTTGCGGCCGTCGCCGTTGGCGTCCGTTCCGTACGCCTGCCAGGTCGAAGGCATGAACTGCATCCACCCGAGAGCACCGGCCGAGGACACGTTGAGGTTGGTCCCGAATGCGGTCTCGATCTTGTTGATCGAGGCCAGGACCTGCCAGGGGATGCCGTACTCGGTGCCGCAGGCCTGATAGATCGGGAGGAGGAAGGGCGGGATCTCGAACTGGCCGATGAGGAAGCTCGGGACACCAAGGGGGGCCGGGGTGGGGGTGGCGATGGTGAGCGACGGGTTCGACTTGGTGGGCACCCCGTTCGGCTTGACCGGCGGTGGCGGGGAGGGAGTGCGATCGCGGGCCGACGTCCCGCCGTTGCCGTTGCGGTGACGGTGGCCCCCGCGACCGACGCCGTTCGGCCGACCGCCCGAACCGCCCGAACCGCCCGGCCCGGCGGCTCCACCGCTTCCGGTGGTGCCGGTCGTCCCGGTGGTGCCGGTCGTCCCTGTGGTCCCCGTGGTGCCCGTGGTGCCGGTGGTGCCGGTGGTCCCGGTGGTCCCGGTGGTCCCGGTGGTGCCCGTGGTGCCGGTCGAGCCGCCGCCGGTCGTCCCGGTCGGCGCGTTGTACTCATCGCTGTCCAGCGGCCCGGAGCAGCCGGGGTCCGCGAGGTCGACGAGCCCGTCACCATCGTCGTCGCTCGTATTCGAGCAGGCCGGCAGCGCTTCGACGGGCGGGAGGTTCTCGCCCCCCGGAAGGTTCACGGACACGCCGCTCGTGGATGAATCGAGCAGCCCGCCACTCGCAACGCCGGCGCCCGCGGCGACGATGGCGCCGAGCACCCCAAGGGCGAGTATCAGAAGTAGCTTCCTTCCCATCCTGTTTCAGTCCCCGTCCTTCGTGCCCAGCGGGGGGTACGCTGCGGCGCGGCTCCTCCGATCCGGCCTGCTCAAAGCCGTGAGAACGCTAACTGTTCGAGGGGCGGTTTGCAACGTGGAACTCGGGGTGGGAACGGTATCTCAGCTTGTGCCTACCCTCGCAAGGCTACGGGTAGCCATTGGTCTATGAATCGACACCCGGACGGCCCCCCTTGAAGCGTTACCCTGCGCCACCCATGCGCTGCGACGGCAACGAGCGAAATACGGTGGGACGTGAGCGTGGATCCTGAGCGCGACGAGGGCATCCGAGCCCGCGGTGAGGAGGCGCTGAGCGATCTCGCCCAGGCGCTTCTCGACAACCCCATCTTCAGCCAGGCCGTGACCACCGCGATCGGTGCCGGCGAGCGGGCCGCCAACGCCCAACGCTCGGCGATGGGCGCGCTCAACATCCCGGCAGCGTCCGACTTCGAGCGGCTGGAACAGCGGATGCGCTCGCTCTCGGCAAGGCTCGAGGCCGTTGAGGATCAGCTCGACGATGCCCTCGACGAGCTTGCCGCGATGCGCCGGTCCATCGAGGCCGAAGCGCCGAAGTCGGCGGATCACGCGGGTGCGACCGAACCCCAGGTCTAGTCACTCGTGGCGTCGCAGTCCGGCAAGCGACCCGACGGGGGTGTAGCCGAGGCGCTCCGCGAGGCGATCGAGCGGACGCTCTCGGTGGCGGGACGGCCCGCTCGCGCAGGAACCACAGGTCTCAGTCGTGAGCGAGCTGCCCAGCTCCTCGACGAGGTCGCCAGGTTGGGGCGCGATGCCCGCGGCGAGCTCGCGCGTCGAGGGCAGGGCGCCCGCGAGGAGTTGACCCGCCGCGGCCAGGATGCCGGTGCCGAGCTCGCACGGCGAGGGCAGGATGCGGCGGAGGAGATGGGGCAACGGCTCGAGGCGCTGGAGCGACGGTTGACGGAATTGGAGGATGCCCTCCGTGGCCGGGACCGCTCTAAGCCTAAAGCTGAGGGTTAGATGACCGCTCGCCGGGTCGTGATCGTCGGCATCGCGAGCCATTGGGGCGCGGAGCTCGCGCGACGTCTCGAGCGCGATCCCGGCATCGAGTATCTCGCCGGGATCGACATCGAGCCGCCGCCGGCGGATCTCGAGCGCACGGACTTCATCGAAGCCGATATCCGCAGTCCTCTCCTCTCCCGGCTTCTGCCCACCACCGAGGTGGACACCATCGTGCACTGCGGGATTCTCTGGTACCCGGAGAGCGGCAGGCCGTCGCGGGTGCTCCACGACGTGAACGTCATCGGAACGCTTCAGCTCCTGGCCGCCTGCGAGCGGACCGAGACCCTCGAGCGACTCGTCGTTCGAGGGTCGGCGGCGATCTACGGCTGTGAGGGAGCGACGCCCTACTTCTTCACCGAGCCCATGGCGCGGACGCTCCCCCTTCGCACCCGCTTTCAACGCGACGTTTCGGAGCTCGAGGCTTACATCGAGAACTTCGCCCGGCGCCACCCAGGCGTCGTGTGCTGCACCCTGCGGTACCAGCCCGAGATCGGCCCCGATCTCGACACGCCGCTCGTTCGCTATCTCGAGCTGCCCGTCGTGCCGACGCAGCTGGGATGGGACCCGCGCCTCCAGCTGCTCCACGCGGACGACGCCACCGGTGCGCTCGAGGCCGCGGCGAGGCGGCCCGTACGCGGACCTGTGAACGTCGCACCCTCGGGCTCGATCTCGTTGAGTCACATCCTTCGGCTTGTGAGACGGCCGGCACTGCCGATCCCGCATCCGCTCTTCGGAATCGCGCTCGAGAGGCTGGGGCGGCGGCTGGGAGCCGGCCCCCTGTACGGCGACGGGGTCCGGATGCTGCGGTTCGGCCGCGGCGTCGACAACGAGCGACTCGTCACCGAGGTCGGGTACACGCCCCGCTTCGATGCCGAGGGAGCGGTCCGTGACTTCGCGGCGAAGTCGATGGGGCTCCGGGTTGGCCCATCCATCCACCCGGGGGATCTCGTCGGAAGGCTCTCCGGAGCGGCTCGATGAACGCGCAGGCCAAGGCGGATTCGCCCCAGCCTTCCGCCGAGTCGGTTGCCGAGTTCCTGCGGCGCATGCGGGTGGGGATCGAGGACGGGCTCGACCCGATGAGTGCAGCAAACCGCGCCGCGGACGAGCTACCGCAACGGCTGGCCCATGTCGTACAGCTCTTGTCACATCGGCTCCGCGGCGACTACCACGAGGACGAGTGGGGCTTCGACGAGGAGTTCGCCGAGGCGGTCTATCCGCTGTTCGAGTTCCTGTACGAGGTGTGGTGGCGGGTCGAGCCGGAGGGGGTTCTAAACGTCCCCGCCCATGGCCGCGCACTCCTCGTGTCCAATCACGCCGGGGCGCTGTTCCCGTTCGACGCCTCGATGATCCTGTTGTCGATCATGAAGCGGCATCCGCTACCGCGGTGGGCGCGGTTCCTCGTGATCGACTGGGCGTTCGTGCTCCCGTTCCTGTCGGCCTTCATGCGCCGGGTGGGGGGCGTGCCCGCCAGCAAGCACAACGCGGCCCGCCTGCTCGAGCAGGACGAGCTCGTGATGGTGTTCCCGGAGGGGGCCAAGGGAACCGGCAAGCAGTTCTCGGAGCGCTACCGGCTGCAGCGCTTCGGGCGCGGCGGGTTCGTGGAGGTCGCGCTTCGGACGGGCGCTCCGATCATTCCCGTGGCCGTCGTGGGCTCCGAGGAGATCTATCCGAAGCTCGCCGATGCAAGGCCGCTCGCCCGCGCGGTGGGAGCGCCATTCGTTCCCGTGACCCCCACCTTTCCCTGGCTCGGCCCACTCGGGATGATCCCGTTGCCGTCGAAGTGGCGAATCGAGTTCTGCGAGCCCATCGACGTCTCGCATCACGGGCCCGACGCGGCCGAGGATCGCCGGCTGCTGTTTGAGGTCTCGGAGCAGGTCAGGGAAACCATCCAGGCGAAGTTGTACGAGAGCCTGGTCAAGCGCGGGGGTGCGTTCTTTAAGCCCTTGTAGCGATAGCCTCCATCCTGAGATGGGGACCGGGATGGGATCGTCGTCAGGCGCCGCGGCGGAGTTCCGGCACCTGCTGGACGAGGTGCTCACCGAGACTGACGCCGACGAGCACGCCGGCCCACTGCTGCGCGCTGCGGACCTTCGTGTCCGATTCGAGTTCCCGGACCTCCCGCTGGTGCTCAACCTCGCCGCGACGGAGGAAGGCGACCATCACCTGACCTGGCAATTCTCGGACCAGGTCGACTGGAAGCCCAAGCTCACGCTGATGATGGGCTCGGAGGTGGCCAATGCCTATCTCCAGGGGAAGGAGAGCCTGGCGATCGCGATCGCTCGCGGCCGTGTGCAGGCAACCGGCGACACCCGGTCAGCGCTCGTCTACATCCCGGCGCTCCGGTTGCTCGTGAGCTCCTACAGTCGGGTGGTGACCCAGGAGCACCCGCACCTGGTGCTGGAGTAGGGCGCGCGTCGGCGCGCGGGCGGCGCTTGTAGCCCATGTGGACCGTTTGTTTCGCATAGCGAAACCAGACGTCCAAATCCGCCGTGTGACCCTCCCTCGGTGCCCCGTCCTGGTGATCGGCGCGCATCAAATCGGCGTTGACGTGGGGCGGCCGTCGGCGTAGGCTCAGCACCGAGAGATCGGAAACAGGCCGCAGTGGGCGCCGCTCCCGTCGCCCTTCGGCGACTGGGGCGGAGGAGCGGACCCGCGAGGCACCAGCAGTGCCGTAGGCCGACGCGGCGGGCCGAACGCCCGCGGGCGACGGGGCCGCGAGCCCCGTCGCTCCACGTTAGGAGCCGTTTCCGTTGGGTCGTCGATTGATGGTCCGTCCAACGCGCGCGCCAACTGCCGGCCGACCCTGAAAGGATCGATCCCGATGCCGGACGATCACATCTCTCTGAGCGAGGCATCGAGGATCGCGGGGGTCTCGTCATCCACCCTGCAGCGGTGGGTCAAGGCAGGGGTGATCCCGGTCAGGGGCGGGAGGTGGACCACCGCCGCGGCGGCTCAGGCCCGGGTCGTGAGCCGGCTGCGCGAACGGGGGCATTCGCTCGCCGAGCTGCGCCGCGCGGTTCGCGAAGGCCGTCTGGCGTTCGGCTACGTCGAGGACCTCTTTCCGGGGCGCGAGCGCAACATGACGCGTCTGGAAGCGGCGGAGCGGACGGGCCTCGAGGAGGCCCTGATCGAGCGGATGATGTCGCTGCTGGGTACGCCCACCGCCCTCGAGGGAACCCTCAACGAGCAGGACGTCGTCGCGATGGAGCACATCCGGGACGTCCTGCGGGCAGGGTTTCCACTGGTGGCGCTGCTCCAGCTCATCCGGGTCTACGCCCAGTCGGTTCGCAAGATCGCCGAGGCGGAGGTGCGGTTGTTCCACCTGTACGTCCACGAGCCCCTCATCCGGCAGGGGGTCGACGCACTTCAGATGGCGGAGGAGATGGAGGGACTCGCGCGAGACCTCCTCCCGATCACGTCGCCATTGATGGAGTACATCCACCAGCGCTACCTGCGCTTCTACATCGAGCAGGACGTCGTCGGCCACATGGAGACCGAGCTCGCGGGGCAGCGCCAGCTGGGCCGGGTCCAGATGGCGTTCTGCTTCGTCGACCTGACCGGGTTCACCCGTTACACGGAGGAGGAGGGGGATGAGGAGGCGTTCGACCTCGTGGAGCGATTCGTCGAGACTGTTGAGGCGACGCTTCCAGCCGAGGCGCTCGTCGTCAAGACGATCGGCGACGAGGTGATGATCGTCTCCCCGGACCCCGTGACGCTCACCGAGTGGGCGGTCGGGTTCCTCGGCCTGTTCCAGGAGCGGCCCCAACCGCGGGTGGGCGTCCACTGCGGTCGCGCCGTATATCGGGACGGCGACTACTTCGGAAGCGAGGTGAACCTCGCCCATCGCGTGGTCGCGCGGGCCCTCGGTGGCGAGGTGATGGTCACCGCCGCAGTCGCGGATGCGATCGGCGAGTCGGGCTATCTCGAATTCGATCCGATCGGCGGCGTCGAGCTGAAGGGATTCCCGCAGCCGGTCGAGCTCTTCGTTGCCCGGGCCCGCGAGGCGGACTCCGCTCCCGAGCGGGTCCCTTACGACTAGGAGCGCCAGCCTCCGAGTAGCCGCGGCTCGCGCCGCTCGTCGCCTTAAGATCGGCGATATGGGTGGAAGAGAGGAGGCCCTGGATCGCCTCACCGAGGCCGTGCGGCGAAGCGGCCTGGTGGACGCCATCTCGTCGGGGGTCGTGCTGGCCTCCGGCGGCCCCGACTCGGCATGCGTCGCCGCCGGGATGGCGCGGGCGATCGGACCCGAACGCGTCCATGCGCTCCACATCAACTACGGCCTTCGCGATACCGCGAGCCGCGACGAGAGCGTTTGCAGGGATCTTTGCTCGCGGCTTCGAATCGACCTGCACATCGAGCGCCCGGCGACCCTCCAGGGCAACATCCAGGCCGCCGCTCGCGAGTTCCGTTACGCGGCGGCCGAGCGCCTGCGGATTCGCGCGGGCGGCGATTGGATCGCGACCGGCCACACCCGAACGGACCTGGCCGAGACCCTGGTCTATCGCCTCGCGGTCTCGCCGGGGGCGCGGAGCCTCCGCTGCCTGCCGGTCCAGAGCGGCCGCGTGATTCGGCCGCTCATCGAAATGGAGCGCGCCGAGCTCCGCCAGCTCGCGACCGAGGCGGCGTTGCCGTTCGCCGACGATGAGACGAACCTCGATCCGGCGTTCGCCCGGAATCGGATCCGGGCCGAGATCCTGCCGGTGCTGCGAGACCTGAGTCCGGCCGCGGAGCGCAACATCGCCGAGACCCAGGCCGAGATGATCGAGGAGGCCCGGTTGCTCGACCGGGTCGTTCTGGAGGCGCTGGAGGCGGCGGGAGCCGGCGCGGGAGCGGTCGCGATCCGCGCCGAGGCGCTGGAGGGCTCCGAGCCCGCGCTTCGACGTCTCGCCCTGCGCGCGCTCGCGGAGCGGGCCACCGGGCGCGCTGTGCCGCTGGGCCGCCGCCGCGCGGCGCAGATCATGCGGCTCGCGCTGATGCCGGAGGGCGGCGAGGTCGACCTCGGCCACGGCGTCCGTGCGATCTGCGAGCAGGGGCTGATCAGGTTCGAGACGTCATCCGAGGCGGATGCGGCGCCCGCCCCGGCACCGCTGCGGGTGCCCGGAAGCTGCCGCTTCGGGCGGTGGGAGGTGCGAGCGGAGATTCGCGCGGGCCCGCTCGAGCCCGCCGGGCCCGACCTGGCGACGCTCGACGCGGAAGCCCTCGGAGATGAGCTCGTGGTCCGCACCTGGCGCGACGGAGACCGGATCCGCCCGCTGGGCATGAACGGCACGAAGAGCCTCCAGGACCTCTTCACGGATCGCGGCGTGCCACGCTCCCTGCGGCACCACCTTCCGGTGGTGACGGCGGCGGGACGGGTCGTCTGGGTCGCCGGCGTGGCGGTATCCGAGGACTTTCGACTTCCGGCGGACGCACGGGAGGTCGCCGTGCTGACGGCGCGAGCGTTGGACTGAGCGACTCGCCGCGCCCCGGCAGATTTGCGGCCCGCGTGGACGGTTTGTTTCGCTATGCGAAAGCAAACGTCCACAAGCCGGGCGACTGCCGGATTTGGGCCGGTTCGTCGCTGCCCTACTCGCCCTCTCCGCCGGCGCCCCCGCGGGCGTGATCGGAACGTAGACTCACGCCGCCATGGACGATTCCGCGATCGGCGAGATCCTCGTCCCCGCCCCCGAGCTCCAGAGCCGCGTCAAGGCCCTGGCCGCCGAGATCAGCCGCGATTACGAGGGACGGGACCTCGTCATGATCGGGATCCTCAAGGGTGCCGTCCTGTTCCTCGGGGACCTGATGCGCTTCGCGACCGTTCCCTGCGAGATCGACTTCATGGCGGTCTCGAGCTATGGCTCCGAGACGGACTCGTCTGGCGTGGTCCGCATCCTCAAGGACCTCGACTCGTCGATCGAGGGGCGTGACGTGCTGATCGTCGAGGACATCATCGACTCCGGGCTCACGCTCCATTACCTGCTGCGCAACCTGAACGCACGAAATCCCGCCTCACTCGAGGTCTGCGCTCTGTTGACCAAGCCGGATCGGCGGCGGGTGGATCTGCCGATCCGCTACGTCGGATTCGAGATCCCGAATCGGTTCGTGATCGGATATGGCCTGGACTACGCCCAGCGGTACAGGAACCTCGACTACGTCGCCGTTTTGGCGGACTCGGACCAGTCGTCAGACGCCCCTTAAACGGTATAGGCACCCTGGTACGCTCATTCCAGTCGTTCGCGGGGCTCCAGAACCCCCCTTAGATCATGCGCAAGTTCCATCAGCTTCACCGCACCTTTCTCGCGAGCGCCGCGCCTGCCGCCGGCTCGAGGGATTCGAGATGAGGCGCTTCTTCCGCAGCGCGGCATTCCCGATCCTGATCGTGATCGTGCTCGCGTTCTTCGCGCAGCGGCTGATCAGCAGCCCCTCAAGCGAGCAGACGCCGACCTACGACCAGTTCATATCGCAGGTGAAGAACAATCCGTCGTCGATCGAGTCGGTCACCTTCGACCAGAAGGCCAGCTCGATCACCGTCGACGAGCCGGACGGCAAGAGCTACTCCACCGGGTATCCGACCGCGGGCAACGCCCAGAGCCAGGTCATCGACCTGCTGGCGAAGAAGAACGTCGCGACCAAGGTCGAGGGAACCGGTGGCTCGAGCTTCCTCTCGATCCTCACCTACATCCTGCCGTTCCTACTCTTCTTCGGGTTCTGGGTCTTCCTGATGAACCAGATGCAGGGCGGTGGCTCGCGCGTGATGAGCTTCGGCAAGTCACGGGCGAAGCGCATGTCGGTCGACGCGCCCAAGATCACCTTCCGTGACGTCGCGGGGGTCGACGAGGCGGTGCAGGAGCTTCACGAGATCAAGGAGTTCCTCGAGAATCCGAAACGTTTCCAGGCCCTCGGGGCGCGTATCCCCAAGGGCGTCCTCCTCTATGGCCCGCCCGGCACGGGGAAGACGCTGCTGGCGCGCGCGGTTGCCGGCGAGGCCGGCGTGCCGTTCTTCTCCATCTCCGGCTCGGACTTTGTCGAGATGTTCGTCGGTGTGGGCGCGAGTCGCGTCCGCGACCTGTTCGAGCAGGCGAAGCAGAACTCCCCCTGCATCATCTTCATGGACGAGATCGACGCCGTCGGTCGGCACCGCGGCGCGGGCATGGGCGGCGGCCACGACGAGCGCGAGCAGACTCTGAACCAGCTCCTCGTGGAGATGGACGGCTTCGAGATGAAGGACAACATCATCCTCATCGCCGCCACCAACCGCCCGGACATCCTCGATCCGGCGCTGCTGCGGCCCGGGCGCTTCGACCGCCAGATCGTCGTCGACCGGCCCGACCGCAAGGGCCGGAAGCGGATCCTCGAGGTGCACACCCGCGGCAAGCCGCTCGCCAAGAAGATCGACCTGGACACGCTCGCCGGGCAGACGCCGGGCTTCACCGGCGCCGACCTCGCCAACCTCATCAACGAGGCGGCGCTCCTGACCGCGCGCTCCAACAAGCGCGAGATCACGATGCACGAGCTCGAGGAGGGGATCATGCGCGTGATCGCCGGCCCCGAGAAGAAGAGCCGGGTGATGTCCGAGAAGGAGCGCCTCGTCACCGCCTACCACGAGCTCGGCCACGCGATCGTCGGCCACCTGCTGCCCAACACCGATCCCGTCCACAAGATCTCGATCATCAGCCGCGGCCAGGCCCTGGGCTACACGATCTCCCTGCCGACGGAGGACAAGTTCCTGACCACCCGCGCGGAGCTGACCGACACGATGGCGATGACCCTGGGCGGCCGCGCCGCCGAGGAGATCATCTTCAGCGAGATCACGACCGGCGCCTCGAACGACCTCGAGAAGGTCACCGAGACGGCGAAGCAGATGGTCATGCGCTTCGGGATGTCCGAGCGCCTCGGCCCACGGGTCTTCGGCCACGACCGCTCCCAGCCGTTCCTGGGGCGCGAGTTCTCCGCCGAGCCGGACTACTCCGACGAGATCGCCCGCGAGATCGACGACGAGATCCGCCGCATCGTCGAGGAGGCGCACCAGACCGCGAAGGACATCCTGGGCGAGCGGCGCGAGGCGCTCGACGCGATCTCGAAGATCCTCCTGGAGCGCGAGACGATTGACGCGGAGGAGTTCGCGAAGCTCCTCGACGGCGCCTCCGAGGAGGAGGTCTTCGGGGACGAGGAAGAGGAGACTCGGGTGCCAGACCAGCCCGAGGCCGAGGCCGAGAAGCCGGCCGCCCGCGAGGGTCCTCGCCCGGTGCCACGCCCGCGTCCGGGCCTCGCCGGCGGGACCGCGGACATGCGCGCGGACGACCCGAACGAGCGCCCCTAACGCGCGACATCCGGCCCGGTCCCCCGGCGCGTTTACGGCGCAGGGAGAGAGACGGGCGCTTCGTTCAAGGCGGGTCGAGTCAATCCGCATCCACCCCTCGGATGCGGATTGCCTTGACGCGAGGCGTACGTCGGGTTGGCGGACTCGCGCCTCTCTCGCGTCGGTAGCGTTTTGGTCATGCGACGCGTTCCTCTCCTTGCCCTGCTCGCCGCCGTCGCCCTCCTAGGCGGCTGCGGCGGCGATAGCGGCACCGGCCCAAGTGATCAGGATCGCGCCGTGGCCGAGGCGCAGCGGGCCTACGACGAGGCGAAGTCCGGCGGCAGGGACCTCGACCGCGGCCCGTGCATAGCCGAGCGGCTGCCGGGGCTGCCCGACTGGGTCGCCGATATCGCCCACGATCCGCGCCAATCGGTGGATGACGATCCCGCGAACCAGTGCAAGCGGTTCCGCGACGGGGAGGCGCATCACTTCGTCGAGCTCGACCCCTCCGGGAACCTGATCCGGGCGGAGTAGCGCGGGCGGGGATACTCAGCGCATGGCCCGGCTGATGGGCATCGTCAACGTGACCCCCGACTCGTTCTCCGACGGGGGGCTGTTCCTTGCTCCCGAGCGCGCCATCGCCCACGCACGCCAGCTCGTCGCCGACGGCGCCGAGCTTCTCGACATCGGCGGCGAATCAACCCGGCCCGGCGCGCGTGCCGTGAGCGCCGAGGAGGAGCTCGCTCGGGTGGCCCCGGTCATGGCGGGCCTGGACGGTGTGGATGCGGCCATCTCGATCGACACCTCGAAAGCTGCCGTAGCCGAGACCGCGCTCGACGCGGGTGCGGAGATCGTCAACGACGTGACCGCTCTGCGGACCGAGCCGGCGCTCGCCGGCCTGTGCGCCGACCGCGGGTGCGTCGTGGTGTTGATGCACATGCAGGGGACGCCCCGGACGATGCAGGAGAACCCCACCTACGACGACGTGGTGGACGACGTTATGGCGTTCCTCGCCGAGCGGATCAAGTTCGCCACTGGCGAGGGGATCGCGGAGGACCGCATCTGGGTCGATCCCGGCATCGGGTTCGGGAAGACCGTCCGTCACAACCTCGAGCTGTTGAGCCGGCTCGGCGAGCTGCGCCAACTCGGGCGGTCCATCGTGGTCGGAACCTCGCGCAAGCGCTTCATCGGCAGCATCACCGACCGAGAGGTGGACGATCGCCTTGGTGGCACGATCGCGAGCAGCGTGCTGGCGTTGCGGGCGGGCGCCGACGTTCTGCGAGTTCACGACGTCGCCGAGGTTCACCAGGCAGCTCGGGTCGCCGAGACGATCCTCGAGGCAGCCTCGGACTAGCGGATCGCGGGCGCCTTTCTCGCCGCTGGTACGGTCCGCCCGTGGAACCGGATCCGGGTGACAGCGCGTCAGTAGAGGTCGAGGTTCGCGGTCTCTCCATCTATACGCATCACGGGGTGACGGAGGCCGAGCGGGAGACCGGCCAGCGCCTCGAGATCGACGTCAGCATCGACGTTCCCGATTGCGATGCCGTGCTCACGGATCGGGTGGAGGACACGGTCGATTACGCAGAGGTCTGCGACATCGTGGCACTCGGCGCAACGGAGCGCAGCTACAGGACGCTCGAGCGCCTCTGCCACGTGATCGCCGAGCGGCTGATGGAGCGCTTTAGCTGCGAGTCGGTGCGGGTGCGGGCCGCCAAGCCCGAGCCGCCGTTGCCGATCGCCGTCGAGCAAGTCGCGGTAGAGGTCGTGCACGAGCGCGCCGCGGGCGATGTCGGCGGGGAGAACGACGGAGAGGAGTGAGCGCGCGGACCGGGTACCTGGGCCTCGGCTCGAACGTGGGCGACAGCCGATCCCACCTCCGCGCCGCGGTGAACGCGCTGAACGAGCGTGGGGTCGAGGTGGACGCGACCTCGTCGCTGTACGCGACCGAGCCGGTCGGCGAGGTGCTCGACCAGCCGGACTTTCTGAACGCGGCAGCACGAATCCGCACCGAGCTGGAGCCGGAGGACCTGCTCGACCTGTGCAAAGCGATCGAGGCCGATCAGGGGCGCATGCTCGGAGGCCCGCGCCACGGCCCGCGCCCGCTGGACATCGATCTACTCATGCTCGGTGACGTCGAGCTTCGGACGGAGCGCCTGACGCTCCCGCATCCGCAGGTCACGAGTCGGCGCTTCGTGCTGGCGCCGCTACTCGAGCTCGACCCCGATCTGGCGCTGCCCGACGGAACCCGGCTCGACGCCGCCCTTGAGAAGCTCGGGCCAGGCCAGCGCGTTCGCCGGGCCGGCCCGTTCAGCTGAACGGCACCTGCGGCGGGGGGGTCAGCCGGCGGCCGCGGCCTCCTCTGCCTCGCGCGCCGGTGCGAGCCAACTCGCCGGCAGCACCGGGGGCGCGTGCCCAGGGAAGTCCGGGATGGCGCGAACCGCAAGCTGGCCCGCCGGCCGTGAGGCGATGACGGGGCGAACGTCATCGAGGGTCATCGCCAGACGGAGGCTCGCGCCGATCTGGAGGTCGGCCGCATTCGGCGGAGTAGAGCCCAGGATGCCCTCGCCGATCCAGTCGTCGATCCGCTTGAGCCATCCCGGGAGCGAGGCGAGGTCGCGCCGGACGGCGTCGTCGTAGGCGCCATTCATCCGGTTCGCCGCCGCGACGATGGGCGCCGCGGTCTTGACGGCAAGGCCGATCGGAACGCCGAGCCTTGCGCCCTCCGCGTAGCTGGCGAGCGGAGCGCGATCTCGCTTGAGCGCGTTCCACAGGATTCGCCTGACGGCCGGCTGGAGCACCTCCTCGCCCCATCGCTCGGCGTCCTCCACGGCGACGCGACGCTCGGGCTCGGAGGGGTACAGAGGCGGATCGGGTTGGATCATGTCGAGCTCGCGCGCGATCTCCCTGGACCCCGTGAGCTTGCGACCCTCGATCGCGAGCGACGGAACCGTGTTCGACGGAAATCGCAGCGCGCGCAGCGCCCCGCGCGAGATCACCGGCATCAGGTCGATGCGGCGATAGGGGATTCCCTTCAGCTCCAGCATCCGCCGCGCCGCCATCGCGGGGTGGGAGCCGGGGATCACATACAGCTTCGCGTTGAGCTGCTGGGCGGCGGCCATCGCGCCGGCATCGTATTGCGCTGGATAATCCCCGGCGTGCTGCTTGCGGTTGACGTTGGAAACACGCAAAGCCACCTCGGCCTGTTCGAGGGGGACGAGCTCATCGAGCACTGGCGGTTTGCGACTCACATCGAGGCGACCGCCGACGAGCTCGCCGTTCGCGTCTCGACGCTGCTCGCGCTTCGCGGGCTGGAGGCCAGCGCCGTCGACGCGTCGATCGTCTCGTCGGTGGTGCCGCAGCTGACGCCCGAGTACTTCGGGATGAGCGAGCGCTACCTGCAGGGCGAGTGCCTGATCCTCGGCCCCGGCATCAAGACCGGCATGGCGATCCAACTCGAAAATCCCCGCGAGCTGGGCGCGGACAGACTCGCCAACGCCGTGGCCGCGTATGAACGTCTGGGAGGCCCGTGCGCCGTCGCGGACTTCGGCACCGCGATCACCTTCGACGTCGTGTCGGAGAACGGCGAGTACGTGGGCGGTGTGATCGGCCCCGGAGTCGAGATCTCCATGGAGGCCCTGGCGCAGCGCACCGCGAAGTTGCCGCCGATCGATCTGGGCGAGCCTCCCAGCGAGGCGGGTGGAGTGATCGGCCGGACCACTCACCAGAGCCTGCTCTCCGGGATCACGTACGGGTTCGCCGGGGCGGTGGACGCAATCGCGCGCCGCATCGAGCGCGAGCTCGGCGAGGAGACTCGGTTCGTCGCCACGGGCGGCCACGCCGCCGCGATCGTCCCGTTCTGCGAGCTGATCGACGAGGTGGACGACCTCCTCACGCTTACGGGCCTACGCTTGATCTGGGAGCGAAACCAGTGACGCGGCCCCTTACATCACCATTCCGTATCGGCGACGTTGACGTCGCCAACCGCGTGCTGCTCGCACCGCTGGCCGGGATCGGCAACTGGTTCGTCCGCCTGCAGGCGCGCCGACACGGTGCCGGCCTCGCCGTCTCGGAGATGGTGTCGAGCTTCGGGCTCCATTACCGCAACGAGCGCACGATGACCGAGCTCATGCGTATCCACCCGTCGGAGCACCCGGTGTCGATCCAGCTCTTCGGGCACGACCCCGAGGTCATGGCCTCCGGCGCCCGCATTGCCGCCGGCGGCGGAGCGGACCTGATCGACATCAACATGGGATGCCCGGTCCGCAAGGTCCGCAGGGTCGGAGCGGGCGCCGAGCTTCTGCGGCGGCCCGACCTCGCGGTGCGCCTTGCGCGTGCGGCTGCCGAGGGCTCCGGACGGCCGGTCACGGTGAAGCTCCGATCCGGGATCGAGCCGGGCGATCGCTCCGGAATCGACCTCGCGGTGCGCCTGGTCGAGGAGGCCGGGGTGGCCGGGATCGCCTTCCATCCGCGAAGCGCCGCCGTCCAGCACAAGGGGGAACCCGATTACGGCCTCGTACGCGAGCTCGCCAGGCGGGTTGATGGAGCGGGCGTTCCCGTGATCGTCTCGGGCGGTCTGGCGACGGCCGACCTTGCGCGGCGCGCGTATCGCGAGGCCGGGGCGGACGCCGTGATGATCGCCCGCGGGGCCCTCGGAAACCCATGGATCTTCGAGGAGCTCACCGGACGGCGGGCGGCGCCGCCCAGCCACGACGAGATCGTTCGCGAGCTTCTTTGGACGATGGAGCGGGCCGCGCGGCATCTCGGCGAGCGCCGCGCCGCGCGCTACGCCCGCAAGTTCTATCCCTGGTATCTCGAGCGACTCGGTGTGACGGGTTCACGGGCCGATGCCTTCCAGCGGACCGAGGGCCTCGACGAGGCGCGCACGTTGGTGGCGGCCCTGGCGGAAGCACCCGCCCTGGCCGCGTAATTAGGCAAAACGCCCCCCGCTATAATCGCCCGCCTGCCCGACCCGCGAGCGCACGCAGGTATGCGCCGCGTTCGGGTTTTGTTTCGTCATCTACCGGGGCGCCGTCAAGGGTCCCTCGAGAACACAGGGGACGAGGTTTCAGCACGTGGCTCGTGAATCATTGATCACCCAGGAGGGGCTGGAGAGGCTCCGCGAGGAGCTCAGCCAACTGACGACCGTGAAGCGTCGTGAGGTCGCCGCGCGCATCAAGGAGGCGCGGGAGTTCGGCGACATCATGGAGAACTCCGAGTACGACGACGCCAAGAACGAGCAGGCTCTGCTCGAGCAGCGGATCGCGCAGCTCGAGGAGCGCGTCCGCCGGGCGACGGTGGTCGACGAGAAGCAGCTCGATACCGACACCGTCGGCGTCGGAGTACGAGTGCACGTGAAGGATCAGAAGTCCGGCGACTCGAAGAAGTTCCAGATCGTCGGTTCGGCGGAAGCCGATCCCGCGGAGAGCAAGCTGTCGAACGAGTCGCCGATCGGCAAGGCGCTCGTCGGCCACAAGCGGGGCGACGTCGTCACCGTCGAGGTGCCGCGAGGCCCGAAGCGCAAGCTCAAGATCACCAAGATCGAAGCGGCTTAGCAGCGGTCGCCGGTACGCTCGCCGGCCATGGGCGAGCCCGATCAGGAGGAGCGCTCCGAATCCCACGTGATCGCCGAGCGGCGCGAGAAGCTCGCGCGCCTGCGGGAATCGGGAGTGGAGCCGTTTCCCCATTCATTTGAGGGGCGGACGGAGATCGCGGCCGTGCGAGCCGCTCACGAAGGACTCGCCGCCGGCGAGGAGACCACCGATCGGTATCGGGTGGCGGGGCGGATTGCGGCGCGGCGCGGCCACGGTAAGGCCGCGTTCATCGACGTGGTGGACGGCTCCGGACGGATCCAGCTGCACGCGCGGGAGGACGTGCTGGGGGCGGAGTCGTTCGAGGGTCTGGTGGGCGTTGATCTCGGCGACATCGTTGGTGCCGAGGGCGCGGTGTTCGCGACGAAGCGGGGCGAGTTGTCGCTCCGCGTGGAGGGTTGGACCCTCTTGGCCAAGAGCTTGCGCCCGCCGCCCGACAAGTACCACGGTCTGGAGGACGTCGAGCTTCGCTACCGCCATCGCGAGCTGGACCTGATCGCCAACCCCGAGGTTCGCGACCGGTTCGTCAAGCGCGCGCAGGTCGTGACGGCGGTTCGCGAGTGGCTCGACGCCCGCGGCTTCGTCGAGGTGGAGACACCGGTGCTCCAGCCCCTGTACGGCGGGGCGCTCGCGCGGCCCTTCTTGACCCACCACAACGCACTCGATCGCGATCTCTACCTGAGGATCGCGACCGAGCTCTATCTCAAGCGCTGCGTCGTCGGGGGCATCGACCGCGTCTATGAGCTCGGCAAGGACTTCCGCAACGAGGGCGTCTCGCCCAAGCACAACCCCGAGTTCACGATGCTCGAGTGGTACGAGGCCTACTCGGACTATCGGAAGGTCGCGGAGCGGCTCGAGCAGCTGGTCGCCGGTGTGGCGGAGCGCGTCTTCGGCACGACCAGGTTCCAGCGCGACGGCGCCGAGATCGACCTGGCGCCGCCATGGCAGCGAGTCACCCTGCGCGACGCGATCGCCGAGCGGACCGGGCTCGACCTCGCCGAGCATCCGAGCCGGGAGGAGCTCGCCGCGGCGCTGGGACGCGAGCCCGAGCCGGCCGAGGGCTGGGGCAAGCTCGTCGACGGCGTGCTGTCGAAGCTGGTCGAGCCCACGTTGATCCAGCCCACGTTCATCCTGGACTACCCGGTGGAGCTCTCACCGTTCGCCAAGCGGCACCGCTCCGCCGATGGATTCGTGGAGCGTTGGGAGGCGTTCGTCGGCGGCGTGGAGATCGCGAACGCGTTCACGGAGCTGAACGATCCCGACGAGCAGCGGCGGCGCTTCGAGCAGCAGGTCGAGGAGCTCCGGCGTGGCGACGAGGATGCCCAGCCGTTCGACGAGGCATTTGTCGAGGCGCTAGAGCAGGGCATGCCGCCCACCGGTGGCGTGGGACTCGGAATCGATCGGCTGGTGATGATCCTGACGGGTGCCCGCAACCTGCGCGAGGTCGTGCTGTTCCCGGCGATGCGGAACTAATCCATCCCACGAGCGGCCGATTGTCCCCCGTATAGGTGGATTATCTGCCGCCCGCAGCGTTTGGCGCGATGTAACGTCGCCGCCTACCCAGCCGATGAGTTGGTAGATGGCCTCGAAGTACGACGCGAAGAGCGATGCCGAGCTGCTTCGGCGCTCGGGACGCGATCCGGAGGCCTTCGGCCTCCTCTACGACCGCCACGCCGCCACCGTCCTCGCGTATTTCCAGCGGCGCACGGCGTGCGCCGAGAGCGCCGCCGACCTGACCGCCGAAACGTTCGCGGCGGCCTTCTGCTCCCGCCGCCGTTACCGCGGTACAGGTGTGCCGGCGATCGCCTGGATCCTGGGTATCGCCCGCCACCTGCTCGCTGATTCGATCCGGAACGAGCGCATCGAGGATCGAGCCCGCAGGCGACTGGGCCTCGAACGGATCGAGCTGGATGACGATGCGTTGCGCCGGATTGAGGAGCTGGCCGATCTCGCACCAGTTCGCAAGCAACTCGAGGCGGCGCTCGCGGAGCTGCCACCCGACAGCGCCGAGGCCGTGCGGCTTCGTGTCGATGGCGAACTCCCGTACGCGGAGGTGGCGCGCCGTCTCGGCTGCACCGAGGGTGCGGCCCGAGTTCGCGTCGCCCGCGCCCTGACCAAACTCGCCGACTCGTTGGAGGCAACGTCATGACTGACTCGCGACCGATTCACCAGCCCGCTTTGCATGCCGCCGGGGCGGCACAACCTCCCCTCCCACTTCGAGGCGCGCTAGTGGGCGCCATCAGGCGGCGCAGGTCGAGGATCCGTTTCCGCGCCTCGGTTGTCGGCGCTGCCTGCATCACGGTGGCAGCGGTGCTCTTCGGCGGCGGCGTCTTCACCAGCGGTCCCGAGCGGGTGTTGGCAATCGACGACGACGACGGGTGGGTGAAGATCCGCATCCTCGACGGCGAAGCGGGCGCCGCCGAGATGACCCGCGAGCTTCAGAAAGGCGGCATCGACGGAAAGGTTCGGCTCCTGCCCTCCATTCCGCAGGCCGTGGGTCACTGGATGGGGATCACCCTAGGTCGGGAGACCCCTCGGCGGCCGTGCGACCTGCCGGAGGACGCGCCGCCCGACCTCGAATGCGCGAACCCACCCCTTCTCCTGGGAGATGACGTCAACTTCGGTGGCGACCGCTTTGAGATCCGGCGGGACGCCATCTACTTGCTGGGCGAGACGCGCACCATCTTCTACGTCGGCCGCGAGCCGGAGCCGGGCGAAATGCCACTGGACTCACCGCGGCGGGGCGTCGACCTAGGGTTCGTCTACCCGGCGGTTCGAACCGGGCAGGGAGCTTCGGCAGAGCCCGGAAAAGCCCAGGTCAAGTGAATTGACCCCCGGCAGGTGGGCGTAGATCCACTTGACCCGGCAGTTCCGCCCGGGCACGGGTAGAGGCAGGCCCTTTCGGACCTGCCCCTACTTGCCCTAAACCGTTCGCGTCGCTCCTACGCTCCCAGGATCGCCTGAACCCAGTTCGCGCTGAACGGCTCCGTGCCCGGCACGAGGTTCGCGCCCGAGAGCGAGCTGTTCGCGTGCATGTAGGCGATCTCCTTCGCGATGTCGCCCACGCCGTTCGAACCTGCCGCCGGGGCGATCTGGAGCGTGGAGAGCACGCCGATCGCCTGTCCGGACCCGTTCAGGAACCCGCTGCCGGAGTCACCGGGGATGCCCGGTGTGGCGGTGAGGACGTTGTGGCTCCAGCCGTTGCCCTGGTTCTGGATGACGGTCCCCTGCTTCGGGCTCAGCTTCGTGACGCCCGCGCGCAGCGAGGAGTTGCCGTAGGAATACACGGTCGACCCGAGGCCGCCGACGGACCCGACGCCCGTCGGGCCGCCGAAGCCGGGAACCGACGGGTTCACATTCGGCACGTCGGCGGGATCCAGCCTGACGAGCGCGAGATCGTTGTACGCGCAGGCGTCGGCGTTGGTCTCGCCCTTGGCCTGCATGGTGATCCACGAGTTGTAGACCATCGTTCCGGGCCTGCTGGCGCCGTCCACCTCAACCGGGGTGCCGATCGGAAGGGATTCGCTCGTGCACCCGTCGGTGTCCGTGGCCGCGCCGGTGCCCGAGCAGTGCGCCGCCTGGCCAAGGTAGACGCTCGCCCCGTCCTGGAAGACGAAGTTGGATGTGCACTGGGCACCTTCGGTGAAGGTCATGACGCCCGGATGTACCGATGCCGATGCCGCTGGCGCCCACGCCGAGGCGACGGCCGGGCTGGCCGCCACCACTGCCATCGCGCCGATCGCGCAGGTCAACGCGACTAGCTTTCTCAAGGTTGCCTCCTGTTGATCGTTATAAGGGACCCGCTTCCGGCTGGACTCGGGCCCACCCATGCTGGGCCGGAACCATATGTCGCCCCCTGAGCGCGCGCGCCGGTTCGAGGGGCTTGCGCCCGCGCCGCGCCCGCGCTCGAATATGTGGCGTGTCGGGCAACGAGCTGGCGCCGGAGGACACGCCGGAGCTCGCGGCGGCGAGGCGTTGCGGCGACCCGTATCTGGTCTACCGAGACGCGCACGCTCGCCAGCGGGTTCTGTCGCTCCCGGATACCTGGGATCGGGTCACGATCGGCCGCGGCATGGGTGCCGACGTCGCGCTCACGTGGGATGCCGACGTCTCCCGCGTCCACGCCGAGCTTTCGCGTCTGGCCGATGACTGGACCGTGATCGACGATGGGCTCTCCCGCAACGGAACGTTCGTCAACGATCAGCGGATCGAGGGCCGCCGGCGCCTTCTCGACGGCGATGTCCTGCGCTGTGGGGCGACCGTGCTGTCGTTTCACTCGCCGTTCCAGGCGGCGGACCCGACGCGGGCCGCCGGGACGCTTCCCTGAGCGCCCCAGCCGAGGGCCGCCCAAGCCTCAATGCGCAATTAGCGCCACTTCCCGTCCGGCGCGCCTGAGGCCCGCCTGGACACGCATGGGCCGCCGATATACTCACTCCTCGCCGTAAGCGACAACCGGAGGTCTAATCCGTCGGCACCGCGCAGCCGAAACATTGGATGGGACTCCGGCGCTCATGCGTCCCCGTTTGAGCCCCCGGAGCCGACCAACCAGTAGGCAATACTTGGGAGAGCCGCAAGGCGCACCCACTAGCCTGGGAGGCGGAAAGAGAACAGCAAGGTAGAAGTGTTCGAGCGATTCACAGAGAGAGCCAGGCAGGTCGTCGTCCTCGCGCAAGAGGAGGCGCGCACGCTCAAGCACAACTACATCGGCACCGAGCACATCCTGCTCGGGCTGCTCCGCGAGGAGGAGGGCCTTGCCGCGCGAGTCCTCGAGTCGCTGGACATAACCGTCGAGCGCGTCCGCGCCCAGGTCGTGCGGATCGTCGGCTCCGGTGAGGAGGTGACCTCCGGACAGATCCCGTTCACGCCGCGGGCGAAGAAGGTGCTGGAGCTGGCGCTTCGCGAGGCGCTCTCGCTCGGCCACAACTACATCGGCACCGAGCACATCCTGCTCGGCCTGGTCCGCGAGAACGAGGGCGTCGCCGCACGGATCCTGCTGGACTTCGACGCCGACTCGGAGAAGATCCGCAACGAGGTCATCCGGATGCTGTCCGGCCCGGGCGGTCGCCGCCAGGGCGCAACCGGCACCGGAGGCGAGGGCAAGAAGTCCTCGAAGCTGCTCGACCAGTTCGGCCGCAACCTGACCAAGCTGGCAGCGGAATCGAAGCTCGACCCCGTCATCGGGCGCGAGACCGAGATCGAGCGGATCATGCAGATCCTCTCGCGGCGCACCAAGAACAACCCGGTGCTCGTCGGCGAGCCGGGGGTGGGGAAGACCGCCATCGTCGAGGGACTCGCATCGCGCATCACGAAGGGCGAGGTGCCGGAGCTTCTGAAGAACAAGCAGATCTACACGCTCGATCTCGCGGCGCTCGTCGCCGGATCGAAGTACCGCGGCGAGTTCGAGGAGCGGCTGAAGAAGGTGATGAAGGAGATCACCCAGCGCGGCGACATCGTGCTCTTCATCGACGAGCTCCACAACCTGGTGGGCGCCGGCGCCGCCGAGGGCGCAATCGACGCCGCCTCGATCCTGAAGCCGGCGCTCGCGCGCGGCGAGATCCAGACGATCGGCGCGACGACGATGGACGAGTACCGCAAGTACCTGGAGCGCGACTCCGCGCTCGAGCGGCGGTTCCAGCAGATCAAGGTCGACCAGCCGTCGACTACCGACACCGTGCAGATCCTCGAGGGCCTCCGGGAGCGCTATGAGGAGCATCACCGCGTCCAGATCACCAATGAGGCGCTGGGTGCAGCCGCGGAGCTCGCCGATCGCTACATCTCGGATCGGTTCCTGCCGGACAAGGCGATCGACCTCATCGACGAGGCCGCGTCGCGCATGCGCATCAAGTCCATGTCCCAGCCGCCGGTGTATCGCGATCTCGAGGAGGAGATCGAGGAGACGCGGCGGGCCAAGGAGTCCGCGATCGAGGCCCAGGAGTTCGAGAAGGCCGCGAATCTTCGCGACAAGGAGCGGCAGCTCACCAACCGCAAGCGTGAGCTCGAGGACCAGTGGGCCGCCGGCGAGGGCGGCGAGCGGCCGGAGGTCGGCGAGGAGGAGATCGCCGACATCGTGTCGATGTGGACCGGGATCCCGGTCTTCAAGCTGACCGAGGCCGAGACCAAGAAGCTTCTGCGGATGGAGGACGAGCTCCACAAGCGCGTGATCGGCCAGGACGTGGCACTCAACGCCGTGTCCAAGGCCATCCGCCGCTCGCGCGCCGGGATCAAGGACCCAAAGCGACCCGCCGGTTCGTTCATCTTCCTCGGCCCGTCGGGAGTTGGAAAGACCGAGCTGGCGCGAACCCTCGCCGAGTTCCTGTTCGGCGATGAGGACTCGATGGTTCGCATCGACATGTCCGAGTACATGGAGAAGCACGCCGTCTCGCGCCTGGTGGGGTCGCCGCCCGGCTACGTCGGCTACGACGAGGGCGGCCAGCTGACGGAGGCCGTACGGCGCAAGCCGTACTCGGTGCTGCTGCTCGACGAGATCGAGAAGGCGCACCCGGACGTGTTCAACATCCTGCTCCAGATCCTGGAGGACGGGCGGCTCACGGACGCGCAGGGCCGGACGGTGGACTTCCGCAACGCGATCGTGATCATGACGTCGAACATCGGCGCCAAGGACATCGCGCGCAATGTGTCCTTCGGGTTCGGCGCTTCCGACGAGACGGGCGCCTCCTACGAGGAGATGAAGGGCCGGATCATGGGCGAGCTCAAGAAGGTCTTCCGCCCGGAGTTCCTGAACCGGATCGACGAGGTGATCGTCTTCCACAAGCTCACGCGCGACGAGATCAAGGTGATCATCGACCTGATGATCGCCCGAGTTCGGGCCCAGGTCGCGGAGCACGAGCTGCAGCTCGAGCTCGATGACCCGGCGAAGGAGCTCCTGGTCGACAAGGGCTGGGATCCGGCGATGGGGGCGAGGCCGCTGCGCCGCGCGATCCAGCGATTCATCGAGGACCCGCTCGCGGACGAGGTGCTGCGCACCGGTGACATCGTGCCGGGCACGACGGTCCTGGTCGAGCGCGACCCCTCCGCGGGCGACGAAGACGATCGTCCCCTCAAGATGAAGCTGGTGAAGCCGAAGAAGAAGCCTGCCAAGAAGCGCGAGCCCGTTGGGGTCGGCGCCACGGCATCGGCCGACGGCGAGGGATCCGGCCCGGAGGGAAGCCCCCCCGAGGACGGCGGTGAGGGGAG